>DMYQ01000140.1:0-390 GCA_003482555.1 Janthinobacterium sp. | reverse complement strand
GTTCGACGTCATCCCCTTCATGGTGTGGAGCAGCCTGCTGCCCATCATCCCCTTCATCCTGCTCTCGCTCGCCTTCGACGCGCCGGCCACGCGCTGGCACTGGCTGGCCGCGCCGTGGAGCACCTGGGCCTCGGTCGCCTACCTGGGCTGGATGTCCACCATCCTCGCCTACGCGCTCTGGACGGCCCTGTTGAAACGCCACGCCGTCAACCGCGTCGCACCGTTCAGCCTGGGCGTGCCCCTGGTCGGCATCACGGCCGGCATGCTGGTGCTCGGCGACGTCATCAGCGGCTGGCAGTGGGCCGGCATTGCGATGGTGGTGGCGGCGCTGATGTGCGTGCTGCTCGGGCGGAAGCCTGAGGGAGTCGCTGTCTCTTATACACATCTGAC
>DMYQ01000100.1:18929-21675 GCA_003482555.1 Janthinobacterium sp. | reverse complement strand
ATCAAGGTCTTCAGACTGGCGGTGGGATCGATACGTTCGCTCATAAAATGACTTTCTTGGCGAGCGCGCGCGCGGACGCCCGCAGGGTTGCTGGGTATGCGTCGGACAAGTGATCCATATTTGGTTCCATGGGGTGTAGGGTAATTAGGACGGACGAGACGGCTTTCCATGGGGCCGCGAGGGTGGTACGTTGATGTCGGGAAAAGCGCGGCATGGCAAGAATAAGCCATTATTACTTATTTTGTAATTATTTACCCGTTACTGTGGCGCGTTCTTGACGCATGCCAAGTATCTTGCTTGGAGGTAGGTGAAACGAAGGGGCGACCCGCTGGGGGCAAGGACGCGCGCCCGCTTGAAGGCGGGCGCGGAAAACGCTTAACGCGGCTGGTAGGCGAGCACGTCCGTGGCCGCGACGGGAATCGCATCCAGGGCGGTCTGCATCTGACTGAACAGGGCGCCAACCGACGACGCCAAGTAGTCGTCATAGCCGGGGGCTCCGAGTGTTTTGGCGATCGTCGATGAATCGACGAAACGCATCATCTGAGACTTGAATTCAGGGCTCTTGACGATCTGCGGGATTTGCTTAATTGCGGACGCAAGCAGCCCCGGGTAGTCCATCACGCCGTAGTCCTTGATCTTGGCGACGACGAGGTCCGGGACCAGCTTGGCGCCGCGCGTCGCCATCCAAGCAAGGTCCCAGATGTCGCGGTAACGGATCTTGGCCGAGCCCCGTCCCACCGGCTGGCCCTTGTTATCGAATAGCGACGTCGGGAAGGCCAGTACTTTGTCGGCCATGATCTCGTCGAGCGACTCGGCGTTGACCATCACCATGGGCATGCCGCCCAGGACGTCGTAATTGGCTTTCAGCGGAACCAGCTCACGGGTGTGGGCAGGGATATTCGCGATCTCCAGCTTGGTTTTCTGCCTTGGCATCGCGGGATTCTCCGGCGAGGTCTCGATCGAAATCCACCATTTGTCGACCCGCACATGCTCGATCCCGGCCTCGCCCACCTTGGCCGGCTTGTTGTTGACTACGACTTTCAGTCCGAAGCGCTCGCCGATGCGCTTTTCGACGCAATCCTTGATCTTCTGCATGCTCTCGGCGGAAAAGTCGACGCCTCCGGCGAAGTCGAGGTCCTCGCTGAACCGATCCGAGCCGCGGCACAATCGCAGCGAGGTGCCGCCTTGGAACACCAGGTTTTTGAGTAGCCCCTCGGCGTCGAGCGCCTGGAAGATCTCGTAGTGCAGCAGCTCCTTCTCCACCACGGGCCGCATCGCCGACAGGCCCGGGTTGGCCATGGCCAAGTCGACCAACGCGTTGAAATCCTTCACGTCCTCGCTCATGCATCCTCTCCTTGTGGGGCGTCTTCAAGTTCGCATCGCTCAATCATGTTAGCATTTCTCCCGACGCGCAAGAGGTCCCTGATGGCCGCCTGCTTGGTGGCGATGCGAAGCGGTCGGCCCTTGGCCAACATCGTGCGCTTGACGATCTCCGCGACACCCCGTTTGGTGTGCGTGAATTCGATCGTTCCGAAAGGGGTTTTGACCACACCGCTTTTTCCCGTCGTCATCACGGTCATGCGATCGATGGGAATCTGGGAGATCACCCCATATTCGGACAGGATCGACTCCAAGCTGACGTAGGACAGGCATCCAGGGCGCAGCGCTTTGGCGATCTCCTCGGCGACCCAGCGGTTTTTGCTGGTCGCGGACGGGTTTAAGTAGAGCCCCTTGGCCACCCGTTGCAGGAGGCCGTCGGCTACCATGCGCTGCAGCGACTTCTCCATCGCCTTCTCGCCCTCATCGGGGAAAAGCTTCTCAATGTCGCGCCGGGCCATGACATGCACTCCGCGCCGATCAAGCTCCGCGAGTTTTTTGATCAGCTCGATTTTTTTCATCAAGTATTCTCCAACCCGATTTTTAAGTAGGGAATCGGTAGACTTAATGTAGACCCACGCAATAGCCAAGTCAACCGCAAGTATCCGATTACCCTATATATTAGTAGGGAAACTGAACACTTAAAGGTGCGGCACCGATTTTTGCAAGCCGATCGACCGCGCAAATATCTCGATTTTGTTCATGGTAACAAGAGTAGTCATGAATACAACTCACGAAGTCCGGTAAATTGCCCGCTGGGGGCAAGGACGCGCGCCCGCTTGAAGGCGGGCGCGGAAAACGCTTAACGCGGCTGGTAGGCGACGACGTCCTGCTGCTGCTCGCCCAGGCCGGCGATGCCGAGGCGCATGGTGTCGCCCTTCTTCAAAAAGCGCTGCGGCTTGCGCCCCATGCCCACGCCCGGCGGCGTGCCGGTGGCGATGATGTCGCCCGGCTCCAGGGTCATGAATTGCGACAGGTAGCTGACGATTTGCGCGACCGAAAAAATCATCGTCTCGGTGCAACCGGTCTGCATGCGCTTGCCGTTCACTTCCAGGTACAGGTCGAGCTTTTGCACGTCGATCACCTCGTCGCGCGTGACCAGCCACGGGCCGACCGGGCCGAAGGTGTCGCAACCCTTGCCCTTGTCCCATTGCGGCCCCCGTTCTAGCTGGAAGGAGCGCTCGGAAATGTCGTTGACGACGCAATAGCCGGCCACAAAGTCGAGCGCCTCTTCTTCGCCGACATAGCGGGCGCGGGTGCCGATGACGACGCCCAGCTCGACTTCCCAATCCGTCTTCTTGGAACCCTTGGGCAGCACCACCTCGTCGTCCGGGCCGGACAGGCAACTGATCGCCTTCATGAACACGAT
>DMYQ01000100.1:7905-18876 GCA_003482555.1 Janthinobacterium sp. | reverse complement strand
CGCGCCAGCGGCACGCCGAAACGGGGATTGCCGCGCACCAGCGGCAGGCTGGCGTGGTCGAGCTTGGCCAGCTTGCGGAGAGACTTGTCGGACAGCTGGCCGGCGTCGATGTCGTCGATGATGGCCGACAGGTCGCGCAACTTGCCTTCCTCGTCGATCAAGCCGGGTTTTTCTTTGCCGGGACGGCCGTAACGAACGAGTTTCATGTGCTTCCTTGGAATTGCTGGCGCCGGATGGCCAGTGCAGTCCGCCATTTTACCGGATGCCTGAGAGCCTGACAGGCTTTCAGGCCGCGCGCGGATTGCCGCCGCAGCGCGCCGCCCGCGCCAGCGGGATCACGTTGCGCGCCGGCGCGGCCGCGCCCTCGAAGAAGAAACGCTCCTTGCCGAAGGCCGGCGCCAGCTCGTCGAGCCAGCTGGCGCCGGGGTCGAAGGCGGCGTAAAACAACTGCCCCACCCAGTCGGGATTACTGGCCTGCAAGAACTGCAACACGAACACTTTTTCACCGCCCACGCGGGCCACGCCGTTGAGCACGACCTGGCCCGCGTGGACACTCATGCTGGGCCCGCGCACGCCGCGCGCCAGGCCGGGCGCGAGCAGGTGGGCGGCCTGGAAGATCTCGTGCGCGGCCGCCAGCGGCAATTGAAAATAGCCGCGCGGCCCGGTGTCGCGCTCCACCGACATGGCGTAGGGCGCGGCGCCCAGGCGCGCGCCGCCGCGCCACAGCTCGGCCCAGCAGCGCGGGTCGTCGTTGATGTGGCGGATCAGCGGGCCCTGCATGCACAGCGCGGCGCCGCTGGCGACGATGCGCCGCACGGCTTGCTGGGCGATGTCGGGGCGCAGCTCGGCCGGGTGGCTGTAGTGGCCCATGATGGACAGGTTCTTGCCGGCCCGCACCACCCGCTCGAACAGGCGTAGCAACTGGTCGGCGTCGGCGTCGGTGACGAAGCGCTGCGGCCAGTACGCCACCGACTGGGTGCCGATGCGGATGTTGCGCACGTGGGCCAGTTCCGGCGCCAGCAGGGGTTCCAGGTAGGCGGCCAGGGCGGCGCTGCTCATCGTCAGGGGATCGCCGCCGGCGATGAGCACCTCGCTTACTTCGCCGTGCCGGCTCAGATAGGCGGTTAGCGCCAGCGCCTCGGCACTGTCGAATCGCATGCCGTCCATGCCGGCCAGTTGCGGCCAGCGGTAGCAAAAGGTGCACTGGGCGTGGCAAGTCTGGCCGGCGCCCGGGAAGAAGCGCACCGTGCGGCCGTAGCGGTGCTGCAAGCCGCGCACCGGCACGTCGTTGACGCGCGGCACGTCCGGCATCATCGCCCGCGCCACCGGAGCCTTGTTGCGCTGGCGGATGGCGCGCACGCAACGCTCGATGGCGGCCGCGTCCTGCAAGCCCAGCACCAGTTCGCGCAATTGTTCATACTCGGCCGGCTCCACCATGTCGCGCTGTGGAAAGGTGAGGCGGTAGACGGGATCGGCGGGAATGTTGTTCCAGTCGATCAACTGCCCCAGCACATAGGCGTTGGTACGAAAGGGAAACACATGCGAGAGCACGTGCACGCTTTCGCGCTGCTCTTCATCGAGCCAGTTCCATTGCCGCGCGCGGGCGATGCTGTAGCGGGTGTAGGGCAGAAATCTGAGCGGCGCGGACTCTGTCGTCATGGCATCTTCCATTCGCTTGGGGTGGCTGGCGCCCAGCGCGACAAGGACAAGGGCCGCTACCGGTTGGAAGCTCAGCATAGCCGCGTCCGCCGCCTTTGGAGTTGCCACACATCAAGTTTCAATGGAAAATATTCTCCGCTGAAACACTTTCTTGCGCTGGAGGCGAGGCAAACGCATGGATGCCGCTGAACTTGCGTCAGCGCAATTCGGCGGATCGGCGGCGGCGTAGATTGGGAACTACGCACCGGGCCAAGACGGGGCCCCGGAACAGGGAGTGGCCATGATGAAGACATTACGCAAGGGCTGGAAGAAGACGGTGGCATTGTGGCGCGGCTTGAAATCCGGCGGCTTGCGCGAGCGAAACGAACCCGGCCAGGCGCCGGCGCCAAAGAGCGCCGCGGCGCAAGTCGATGTCGAGCGGCGCGCGCCGGACAGTCCCATGCGCGGCGGCGCCGACCGGCGCGGCGGACGCAACTGGCGCAGCCGCCGCGGCTAGTTGCCAAGCTGGTTGCCCAGCGTTTTAGCGGCATCCTCTATCATCGCCGCCACTTCCTTGGCCCGGGAAATATAGATGGCATGGGAGCCGTTCACCTCCACCGTGTGACTGTGCGCGCGCGCCGCGTACATGCGCTCCAGATCCGGATTGATGGCGCGGTCGTCCTTGGCGACCATATACCAGCTCGGTTTTACACGCCAGGCCGGATGGCTGATCAAGGTCGCATTCACGCGCGCCGCCGGTGGAATTTGCGAACGGGCCATGAACCGCGCCTGCTCGGCGGGCAAGTCGGCGGCGAAATCCTCCTGGAAGTGGGCAGGATCGATGAAGACATAGCCGTCGGCCGTGGTCACGGTCCTGATCGCGCTGGGAATCTTCGCCTTGTTCGAGGCGCTCGACTCGCCCTCGTCGGGCATGTGGGCGGCGATATACACCAGGCCGGCCACGCGCGGGTCGGTGCCGGCTTGCGTGATCACCGCACCGCCGTAACTGTGGCCGACGAGGATGCTGGGGCCTTGCTGGCGGCCCAGCACGCGCAGCGTGGCGGCGACATCTTCGTCCAGCGAGGTCAAAGGCTCTTGCACCATATCGACGTTATAGCCGTCCCTGCTCAAGATATCGTAGACCGGCTTCCAGCCGGAGGCGTCGGCGAACTGGCCGTGTACCAGCACGAATTCTTGACCGGCGTGCCCGCCGTCGCCGGCGCGGCGACGCAGGCCAGCAGGAGGGCGGCGGCAAAGAGGCTGGAAGTGGGAGACGTCGGCATGGTGTGTCCTTTTCAGTGCTGTGGCGGTGCCGGATGCGTCGTCGCCACAGCATGGGCCACGGATGGTGACGGCGACATGACGCGTACATGACAAACAAATGACAATCGCGGGCACCGGTGTGATGGGAGCGATGTGCGCGCGCGTTCGCGCAGGCGGCGGGGTTTGGGGACGCACCCCGCCCTGCGGGAACGTCGGAAAATCGATCTAGGCCCGTGACTGCTGTGCTGCCGGGCTCTTGACTTGCTCCCGCATCCAGTCGAGAAACGCGGCGCGACGGGGGTCGGTTTCGATCGGGACTGGCGACAGCAGGTAGTAGGCCGAGCCGTCGGCGATAAAACCGAAGGGCGCGACCAGGCGTCCGCTGCCGATTTCCTCCTGCACCATGAGTGTCGAGCCGATCGCCACGCCCAGACCGGCGCAAGCCGCTTGCAGACTCAAGTAGAAATGTTCGTAGCTTTGGCTGCTCGCATGGCCGGTGTCGACCTCGCTCGCCGCGCACCAGCTTTTCCACGCCGACTTGCGCGAAGCGGTATGCAACAAGCGCTGGGCGGAGAGATCGAGGCGCCGCCGTTTCAACAGCGCGGGGGCGCAGACCGGTCCGATACATTCATCGCAGACTTTTTCCGCGTACAGCGTCGGCTCCCAGGCAAAGTCGTCGCGGCGCAGCGCCACATCGACGCCGTCGCGCTGGAAGGCGACCGGGCCGCCGGCGGCGAAGATATGCAACTGCAGGTCGGGGTGGCGCTGGTAAAAGCCGCCCAGGCGCGGGATCAGCCATTTCATCGCGATGGTCGGCTCGCACGACACCACCAGGGGCGCATTGCGCGGCGGCTTGCGCAAGGTCTCGATCGCGGCGCCGAGCTGCTCGAACGCTTGCCGGGTCGCCGCTTGCAACAGCACGCCGTGCTCGGTCAGGAAGACCGCGCGGTTGCGGCGTTCGAACAAGGCCGTTCCCAGCGCCTCCTCCAGCAGGCGGATTTGCCGGCTGATCGCGCCGTGCGTCAGATGCAATTCTTCGGCGGCCTTGACAAAGCTCCCCAGGCGGGCCGCGACATCGAAGAAACGCAGGGTATTGAGTGCGGGTAGTTTTGACATGATGTGTCAGATTTTATCACCTATTATCGCAAGGATAAATCGGTTTTCCGAAACCGCGTTCATGTCCATAATTTGCCTGTCATCGGCCTTCTTCACCTTGCGCACCCACCCCGTCAAGACGATGAATACTAGCCGATGAAGGTGGCATTCACGCGCCGAAACACAGGCGCCCGAGACGCATACACAGACTCTGGAGACAAGGACATGACCGAACTCATCGCGGTGGCGCTCATCACCATACTCGCCACCATCAGCCCCGGCCCGGACTTCGCCATGGTCACGCGCAATAGCTATCTGTACGGGCGCAATCCCGGCCTGCTGGCCGCGCTCGGCATTGCGCTCGGCGTCCAGGTACACGTGTTCTACACCATGTTCGGTATCGGGCTGATCATTGCTCACTCGCCGGCGCTGTTTAGCGCGATCAAGGTGGCCGGCGCGCTCTACCTGATTTATATCGGCTGGAAGACGTTCAACAACAAGGCGCGGCTCGCCATCGATCTGCACAGCGGCAGCCCGATTTCCCCCTTCAAAATGTTAAGTAACGGCTTTTTGACCAATGCGCTCAATCCCAAGACGACGCTCTTCGTCGTCAGCACCTATACCCAGGTGCTGCGCCCGGATACCCCGCTCGCCATCCAGTTCGGCTACGGCTTGTTCATGTCGGCCGCCCACTTCGTCTGGTTTGGAATGGTCGCGACCTTCTTCTCGCGTCATGCATTCCGCGCACGGATGCTGGATCACCAGAGCGCCCTCGACAGGCTGATCGGCACGGTGCTGATGGGGCTGGGCGTGTCGCTGGCCTTCGCCAACGCGGTGCGCTGATGCGCGAGGCGGACGAGCGGCGGCGGGTTCAGCGGAAAGGCTTACTCAAAAAGCGGGAGCCCGCCAGCCCGAAACGCCATGGCACGTCGATCGCCTTCGATATGCCGATGCGCGGCCCGGCCACGAGCAATTCCCCGCCCGCGCGCGGGAGCAGCAGGAACGGCGGCGCCGCCAGCGACATGCTGTTCAGCGCGCTCCCCAGCGCCAGCGCCTGGCACAGCCGCCCGGGGCCGGAGCACAGCAGGCGCGCATCGGTTTGCCCGCGCCGCGCCGCCATCAGCTCCATGCCGTGCAGCGGTTCCAGCGCCCGTATCAGCACGCCGGCGCCATGGCCCGCCTCGCGGCAAACGAAGTTCAGGCACCAATGCATGCCGTAAGACAGGTAAATATAGCTGTGCCCGGGCGGCCCGAACATCGGGGCGTTGCGTCGGGTCGGCCCGGCGAAGGTGTGCGAAGCCGGGTCCGCGCGGTCGTAGGCCTCGGTTTCGACGATGCGCCCGCCCACGCCGTCGACCAGAATAATGGCGCCGATCAACGCGCGCGCCACCTCGGGCGACGGCGCGCCGAAATCGATGCCCGCCAGCGCGGCGGGCGTTTCACTGATCCTCATGTATCGATGCACTCCAAAAAGACGGCTGCCCGCAGACGTGGGCCGCGCGCTTCCGAACGGTAGCATCATTTCTTCCCGCCCGCCCGGGCTGCACTGCCCATGCCTGTATCGATACCAGAATATTACTTTGTCACCGGCGACAAAGTTATCAAACCGGCACCCCGCCAAGCTTGTGTTTTGAGCATGACGCACCTGCCAAGGATGTCGGATAGACAGCGCCCGTGCCCCACCATATGACACGATTTCCGTGACTATTTCAGCTATTTTCGGGTTTTTACTCCCGCCGGCAAGCAATTGCGGCCGGTAACGACGATAATCGAGGGTAGCGCGCTAGCGTTTGGCAAGCCGGCGGCGTGCCGCGTACCCCGACAGCATATTGCGAAGAACACATGACGAAAGTTTCAGCCAAAACGGCGGCAATGGAAGGCGATCCCGTCGATGCCCTGATGCGCTCGATCCGCATTCCGCCACGCCCCAGCCTGCTGGTCGACTTGCAGCGCGAGCTGGCCGAGACCGATCCTTCGCCGCGCCGCATCGCCAAGATCATCGGCAACGACGTCGGCATGTCCGGCGCCCTGCTGAAACTGGCCAATTCGCCGTTCTACGGTGCCGCGCGCAAGGCCAAGTCGGTCGAACAAGCCCTCAACTTCCTCGGCGTCAATCAGTGCAGCGCCCTGATCACGGGTCTGCTGGCGCGCCAGGCGATCGACGGCGAGGGTCCCGCGCTCAACAATTTCTGGGACTTGTCGGCCAAGCGCGCCCGCGCCCTGGTCTTCACCTCGCGCAAGCTGCGCATCGCCCCGCCCGATATCGCCCACACTTTCGGCCTGTTTTGCGACATCGGCGTGCCCCTGCTGATGAACCGTTTCCCCGACTACAGCGACACCTTCGACGCCGCCAGCACCGACGCCAGCCAATGTTTCACGGCGATCGAGGATGCCCGCCACAACACCAACCACGCGGCGATCGGCTGCCTGCTGGCGCGCAACTGGGGCTTGTCGTCCGACGTTTCCTGGGCCATCCTGTTGCACCACGATTATCGCGTGCTGGAAGACCCCGCCACCGACGAGGCCGTCCGCTCGCTGGTGGCGCTGTCCCTGCTGGCCGAAAAAGGTATCCAGCGCTACCACGGCAACAGCAACTCGATCGAGTGGGACAAGGGCGGTGAGCTGGCGTGCCGCCACCTCGACCTGGGCCCCGAAGAAACCGCCGACCTGCTCGACGAACTGCACGAGATGTTCGACACCGATCACTGAGGCGCGCCGCCCGCCGGCCCGCCCGTCCCTTTTCATTGCACTTTTTCACCACACATCAAAAAACATGCCAAAAAATAAGCGCCCCGTCCCCCGCAAAGCCAGCGAGACCCCGGAAGACAAGGACGATGCGGTAACGCAATCCCTGTGCGACCTGGCCCTCGACCTGGCCGAGCAGGAAGACAGCGAGGCCCACAGTGAAGCGCTGGGCCTGAAGGAAGTCGAGTTCCAGCGCATGATACGGAAAAATCTGAACCAGAAGAAAGATGAAGTGCTGTACGAAGCCATCGAGCGGGCGCGCGACGAGGATGTCGGCGCCTACCAGTATTTGCGCGCGAATATCGAGGAAGCTTCGTCCACCGTGGTGATCCGCCGCGAAGGCGCGCCAGCCATGGAAATCAACGCCTTCCTGGTGCCGCTGTTCGTGCACAGCGCCGGCGGCCTGAAGGAAGAGCAGGGTTTCCAGGATCAGCAAGCGTTCGAGCAACTGGTGCAGAGTTTCCAGAAGGCGGGGCTGGAAAGCGCCAAGGCCAAGGTGGTCTTGATGAACCACGTCTACGACCTGGGCGAAATCGACAGCATCACGTACAGCCACTTGAACGAGATGGTGCGCGACGCCTGGGCTTCGATGACGGACAAGAAGGTGCAAGCGACGCCGGCCCTGGATCGCAGCATCAGCGGCTGGAGCGGCAACGATTTCGGCGCCGACGACGCCGCCGTCGAACTGCGCTTCCTGCTGGGCTTTGCGCTCAAGCGCGAAGACGATCCTTTTTATCAGGCGCCGCAAGAGGAAGCGGCGGCCGACGCCTATTTCGCCGCGCGCATGGCGCGCTACCAGGAGTGGACGGTGCAAGTGTCGCCCCTGCTGCAACGCTGCCTGGCGCCCGCCGGCGCCGACCTGGAAATCAATTTCCTGTACCAGGATCTGTTTCATGGCGGCAAAGAACAAGGCATGGCCGAATACTTCATGCTGCAAATGATGGCCGACATGAACGGCGCGCTGGAACAACACCAGTTGGGCGCGGATCAAGTCAAAGCCATCGTCGGCCCCGGCGACGTGCGCGGCAGCATGGTCTTGCGCGTGAACCTGTACCGGGCGGCGGACGACGCGCCGCTGGCCTCGTCGGAAAAGCCGCTCGACCTGGCCGCCGACCTGGCCGTGGAAGTGGACGACATCGCCGACGCGCTCGCCACCCTGGGCGTGCATGCCCTGTCGGTGGCGCTCAGGTTCGAGCAAGACGGCCGGGCGCTGGAAGCCCGGCCATACCGCGCCGCATAAAGCCGCTAAAGTCGCCTGCCTTGCGCGAGTTGCGCAAGGCGCCTCCGCCGCGGCGCCAGCGCGATTGCTTTCCAGATCCCCTTGTATTGCTCTGCAACAAATATCTCCCTCCCCTTAGCCGGTAAAATTCCCTTCTACACCCAGCAGGCGCGCAAGCGCCCCGGCCCGCTCCGTTCCGCGCGGCACCCGGGCGCTCCACATCGGACTTGAGGGAGGCCGCATGCCAGTCGCAGAAAACCATCTGGAACACGCCTTGCGCATGGCGGCGGACGATCCCGACTTGCGCGCCGACTTTTACCTGGCCTTGCTGGCGGCCGATGTGTACATCATCGGCGAAGCGGAAACGCTGGAAGCCGGGGAGCAAATCTCGATCCAGAGCTGGATGCGCCAGGACGGCGGCAGCGTGATCCCCTTTTTCACTTCCCTGGCGGCGCTGCGCCGCGCCTTGAGCCCCGACGACGCCGACTGTGGCTACCTGCTGCTGTCGGCGCGCGCGCTGTTCGAAGTCACGCGCGGCACGGCCCTGGTGCTCAATCCGAAGTCCGACTACGGCAAGGAATTCCCGGCCGACGAGATCGCGGCCCTGTTGCTGGCCGACGCGGACGAGGCGCCGCAAGAGCGGCTCGGCGGCGACGTCAGGCAGGTGCTGCTGGGGCAGCCGAAAGTCTACCCCAGCCAGATGATAGACGCGCTCACCACCCTGCTGGCCAAGCGCGCCGAGGTGAGGACAGCCTACCTGGCGCTGATGCACGACCCGGCCGTCGACGCGCGCCCGCATCTGCTGCTGGGTTTACGCACCGACAGCCACGGCGACGAGGTGCTGCGCGAAGCCTGCGCCCTGGCGCGCGATTGCGCACCGCCCGGCGAGACCGTCAACGTGACCCGCATCATCGACGGCGAGCATGGCTTGAGCCAATATTTCCTGCACAATGTGGAACCGTTTTACGAGCGCACCTGGGGCGCCCGGCTCAAGGAAATGCCGGCCGCCGGACACGCCTGAGAACTAGCGCACGCCCTGCGCGCGGACGCCGGCGCGGCGGGCATCACGGCGCACACTGTACTTGGCACGCTGTACTTGGCGCGCTGCATTTCCGTCCCGGTGGCGGCGCGCGGTCGCCCCACCCGGCCGGGCCGACTGCGCCCCCCGCGCGCCCGCACCCTGTATTTCGGCGCCGACGGCAGCCTGGGCTGGCAGGCGCCGGCGGCCGGCGCCGCCCCCTACGACGAGTATGTCAGCGATCCGAATAAACCCCTGCCCTACCTCGACCGCGCCGCCACCGGCGTGCCGAAAGACTATATGGTGGCCGATCAGCGCTTCGCCGCCAGCCGGCCCGACGTGCTGGTCTACCGCAGCGCCGTGCTGGAAGAAGACGTGACCCTGGTCGGCCCGGTCAAGCCGGCCCTGTTCGTGTCGACCGCGGGCGGCGACGCCGACTTCATCGTCAAGCTGATCGACGTGTATCCGCCGCAATATCCGCGCGCGGAAGCCAAGGACGCCAAGGACGAGGCGGAGACGCCTTCCCTGGCCGGGTATCAGCAACTGGTGCGCGGCGATCCGCTGCGCGGCAAATTCCGCAATGACTACGAGCGGGGCGAGGCTTTCACGCCGGGCAAGGTGGAAAGCCTGTCCTACAGCATGGCCGACATCAACCACACCTTCCGCCGCGGGCATCGGATCATGGTGCAGGTGCAGAGTTCCTGGTTTCCGCTGCTCGACTTGAATCCGCAAACCTTCGTCGATATACCGCACGCCAAGGCGGAGGATTTCCAGAAGGCGACTCAGCGCGTCTTCCACGCGCCGGCCATGTATTTCGGCGTCGTGGTGGGGGTGCTGCCGGCGGCCCGGTAAGTGGCCCCGTCAGCGCCCGGTCGGCCAGGCGGGCCGGCACGTTTGTCACAAGCGTGCCCCCGCCGCCGTCCAGTAGTGTCAACCACTCTATAATTACCCACCATGACAGAGCATGAGCATTCCAACGGGCTGGCGACTTTCGCGGCGCTACGGCCCAGGCTATTTTCCATCGCCTATCGCATGTTGGGCATGCGCGCCGACGCGGAAGACGTGGTGCAGGACGCCTGGCTGCGCTGGCACGCGGCCGAGCGCTCCCAATTGCAATCGGCGCAAGCCTGGCTGCTGACCGTCACGACGCGCCTGGCCATCGACCGCCTGCGCGGCCGCAAGAGCGAACGCGAAAACTATATCGGCTGGTGGCTGCCGGAACCGCTGGTGGAGCTGGAGGAAAACACGCCGGAAACGGCCGCCGAACTGGCCGGCGAAGTCTCGCTGGCCTTTCTGTGGCTGCTGGAACGATTGGCGCCCGAGGAGCGCGCCGCCTTCCTGCTGCGGCAAGTGTTCGATCACGACTACGCCGACATCGCCGCGATACTGGGCAAGACGGAAGCGGCTTGCCGCCAGCTCGTGCATCGGGCGCGGGAACGGGTACGCCAGGAGCGGCCCCGTTTCGATGTGCCCAGGGACAGCCACCGCGCCCTGCTGGCGACCTTCATGCGGGCCGCCGTCGGCGGCGACCGCGCCGCCATGAAGGCGCTGCTGTCGGAAGAAGTGCAACTGGTCTCCGACGGCGGCGGCAAGGTCGCGTCCTTCCTGCGCATATTGCACGGGCCCGGGCGCATCGCGGGCGCGTACGCGTCGCTGGAGCTGAAGTATCCCGGCCAGGTCGTCTACCGCATGGCGCGCGTGAACGGCAAGCCCGGCCTGCTGCGCTATGTCGCCGGCCGGATCGAGTCGGCGCAAGCCTTCATCTTCGAGGGGGGACGTATCGTGGCGGTCTTCGCCGTGCGCAATCCGGACAAGCTCGGCTCCGCTCCGCAAATAATTTGAGCCACCCTGTCACAGGACGCTTGCGGCGGGCGTCTAGTCTGCATGGAGGGCGCAATGGGTGCCCTCCAATCGACTCGACAGGAATCGCCATGACACACACCGTCCGCATCCCCTTCTTCCAGCTGGCCCCGGCCAGCCTGCAAGCCATGAT
>DMYQ01000100.1:2404-7626 GCA_003482555.1 Janthinobacterium sp. | reverse complement strand
GAGCATTTCAGCGACAATGAAATCGCCGAACTAAGTTATGCGATTGCCGCGATCAAGGGCTGGAATATGCTCAATATCAGCCTGCGCAATCCGATTCCCGAGATTCCCCCAGCCGGCTTTTGAGGCGGCGCCAGCGCACGGGGTGAACGGCGGCTAACGTTGACGGGTTGGCGGGTTGGCGGGCCCCGGCGCCTTGCCTCGCGCCGATGCCCTCGACCCGCGTCAAGGCGCGAGCAGCTCCATCCAGCGACGCAATTTTTCGGCGTACGCCAAAGTGTAGGCCGGACTGCTCGACGGCAGTTGCACGACGCGATAACGGGCCCCACGCGGGCCCAATATTTTCATGCCCAGGCGCGCCGCCGTACCGCCGTTGAAGGCCACCGATGCCAGATTCGGCAAGGTGGACATCAACCCGAGCAGATCGTTGCCGGCATGCTCGCGTATGCTGCTGTCGAGGCTTCCTTCCCGCTCGGCTTGCGCCACCACATCCCACAAGCCGACCCCGTTCGCGCGCAGGGCCAGCAAGCGCGCGTCATAGTCGAGGGCCTGCAAATCCAGGCTCAACACTGCCGACATCAACATCCAAAAGCGATTTTGCCGGTTTCCATAATATTCCTGGCGCGCCAGCGACTGCTCGCCCGGCAAGCTTCCCAATATCAGCAGGCGGGTGTGAACGTCGACAACGGGATCGAAACAGCGCTTGCGCGCAACGCTGGTGCCGCCGTCGGCGGGTTGGGGAGGTGTGCTCGGCATAGGCGGCCATTTTAGCCCATCCGCCGCGCGCGCCGCCGGGCGGTGTAGAATTTGCCGGCACCGCCCATACTAAAAAGGAGACGCCCCATGTCAGAACCGCGCACCATCGATACCCTGCTGGCCCGGTACGGCGAAAGCCACCTGAATCCGGTCAATGAAGTGATTCATTTCGTTTGCGTGCCGGTGATCGTCTTCACCCTGCTGGGCCTGGCCTGGGCCATCCATCCTCTCGTCGCCGTGGCGCTCAGCCTGCTCGCGCTGGGCTATTACTTCACCTTGTCGAAACCGTTCGCCGTCGGCATGCTGCTGATGTCGCTAGCCATGCTGGGTCTGCTTTTCGCATTGCCGCCGGCCACCATCCTGCCGCTCTCGCTGGCCATCTTCGTGCTGGCCTGGATCGGCCAGTTCATCGGCCACAAGATCGAAGGCAAAAAACCGTCCTTCTTCGACGATCTGCGCTTCTTGCTGATCGGCCCCCTGTTCGTGCTGAGCTTCTTGTATCGCCGCCTGAAACTCGACTACTGAGCTTGTCGTAACAGATTATTACCTTTTTGCACTAGTTAGCAAAACGAGAAGTTGCTAAGCTAGCGTGCCTATCCGGCCCGGCGCCGGATTTCAAACCTGTCCACTTGGAGTTTTGCATGAAAGCACTCGTAAGCCTCGCCCTCGTTTCGCTGCTGTCCGCTTGCGCCGTCGCGCCCAATTCCGGCAGCGTCTATAGCGCGAAGCAGGCGCAAAACGAGCAAACGGTGCGCATCGCCACCGTCGAATCGATACGCGAAGTGCGCATCGCCAAGAGCGACAGCGGCACCGGCACCCTGGCCGGCGCGGCCCTGGGCGGCCTGGCCGGCTCGACCGTCGGCGGCGGCAACGGTTCGGTGGCCGCCGGCCTGCTGGGCGCGGTGGCCGGCGGCTTGATCGGGCAAAACGTGGAAGCGAAGAACAAGTTGCGGCCCGGCCTGGAAATCACCGTCCGCCTGGCCGGCGGCGACCTGCGCGCGATCACGCAAGACGCCGATGAATTGTTCCGCCCCGGCGAACAGGTACGCCTGTTGTCGGACGGGCGCAAAACCCGCGTCACCCATTAACCGAAGCCGCCCGCCGCCATCAGCATGGCCGAGGGGGCGGCATCTTCGGATAATTTCACCAGTATTGCCGTGGCGACCAAGATATAGCCGAGCAAGGTGGCTACTTTGAGCTGGAGCGAGGTTGGCATGGGGTCTTCCTATTCTATTGAATGTGCCGCGTTATTGGTTTTTTCATAATAGTTAATCTATTTACAAAAAGATAGGTAAATGCCGGCCGGCATGCGCTGCCTCAAACGGACGGGGCCGCCGCTAACTTATTGCTCAATAAACGGCAGCGCACCGTATACTTGCCGAATGCCTACTCCCCTCCTCTTCATCGTCGCTTCCCTGATCTGGGGCTCCACCTTCTGGGCCATCACCTTGCAATTGGGCGAAGTGGCGCCCGCCGTGTCGGTGGTCTACCGTTTCGGCCTGGCCTCCCTCGTCCTGTTCGCCTGCTGCCACTGGCGCGGCGACCGCTTGCGCCTGCCCTGGGCCACACAGCGCTGGATGATGCTGCAAGGCTTCGCCACCTTCGGCTTGAGCTATGTCTGTACCTATGGCGCGGAGCAATATCTGGTATCGGCCCTGGTCAGCGTGCTGTACGCGCTGATGGTGTTCTGGAACCCGATCTGCAACCGCATCGCCTTCGGCAGCGGACTCAACTGGCGCATCTGGTGCGCGGCCGGCGTCGCCATGGGCGGCGTGACTTTGCTGTTCTACCGCTCGATCGGCGCCGCCTGGCAGGAAATCCTGGCCGGCGGCAACGGCCATTTCCTGCTCGGCTTCGCGCTGGCGCTGGCGGCAACCATCTCCAGTTCGGTCGGCAATGTGATCGTCATCAAGGTGCGGCAACAATCGTCGAACGTGATGTTGACGATGGCCTGGTCGATGCTGTGGGGTAGCGCCATGGTGGCGCTCTGGGCCTTGGCCAGCGGACAGGAGTGGCGCTTGCCGGGCAAACCGAGTTACTGGATGGGCTTGTTTTACCTGGCCGTTTTCGGTTCGGTCATCGCCTTCAACGCCTATTTCGTGCTGATCGACCGCATCGGCTCGCAAAAGGCCGTGTATGTGGGCGTCGTCACACCCGTCATTTCCGTGCTGCTGTCGATCCGCCTGGAACACTACCGCCCCGGTTTGCCGGAATGGGCCGGGATGATACTGTGCCTGTCCAGCGTAGCCTGGGCCTTGCGCGAACCCAAGCCTTTGACCGCGTCTTGACGACGCGGCGTTCCGTCCGGACAAAAAAAACCCACGTGCGCTAGCGCGCCGTGGGGAAACCCATTGTCAGTTGGGAGGGGAGGGTTGATACAACGAAGACAATATACCTCGCGCTTTTCAGGAAATCGTCCGTCTTTACAATTGCTTACCTGCGCTTACACATTGCTGCATTTCGGCGCCGCGCTGGCGCGCCTGCGCGGCCTCACGTGGTTTCACTTGCGCGGTTCGACCAGCGCGCCATGCATGCCGACGCTGGGAAGGGGCGCCCCGGTGGCGGCCTGAGGCTTCGGCCGCATCCATATCTGATACGCTCTGACGCAGGCGATACAGCCCAATAACGTGACGATGACAAGCATGCCGATCTCCTTGAATGACGCTGGCAAATGCCGGGCGCGCAGCCCGGAACAAGGATTCATTCTGGCACTTGCAAACGGCGCCGCCTTGCTTGGCATCAAAGCAAGGCCGTTGACGCCGGCCCCCTTTAAATCAAAGTTATTGATTTTCCGCAAGATGTCGGTGCGACGCTCCCACAAAATGAACTACCGCCACTGACCAGGGAGAGCGCATCATGAAACTACCGACCACCCCCATCGCCACGCTTGTCTACCGCGTCTATCTGCGCTCGCGCCTGGCGCGCTGCACGCGCGACTTGCAGTCGATCGCGGCCCAGCGCGAAAACGACTTTTATGCGGAGCGCATCCTGCACCGGGAGGCGGTGGCTGTGCGCTCCAAGCTGCACTCGCTATGAGCGCATGTTCTTGCCGGCGTGGCCCACCTGGCGCTCGATGATTTCAAACAAGCCCTGGGTGAGCAGCGCCAGCAGCGCCGCCGGGATGGCGCCGGCCAGCAACATGTCGTTATCGTTCAGCGCCAGGCCAATGGTGATGCGCTCGCCGTAGCCGCCGGCGCCGATGAAGGCCGCGATCGTCGCCGTGCCCACGCACATCACGGCCGCCGTCTTGACGCCGGCCAGTATCACCGGCAGGGCCAGCGGCAAATCCACGTACAACAGGCGGTCGCGGCGGCGCATGCCCAGCGCCAGCGCCGCCAGCCGCAAGCCCGGCGGCACTTGCAACACGCCGGTGCACGTGTTGCGCACGATGGGCAGCAAAGCGTAGACGAAGAGCGCGATCAGCGCCGGCAAGGTGCCTATCCTGCCCAGCAAGGGAATCAGGATGGCCAGCAGCGCCAGCGACGGTACCGTCTGCAGCACGCCGACCAGGGCCAGCACGGTCTGCCGCAGGCGCGGCGAAAAGGCGGCCAGCACGCCGAGCGGGATGCCGAGCGCGCAGGCCAGCAGCATCGACAGCAGCACCAGGGTGACGTGCTGGCGCGTCAGCTTCCACAAATCGTCGTCGAACAGCTTGGCCATCAGGCCGCGCCTGGCCGTCCCGGCGCCAGCCGCCAGGGGCCGCTGGCCCGACGCCAGCCAGCCCTGCGCCACGGCGCCGAAGCTCTTGCCATCGATTTCGACGGCGGCGTTCATGGCGATCATGTCGGCCGCGGATATGCGCCCCCGCAGCGACTCGATGGCGCGCCAGGCGGCCGGAAAGCGCTTGGGCAGGTCGAGCCGGTACAGCAGCACGGCGTCGTAGCGGGGAAAATAGCCGAGGTCGTCGTCCAGCACGCGCAAGCCGTACTGGTGGATCTTGGCGTCGGTCGAATAAATGTCGATCACGTCCACCTGGCGCCGCGCCAGCGCCTCGTAGGCGATGCCGTGATCCAGGCCGCTGGGGCGCTGCGGCAGGGCGTAGCGCGCCGCCAGCCCCGGCCAGCCGTCGGCGCGCCCGATGAATTCGTGCGACAGGCCGAACTTGAGCTCGGGATGCCCGGCCAGGTCGCTCAGCTTGCGCACAGCGCCGGCGTCGGCCCGCACCGCCAGCGCGTACGTGTCGTTGAAGCCGAGCGGCACCGCCACGCCCAGTCCCAGCGGCGCCAGCTCGCGCCGGATCTGTTCCAGCGTTGCCGCTTGCGTGTGCTTGAGGATTTCCGTGTCGATGGTGCCCATGTATTCGGCATACACGTCGATATTGCCCGCTTCCAGGGCGGCCAGCACGATGGCGGTGTTGCCCAGGCCTTGGCGGTGCTCGGCCTTGGCGAAGGGCGCCGCCGTGCGGGTCAGGATCTCGCCCAGGATATATGACTCGGTGAAGCGCTTCGAGCCGACCTTGAGGGTGTCGG
>DMYQ01000100.1:0-2223 GCA_003482555.1 Janthinobacterium sp. | reverse complement strand
GCGGGCGAAAAAATGTCCAGCGTCAGGTTTGGCGCGCACGCGTGCTCCGGGGTGGGTGGTCAGTCCGGCAAGCTTACCACCGCCGCGCGCGGCACGCCCGCGTTCACCACGCCGCGGCAGGGATTCAAGCCGATCGCGTACGCCAGGTCGGCCGGTCGGGCGATTTGCCAGAGCGCGAAGTCGGCCCGTTTGCCGACGGCCAGGCTGCCGATCCTCCCCTGCAAGCCGAGCGCCCTGGCGGCGTTGATGGTGCAACCGGCCAGCGCTTCGCGCGGCGTCAGGCGCCACAGGGTGCACGCCATGTTCATCGCCAGCAGCAGGGAGGTCAGCGGCGAGGTGCCGGGATTGCAGTCTGTGGCCACGGCCAGCGGCACGCCGGCGGCGCGCAGGGCGGCCAGCGGCGGCGGTTGGGTCTCGCGCAAAAAATAATAGGCGCCCGGCAGCAGCACGGCGACCGTGCCGTGGCGCGCCATCGCGGCGATGCCGGCCCCGGTCAAGTATTCCAGGTGGTCGGCCGACAGGCCGTCGTAGCGCGCCACCAGTTCGCTGCCGCCCTGGTCCGACAACTGCTCGGCGTGCAGCTTGACCGGCAAGCCGTGCGCGCGCGCGGCGCGGAACACGCGCTCGGTCTGGGCGGCGGAAAAACCGATCCGCTCGCAAAAGGCGTCGACCGCGTCGACCAGGCCCTCGGCCGCCAGCGCCGGCAGCATCGTTTCGCACACCAGGTCGATGTAGTCGTCGGCGCGGCCCGCGTATTCGGGCGGCAGCGCGTGCGCGCCCAGGAAGGTGGTCGCCACCGTCACCGGCAGCACCTGCCCGACGCGGCGCGCCACGCGCAGCATTTTCGCTTCCGACTCCAGCGACAGGCCATAGCCGGACTTGATTTCCAGCGTGGTCACGCCCTCGGCCAGCAGGGCCGCCACGCGCGGCAGGCTTTGCCGCAGCAATTCATCGTCGCTGGCGGCGCGGGTGGCGCGCACGGTCGACATGATGCCGCCGCCAGCCTTGCTGATGTCCTCGTAGCTGGCGCCGTTCAGGCGCGCCTCGAATTCGTCGCCGCGGTTACCGGCGTGGACGATGTGGCTGTGGCAGTCGATCAGTCCCGGCGTCAGCCAGCAACCCTGGCCGTCGCTGGCCACGCAGCCGTGGGCCGGCAGGTCGGCGCGCCGCCCCAGCCAGGCGATGCGGCCATCCTTGACGGCGATGGCGGCGTCAAGGATATCGCCGTGCTCCGGCTCCATCGTCGCCAGGTGGATGTTGGTGTGGAGCGCGTCCCAGGTCTGCATGCTTGCCGCTTTCGATTGAGGGTTCAGGAAATCAGGTCGGCCACCAGCAGCGTGGCGCCAACGTCGGCGGCGTCGGCATCGGCGTCCACGCTCCAGCGCATGGCGTCGGCGCCGTCCAGCAGCAGCGCGTCATACAGGCCGAGCGTGAATGCGCGCCCGCCCTCGTCGCGTACCGTGACGGGCGCGCCGGCGGCCAGGAACAGCAAGGTAGTCAGGCCGCAGCGCGCCAGTTGCGCCGGCGCCGCGATGCTTTCCAGCTGGTGGCGGCAGCGGCTGCGCCGCGTCATCACATTGAAGTCGGTGGTGGACGACGTCACGCTGGCTTCGACCGCCGCCTCGCCGGGAAACCAGACCAGCGGATTGGCGGCGCTGAGGACGATGCGCCGTTCGCCGTCCATGCTCAGGGCGACGCCCTCGCCGGCCACCAGGGCCAGGCTGCGGTCGATGCCGGGAAACACAGAGAAGGCGCCGCTGTGGGCGATGGTCGCCAGGCTGATGCGCCAGTCGAAGTCCTCGAAACCGGCGCCGGCCGGGAAGACGGCGATCTCGGTGGTGCTGCCAGCGCCATTTTTCCAGGGCTTGGCCGCCAGTTCCGCATAAGCGATGAAAGTGGCCATGCTCAGAACTCGCGCAATTCGGCCAGGGTGCGCTTAAAGCGCGCCGTGATGGAGTCCTGTGCCTCGTGCCGCCCTGCCCGCACCACCCAGCGCCCGCCCGCTAGCACGTCGCGCACCAGGTTGTCGTTGCCGCAAAAGATGAAGCTGCCCAGCACGTCGCGCAGCGCGATGCCGCACAAGTTCGGGTGCTCGCCATCGAGCACGATCAGGTCGGCGCGCTTACCCGCCGCCAGCGCGCCCAGGCGCCGGCCCGAGGCTTGCGCCCCGCCGCGCAACGCGCCCTGCCACAGGAAATCGCCGACATGGCGCTCGCTCTCGGA
>DMYQ01000336.1:31466-31632 GCA_003482555.1 Janthinobacterium sp. | reverse complement strand
CGCCGATACCCTGCAATTGGCGCAGCACTTCGCCGTTGGACGCGCTCAGCGTCACTTGCAGGGCGCCGTCGGCGTGGCGGATCGAAATATCGATCCGGCCCAGCATGGGCGGGTCGAGGCGGATCACGGCTTGTTCGCTATTGCGTGTCACTTGCAACTGGATGCG
>DMYQ01000336.1:30899-31227 GCA_003482555.1 Janthinobacterium sp. | reverse complement strand
GGGATCGGCGTCGGGCAGGGCGCCGTCCGGTACGGCGACGCCGTCGATGCACGGGTTGCGGGCCGCCAGGGACGGGCCGCCCGCGCGCACTGGCAAGGGGCTGGCCTGGGCGTTCGGCGCCAGCGCCAGCGCCAGCGCGCGCAAGGAAACGGGCGCCGCCGCATCATTGGCGCGCGATGTGCCGGTATCGCCGATATCGCCGTCAGCGCCGTCCTTGCCGCCAAGCTGGCTGGCCGCGCGGTTTTTGCCTTGACCCTGGATGGGGCTTTGCGGCAGAGCGGGGATTGCCAGCTGAGCTTGCGCATGGCCCTGACTTTGGATCGGGTTC
>DMYQ01000336.1:29787-30693 GCA_003482555.1 Janthinobacterium sp. | reverse complement strand
GGCCGCGCCGGGACTTCTGGCCGGAGTGGTGTCGGCGCCACCCTGGGCGCCACCGTGCCGCTGCCAATGCTCATGATTGATATCCGTTCATATCCATGTCGCCGAAGAGGGCGTAGGCGATCCAGCCCTCCTGGTTTGCCTGTATCTCGTCGAGGTGCAGGGCGAGGCGTTCTTGCTCCTGCGCGCACAGCCGGCACGATTGCTCGTGCGTCGCGCGCAGGGCGAGCATGGCGGCGCGCTCGGCCTCGCTCCACGGGCCGCGCGCCGCCAGGGCCGGCATCTCGCGCGCCAGCGCGCGTTGGGCCGCGCCCAGCGCCGTCCAGTCGGCTCCGGCGGCCAGCAAGTCCTGGCGCAGGCGCAGGATGGCGGCGCGCCTATCCATGTCTGGCCTGTACGCCCAGCCAACCTTGTTTGATGGTGGTGAGCAAGCGGCTGACCTCGTCGATCATGTCCGGGTCGAGCCGCACGCCGGCCGTGTACAGGCGGGCCGCGCAATAGTCGTACAGGCGGGCCAGATTGACGACGACCTCGCCGCCATGCTCGAAGTCGAGTGAGCTCGACAGGCCGTTGATGATTTCGACGCACTTGTCCAGGCTGAGCGCCTTTTTTTCGTAGCGCTTGCCGACGATGTGGCCGCGCGCGCGCGCCAGCTCTTCCAGCAAGCCGTCGGTGAGGATGAGCACCAGTTCGACTGGCGAGGCGCGCGCCGTTTGCGCGTCCAGATTGACGGCATGGTAAGTACTGTAAGCATCGTGGTTCATCGTCGTCTCACTGTCGTGGCTGGATGGTTGGGCCGGCGCCCGCTCAGTTTTTACTGGCGCTGCCAAACAAGGCGTCGAACAAATCGGTGTTTTGCGACATTTGCGATTGCACCTGTTGCAACTGGGTGAATTGCGCCAGATAGCG
>DMYQ01000336.1:28440-29600 GCA_003482555.1 Janthinobacterium sp. | reverse complement strand
GTGATGCCGAACAGCGTCAGCGAGGGGCCGGCGCCGTCGCGCAGGGCTCTGACCATCTGGTCGCGCAAGACCTTGACCCCGCTGTCCTGGGCGAAGGGGCCGGCCGCCACATTGTATTGCGCGTCGCCGGGGTCGGTCAGGGTGTCGAGCACTTTCTTGAGCTTGTTGTACGCGTCGACGAAGCCTTGCGCGTTGGCCGTGGTGGTGGCGGCGTCCACGCCGACCGTCAGCGTGACGGGCGGGTCGCCGCTGGCCTGGGCCCGGGTGAAGGTGATGGCCACGTCGGCCACATTGGTGAAGGTGTTCGAGCCTTGCTGGATGCGGGTGCCGCTGGTTTGCGCGCCCAGCCAGACCACCGCGTCCTGGGCCGGCGTGATCTGGCTGATATTGGCGGGCGTCGTCAGGGCCGTGCGCAGGGCGCCGTTGGCGACCGCGCTGGCATCCACGGCGATGGTGTTGGCGGCGCCGCTGCTGTTGGAACTGAGCACCAGCTGGGCCAGCCCGCCTATGGTGATGACCGAGGCCGTCATCAGGGAATTGTTGTGCGGCTCGGCGTTGATGGCGGCCGCGATTTCCTTCGGCGTCAGGGTGCCGTTGCCGTCCTTGTCGGCGGCCGCCAGGTCGACCGTGAAATTGGCGCCGCCGACGCCCAGGCCGAGCGTGCCGGCGCCGGCCGCCGGAATGTCGCTCAAGCCGCCGTAAGACACTTGATTGCTGGTAGCCAGGCTTTCAACGAAAAAGGCGTAGCTGCCGGGCGTGGCCGTGGCGGCCGCGCTGGCGCTGCCGAGCGTGCCGTTCCCCAGGGTCGCGCTCAGGGCCAGCACGGATTTTTTCGCCGCCATCGCCGTCAGGCTGGCCTGGTAGGCGTCGATCGCGGACTTCAGCGTGCCGAGGGCGGTGGCGGTGGCGGCGGCGCCCTTGGTTTGCGCGGTGATCAGGGCTTGCTGGTCGGCCGTGTATTTTTGCGTGTACGCGGTCGCCGCCGTGGCCGGATCGATGGGGGTGGTGGAAGACGTGGTGCTCATGTCCGACTCCTCAAATGAAGATGATGGCTGGCGGATGCTCGGCTAGCCGTGTACTGAATACAAGGCGACCTGAATCGCATCGCGCTGAAATGAATTTTGCGTCACCATCACGTCGCCATCACGTAAGCGTCACGT
>DMYQ01000336.1:21936-28319 GCA_003482555.1 Janthinobacterium sp. | reverse complement strand
TCACGTAAGCGTCACGTCGCCCTTGCGCAAGCATCACTTGAACTGGCCGCGCAACCACAGCTCGGTCGCCAGTTCATCGTGGCGCTTGCCATCGCGGCGCTGCTGTTCGGTCGCCGCCGCGCGCTGTTTTTGGCTCAGCACCTGGTCGAGCGCCTCGCGCCTGGCCCAGGCCGCGTTCAAGGCGCGTTGCGAAACGGCCATGCCGGCTTCGTGCAGGCCGAGATCGACGCGGTGGGTGTCGGCGATGACCATCAGGGCTTGCTTGTATTGGCCGCAGTTGAGCGACTGCGCCAGGGGCAGGGCGCCGCTGGCACCGCTGTCGGCGCACAGGCCGCTCAAGCGTTCCAGGTTGTTGCGGTAGCGCTCGCGCAGCGCGGTTTGCGCCGCCATGTCGCCGCGCAGGCGCTCCACCTCCGTGTCGCGCAATTGCACCAGGGTGGCCAGGCTGTCCTTCGCGCCGTTCTCGTTCATGTCATGATCCTTTCGAGTTGTTCCACGCAAGAGGCCATGGGCGCCTCTTCCTTCGTGCCCTGGCACAAGAAGGTGTCGATGTGGGGTTGCAGTTGCACGGCGCGGTCGGTGACGGGGTCGGCGCCGGGCACGTAGGCGCCCAGCGGAATCAGGTCGCGCACGCGGGCGTGGCGGGCCAGCGAAACTTTCAGGGCGCGCGCGGCCAAGAGCTGCGCCGGCGCCACCACCTGCGCCATGCAGCGGCTCACCGAGGCGCCGATGTCGATGGCGGGATAGTGGCCGCGCTCGGCCAGCTCGCGCGTGAGCACGATGTGGCCGTCGAGGATGGCGCGGGCGGTGTCGAGCACCGGGTCTTGCTGGTCGTCGCCCTCGGCCAGCACGGTGTAGATGGCGCTCATGCTGCCGTCCTCGCGCTCGCCGTTGCCGGCCCGCTCGACCAGTTGCGGCAGGGCTGAAAACACCGACGGCGGATAGCCGCGCGTGGCCGGCGGCTCGCCCAGGGCCAGCGCCACTTCGCGCAGCGCCATGGCGTAGCGGGTCAGGGAATCGACCAGCAGCAGCACGTGCCGGCCCTGGTCGCGGAAATGCGCGGCGATGGCGTGACACAGTTCGGTGGCCATGATGCGCATCAGCGGCGATTCGTCGGCCGGCGCGATCACCAGCACGGCTTTTTTCAAGCCTTCCGGACCCAGCGAGGCGTCCACGAATTCACGCACTTCGCGCGAGCGCTCGCCGATCAGGCCGACGACGACGACGTCGGCCACGGTTTGCCGCGTGATGATGCCCAGCAGGACGCTCTTGCCGACGCCGCTGCCCGCCATCAGGCCGACGCGCTGGCCCTGGCCCAGGGTGAGCATGCCGTTGATGGCGCGCACGCCGACGTCGAGCGGCGCGCAGACCGGCTTTTTCTTGAGCGGATGGACGCGCGGCGGCGTGCTTGCCAAAGCGTGCTCGCCGCCCATGCGCCCCAGTTCGTCGATCGGCTCGCCCAGGCCGTTCACCATGCGCCCCAGCCACGAGGCGCCGATTTGCAGGCCGGCCTTGTCCGGCAAAGGCAGCACGCGCGCGCCGGTGGTCATGCCGGCCGCTTTCTTGAACGGCATCAGGTAGGACAGCTTGTCGCGGAAGCCCACTACCTGCGCCTCCAGCCAGTCACCGCCCACGGTTTCGATCTGGCAGCGCTGGCCCGTGTGCAGGGAACAGCCGGCGCTTTCCAGCAGCAGGCCGGAGGCGCCCACCAGGCGCCCGGTCGGGGTGGCCAGCGGCACCGCGCCGATTTCGCAATTGCGCAGGGTGTCGGCGATCACGGCGCGCCCTCCTGGTCGGCGTGTTCGGCGGCTAGTTGCAGGTGCGTGCTGACTTGCTCCATGCAGGCCGCCAGGCGCTGGTGGCAGCCGGCGTCAACTTCGTTGTCGCCGGCCCGGATGCGGCATTCGCCGGCGTCGAGGCGGGCGTCGGCCAGCAGGTTCCAGCGCTTGGCGCGCTTCGGATCGAGTTCGCCGATGCGTTTCAATTCCTCGGGATTGAGGTAGACGTCGATGTCTTCGCGCGTGGGCGGCATCGAGGCCAGGGTTTCGTCGACCAGGGCCAGCAACTGCACCGGCTGCAGCGCCAGTTCGGCGCGGATCACCTGGCGCGCCACCTTGGCCACCAAGTCGACCACTTCCTTGCGCTGGGCGGCGCGGTAGTCGGCCCGCACCTTGCGCAGATTTCTGAGGATGGCGTCGACCGGACGCGCCAGCCGGTCCAGGGTCAGCAGGGTTTCATTGCGGCCCGCTTCGCGCCCGCGCGCGCTGCCCTCGTCGTGGCCGCTGTCGTAACCGTCCTGATGGCCGCGCGCCAGGCCCGCATCGTAGCCGTCGCGGCGGCCCTGCTCGAAGCCCTCGGCGACCGAGGCTTGCCACTGTCCGTCGCCATCCTCGGCGCGCTGGCCGGCGGCGATGAATTGGGACAGCGGCGGGAAGCGGTAGGCGCGGAAGTGCTGCTTCATCATTCCACCACCGTTTCGGCGAACAGCTGGATTTCGATTTCGCCGGCGTCGGCCAGCCCTTTGACGGTGGCCATGATCTCGCGCCGGGTCTGTTCGATGCGGCTCAGCGGCACCGGGCCGGAGCGGCGCATCATGTCTTCGAAGCTTTGCGCCTGGCGCCGTGGCATGGTTTTCATGATGGCCAGGCGCACGGCCGGCTCGGCGCCCTTGAGCGCGATGGCCCACTGTTCCAGCGGCACGTCTTCCAGGATGCGGGTGACGGCGACCTCGGTCTGGCGCGACAGGATGAAGAAATCGTACATGCTCAACTCGATTTCCGACACCACCTCGGCGTCGTGGGCGCGCAGCAGTTCGACCAGGCCGGCCCGGTTGCCCGGCATGCGGTTGAGGATTTCGGCCACCTGGCGCACCCCTTCGACGCTGGTGCTCTGGGTGTCCAGCGTGCCCAGGCAGCGGCCCACCAGTTCGTCCAGTTCCAGCAGCAGGTCGCGGTCGATCTCGTCCAGGCGGGCCAGGTTGAGCAGCACCAGTTCGCGCCCTTCCACGGGCAGGGCGTCGAGGATTTGCCCGGCCAGCGCCGGCGCCAGAAAGGCCAGGAACACGGCTTGCATGCGCACGTGCTCGTTGACGATGTAGTCGGCCAGCCATTTCGGCGAAGCCCACTGCAGGCGCGCCATCTTGGGGCGGATGGCGTCGCCGTAGATGCTGTTCAAGACGCTGTTCGCGATGTCGCTGCCGAGCGCCAGGTCGAGCGAGCGCTTGAGGTAGCTGCGCGAGGCGCCGTGCACCCCGCTCTGCTGGCGGTAGTCGTCGAAAAAGGTTTGCATCGCCTGCTTCACCGATTCGACCTTGATGCCGCTCATGCGCGACATCACCTGCGTCACCTCCAGCAATTCCTCGCGCGACAGGCAGCGCAGCACGGCCGCGGCCGGCTCTTCGCCTATGCTGAGCAGGACGATGGCGGCTTGCTCCACCGGCGACAGCGGGGCCGGATCGGTGCCGGCGGGATCGGACGGTCTATTGAGTTCGGCCATTTTTCTGCATCCATTGTTTGACGACTTCGGCGACGCGTTCG
Organism: Janthinobacterium sp.; assembly: GCA_003482555.1. GTDB lineage: Bacteria > Pseudomonadota > Gammaproteobacteria > Burkholderiales > Burkholderiaceae_D > Janthinobacterium. The sequence continues at coordinate 24,783 of DMYQ01000336.1, read as the reverse complement.
GGTTCTTTCCCGGCCAGCACTTTCAAATGATCGACCATGACGTCGACGGCCGAGCCGGCCGGCGGCAGATCGTAATTTTCCAGCAGGGGCACGACCGGCATGGAAGCCATCGCCGCGCCACCGGATGAAAGTGCGCCCGCGTGGTAGGGCGTGGCGCCGCCCGCCATGTCCGCCGCGCCGGGCAGTTGCGGGGAGGTCTGCGGCTTGCTCTGCAATTCGGATTGCAAGGCGGCGGGCGGCGCCCAGCGCACGGTCAGCAGGCGCAGCAGCGGGCGCACGAGCAGCAGAAAAGCCAGCAGCGCACCCAGTCCGTAGGCGGCCCAGCCGCCGATGTCGACCACGTTGTCGCGCTCTTCCCACCACGACGGCACGGGCGGCCTGGCGGGGAAGGCCAGCGCCGACACGGTCAAGACGTCGCCGCGTTCGGCGTTGATGCCCAGGCCGCTGCGCAACAGCTTGTCCATGTTCGCCAGCTCGGCCGCGCTCCAGCCGCTCTTGGGCGCGGGCGCGGCGGCGCTGTTGAGCACCACGGCCACGCTCAGCTTTTGCAGGCGGCCGCGGCTGCGCTTGATCTGCGTCACGCTGCGGTCGTAGGCGTACTGGCGCGAGCTGGCGTTCTTGCGCGCGCTGCCGTCGTCGCCGGCCCGTGACGTATCGTTTGCCGTGGCCGGCGCGCCGGCCGGGAGCGGAAGCGGGAACAAGGGCGGAGTCGGGGTCGGCACGGGCGCCGCCGGCGGGCGGTTGCTCAAGCTGCCGGGCACGCCCAGCGGCATGCGGTTGCGCTCCTGTTCTTCGCGCGTGGCCTCGCTGGTCAGCTTGGGCGCCTCGCCGTATTTTTCCACGGTTTCTTCGATGCGGTCGTTGTCGACGGCGGCCGTGACGCTGACTTTGACGTTGTCTTCGCCGATCACGGGGCCCAGCAAATCGCGCACATTGCGCCGGATCTCGTCTTGGATCTTGTGCGCGCTCTCGTCGCCGCCGGCCTCGTAGCCATCGGCCAGGTCGACGCGCGCGGACAGGTAGTGGCCGGCCTGGTCGATCAGGCTGACGCGCTGGGCACTGAGGCTGGCGACGCTGCCGGCCACCATGTTGACGATGGCGGCGATCTGTTCCGGCGCCAGGGTGGCGCCGGGCTTGAGGGCCAGCACCACCGAGGCCGATGATTTGTCGCCGTCGCTGGCGACGAAGGAAGTCGACTTGGCGATCGCCAGGTGCACGCGCGCCGAGGCGATCGCATCCAGACTCATGATGCTTTGCGCCAGTTCACCCTCCAGGCCGCGGCGAAAGCGCACGTCTTGCACGAATTGCGACACGCCGAGCGGGTCGTTCCTGTCCATCAGCTCCAGGCCGGCCGGCAATTGCGCCGTCACGCCTTTCGCGGCCAGCAGCATGCGCACCTTGCCCAGCAGCGCTTGCGGCACCAGCACCTGGCCGCTGTCCGGATGCAGGCGATAGGGAATGTGTTCGGCGTCCAGGGCGCTCATCATGTCGCTGGCGGCGACTTTTTCGCGCATGCCGAAGACCGGCTTGTAGTTGGATTGTTCATGCCAGAAATACATCATCACCATGGCGGTGACGCCGATCGCCAGCACCAGCAGGGGCAGCAGGCTTTTCAGCAGCGCCGCCGCTGGCCGCACGGACGGCTGCCAGCGCGCGAGCGCGGATTTCAGGGGCATGATCACGGGGTCGGCTTTCGGCTGGGGGCGTGATTAGAGGGGCAGCTTGATCAATTCATCGACGGCGCCCATGATTTTATTGCGCACCTGCATCAGCATCGAAAATGACAGGTTGGCCTGCTGGCTAGACAGCATGGCGCCCACCAGGTCGTCGCTCTTGCCGCTGTCGACCTCGTTCATGCGTCGGACAGCCAGGCGTTCGTCGTGGTCGACCTTGCCGATTGCATCCTTCATGCTTTGCGCAAAGTCTGGCTGGATATTCGCACCGATATTGGCCGCCGGTATCAGATCGGCGCCGTCCGGATTGCGCATCGCGCCGCGCAAGGCGGCCAAATCGCTGTGTATCAGGGCGCTCATGTCATTTGCCATCTTGATTCTCCAATGGATGAAAACGTCGACTGTCGCCTTGCTTGCGATCGGTGTTTGCGGTAGTTGCTAGATTAATCATTTCCCATGCTTTCAATGAATAAATTGAAAGCCGTTTTAATCATCTCTGCCGCCACAACATATAAATCGGCATATTATGTTTCCATGGATAATCTACACAAAATATCACCATGTTTAATTCGCACTGGCGATGCCAGGGTGAAACCAGTTTGCGGCGTATAGTCCCCTGCTTTCAGAGTGGGGATCATTGTTTTCACTTACCAAATTGCAACTATATTGTATGGTGAATCTTTCTGTTTTGGCTTTGACATTTGACAAGGTGGTGTTGAATTAATTTAACATTTACTGTCGACGCAGCCGAACTATAAGTTACGATATGTGAAGCATGCAGCGTTTTGCGCAAGAGACCATTGATTAACATTCGCACGCTCGAATTAAGCGATCTGGCGCAATGATCCGACTGGCCATTCGATGACGAACATGACAAAGACTATGCAAGCCATTCAATATCAGGTACTCGATCCCTGTTTACTTGGGCGACCCGTCCATTTGCTGCATCTATTCGCGGCGCAATTGCGCGATGATTTGGGCGTGGCCATGCGACTGCCGGCCTGTCGGCGCTATTGGGGCGCGTTCCAGGTCGATTCCGTCGCCTTCAGCCGGGTCGAGGGGGAGTCCGGTGGCGGCCGCTGGCTCAGCTTCGCGGGCGCGCACGGGCAGATTGGTTTTTCGCTTGAGCGCGCCATTCTGTTCAGCGTGATGAACCACCGCTACGGCCGCGCCG
>DMYQ01000336.1:7270-21883 GCA_003482555.1 Janthinobacterium sp. | reverse complement strand
GCGCCGGCTCAGCGGGGGCCGGCGCCACGCCGCTTGGCACGGTGGCGGCCGGCGTGCGCGTCACGGCCACCGAGGAAAGGCTGGCGGTCGTGCTGGGCCAGCAATTTGTCACCATCTTGCTGGCCCGGGTGCGCGCCAATCTGGCCGCGCTGGCCAAGGCGGCGCCGGATCCGCCAGTCGAGCCGAAGCCGCGCCCGGGCTTGCCGCCGGCCAAGGGCGGCTGGATCGTCAGCGTCGCCCTGAGCGATGCCGACACAGGGGAAAGCGGGCGTTGCTGGTTTTCCCTCGACAAGGCCGGCATGGCCGAAGTCTTGCGCGGCTTGCTACCCGAGCGCGAGCGCGCCAGGCAAGCGCTCAAAAGCGTGCGACCGCTCGCCTCGCGCCTGCTGGTGCGCCTGGAGGGCCGCCTGCTGAGCAAGCAAGTGGCGTTGGGAGCCTTGCTCGAGTTGCGCGTCGGCGACGTCATTCCGATCAGCCTGAGCCGCACCGAAGTCTTGCTGGAAGAGTCGCGTCTGTTCACCGCCGCCGTCTCCGAATACCGGGGCAAACTCTGTTTAACCGCTTTTGAGGATGTCGAATAAGATGAATATGACTGACAACAGCGGGGACGAAGGCAGGCTGGACGACCTGGCCGAGGACATGATCATCGATCAGGTCGAGGATGTCGGCGATATCGGCCCGGCCCGCGGCCGGCGCGACATTCCTCAAATGATGCGCAAGATCCCCGTCACCCTGACTCTGGAGGTCGGCTCGGCCCGCATCTCGCTGCAAGAGTTGATGGCCATCGGGCCCGACAGCGTGATCGAGCTCGACATGCTGGCCGGCGAGCCGCTGGTGATCAAGGTCAACGGCACCCCGATCGGCCGCGCCGAAGTGGTGGTGGCCGGCGAAAACTACGGCTTGAAGGTGATCGATTTGGACGGCCTGAACCTCGACATGATGACGACATGAGGCTGGCGATGTCCCCCTCGGGACGGTGGCGCGCGGCGGCGCCGCTGTGCGCGCTGCTGTGCCTGGCTTGCTGCGGGGCGGCGGCCGGCGCCGACCTGCCGGCCACGGATTTGCTGGCCGGCATCGTGCCCGGTGCGAAGACCGACCTCAGCGTCAAGACCCAGATCTTGATCGTCATGACCCTGCTCGGGCTGCTGCCCGCGATGGTCATGATGATGACCAGCTTCACCCGTTTCGTCATCGTGCTGTCGCTGCTGCGTCAAGCCCTGGGCTTGCAGCAGGGCTTGCCCAACCGTATAGTCACCGGGGTGGCCCTGATCCTGACCCTGCTGGTCATGCGTCCCGTCGGCGAGCAAGTCTGGAGCGAAGCCTTCCTGCCTTACGACCAGGATCGCATCGGCCTGGAAGAGGCCTTGAAGATCGCTGCCGTGCCGGTGGGCCGCTTCATGCTGGCGCAAACGAGCAAGGCCGCGCTGGCCCAGATCGCCCACCTGGCGGGCGAGCCGGCAGCCCTGGCGCCGCCGCAACACGCCTTCACCGTCAAGCTGGCCGCCTTCGTCCTGAGCGAATTGAAGACCGCTTTCCAGATCGGCTGCATGCTCTTCATTCCCTTCCTGATCATCGACCTGGTGGTGTCCTCGGTACTGATGGCGATGGGCATGATGATGCTCTCGCCGCTGGTCATTTCGCTGCCGTTCAAGCTGCTGCTGTTCGTGCTCGTGGACGGCTGGACCCTGACCGTCAACACCCTCGTTACCAGCGTGCAGGCTTACTGATGTTGAGCGCCGACATGGCCGTCGACCTGATCAGCGAAGCGCTGCGCATCGTCATGCTGCTGGTGCTGGTGCTGGTCGTGCCCGGCCTGCTCACGGGGCTGCTGGTGGCGCTGGTGCAGGCGGCCACCCAGATCAACGAACAAACCCTGAGTTTTCTGCCGCGCCTGCTGGTCACGCTGCTGGCGCTGATACTGGCCGGGCGCTGGATGACCGGCTACCTGATGGACTTTTGCGTCTCCATCTTCCAGCGCGCCGCCGCGCTGGTCGGCTAGCGGGGCGGCGCTCATGGAAAACCTCCTCGACCAGTTGCTGCCCCTGCTGTCGGCCCTGTGGTGGCCGTTTTGCCGCGTGCTGGCGATGCTGACGGCGGCCCCGGTGATCGGCGACGCCCTGGTGCCGGTGCCGCTGCGGGTGCTGCTGGCGCTGGCGCTGGCGATCCTGATGCTGCCGCTGACATTGACGCCGGGCGCGGTGCCGATCGCGCCGCTGTCGCTGGCGGCGCTGGCGGCCACCCTGGAGCAAGCCGTGATAGGCGGCGTCCTGGGCCTGGCCTTCCACTTCAGCATGTCGGTGATCGCCGTGCTGGGCTACCTGGTATCGAGCCAGATGGGCTTTTCGATGGCGCTCATGAACGACCCGGTCAACGGCAATTCCTCGGACGTGGTGTCGGCCCTGCTGTCCATCCTCAGCATCGTCGTCTTCTTCAGCATCGACGGCCACCTGGTGCTGGCCGGCGTCATCGGCGCCAGCTTCCACGCCTGGCCGGTGGGCCACGGCTACGCGCCGCGACTGCTGCAAACGGTGGCCTGGGACGCGGCCTGGATCTTCGCCGCCGCCATGCTGCTGGCCATTCCCATCGTCTTCTCGACCCTGGTGGTGCAGCTCGGCTTTGGCTTCTTGAACCGGGTGGCGCCGTCGCTGAACCTGTTTTCGCTGGGTTTTTCCGTGATTACCCTGTTTGGTTTACTGATGCTGAGCCAGATCGTGCGCTTCGTGCCCGAGCATTTCATCGGCATGACGAATCGCGTGCTCGACATGCTGCAGCGGCAAATGCAGGCGGCCGGCCATGGCTGATAGTGATACTAGCGCCGAGGCCGGGGCCGGCGCCAAGACCGAAAAAGCCTCGCGGCAAAAGCTGCGCAAGGCGCGCGCCGAGGGCCAGGTGGTGCGCTCGCGCGACCTGTCGACGGCGCTCGGCATCCTGTTCAGCCTGAAGCTCCTGGTGTGGTTGCTACCGACCTACCTGCTGGACTTTCGCGCCCTGTTCGCCCTCTGCTTCGATGCGCTGAACGCCGACGCCATGGCGGACGCCGTCGGCGGCGCGCTGGCGCTGCTCGTCAAGATGGTGCTGCCGCTGTTCGTGGTGCCCCTGTCCATCGTGCTGGGCTCCCTGGTGCCGGGCGGCTGGGTCCTCAGCACCGGCCACTGGGCGCCGCGCATGGAGCGCCTCAGTCCGGCCAAGAACCTGGGCCGCCTGTTCTCGCCCAAGCATGGTTTCGAGTTCGCCATCGCGCTGGCCAAGGCCGCCGTGCTGGGCGCGGTGCTGCTGCACGTCAGCCGTTCCAGCCTGCGCCAATACCTGCAGTTGCAGCGGCAGCCGTTGCCGGAAGCGATGGCCCAGGGCGCCGGCCTGATGCTCGACGGCTTGATGGCGCTGTGCGCGGTATTCATGCTGTTCGCCGTCATCGACGTGCCGGCGCAGGTATTCTTCTTCGCGCGCGGGCAGCGCATGAGCAAGCAGGATTTGAAGGAAGAGCACAAGAGCAGCGAAGGCCGGCCCGAGGTACGCCAGCGCATGCGCCAGTTGCAGCAGCAGATGGCGCGCCGCGGCCTGCGCAAGACGGTGCCGACGGCCGATGTCGTGATCGTCAATCCCGAGCATTACGCGGTCGCCCTGAAGTACGACGAGGGCCGCGCCGAGGCCCCCTTCGTGGTGGCCAAGGGCATCGACGAGATGGCCCTGTACATACGCCAGCTGGCCACGGAGCACGGCATCGTTACGCTGGAACTGGCACCGCTGGCGCGCGCCATCTATAACACCAGCCAGTTGCGCCAGCAAATCCCGGTGCAGTTGTACCAGGCCGTCTCGCAGGTGCTGAACTACGTGCTGCAACTGAAAGCCTTCCGCACCGGGCAGCGCAGCGCCCGGCCGCCATATCCCAGCGAGGTGGTGGTGCCACCCCATTTGAGCGAGGTCGCGCCGCCATGAATTTCCTGAACCGGCTGGGCGCCGCCTTGCGCCGCCACAAATACGCCACGCCCCTGTTCTTGCTGATGATACTGGCGATGATCATCTTGCCGCTGCCGCCGGTGCTGCTCGACGTGCTGTTCACCTTCAATATCGTGCTGGCCCTGATCGTCATCCTGGTCAGTGTCTCGGCCCGGCGGCCGCTGGATTTTTCCGTGTTCCCGACCGTGATCCTGGCCACCACGATGATGCGCCTGACCCTGAACGTGGCCTCGACCCGGGTCGTGCTGCTGCACGGGCACACCGGCACGGGCGCGGCCGGGCAGGTGATCGAAGCCTTCGGCAACGTCGTCATCGGCGGCAATTTCGTGGTCGGCCTGGTAGTCTTCGTGATCTTGATGATCATCAACTTCGCCGTCGTCACCAAGGGCGCCGAGCGTATCTCGGAAGTGTCGGCCCGCTTCACCCTGGACGCCTTGCCCGGCAAGCAGATGGCCATCGACGCCGACCTGAACGCCGGCTTGATCAACCAGGAAAAGGCGCAGGCGCGCCGCCTCGACGTGGCCGCCGAAGCAGATTTTTACGGCGCCATGGACGGCGCCTCGAAATTCGTGCGCGGCGACGCCGTCGCCAGCATCCTGATCCTGATCATCAATATGGTGGGCGGGGTGGCGATCGGCGCGCTGATGCACGAGCTGTCCTTCGGCGACGCCTTCCGCCAGTACGCGCTGTTGACCATCGGCGACGGGCTGGTGGCGCAGATTCCAGCCCTGCTGCTGTCGGCGGCGGCGGCCATCCTGGTGACCCGCATCAGCGATTCGGGCGATTTCGAGCAGCAGGTGGCGGGCCAGGTCTTGACCTCGCCGACGGTGATTTTCAGCGCTTCCGGCATGATGCTGGCGCTGGCCCTGATTCCCGGCATGCCGTGGCTGATGTTCCTGACCTTCGCGGCCGTGCTGGCCTTCGTCGCCTGGCGCCTGGGCCGGCGCGTGGCCAGGCCGGACACGGAACACGTGGCGGCGCTGCGGGCGGCCCTGCGCGAGGAAAGCGCGCCCGAACTGGCGTGGCAGCAGTTGCCGGCCGTGCAACCGCTGGCCGTGCTGCTCGGCTATAAATTGGTGGGCATGATAGACCAGGCCCAGGGCGAGCCGCTGCACAAGCGCATCCGCGGCGTGCGCCAGAGTCTGAGCGAAGCGATGGGCGTGCTGCTGCCGGCCATCGCCGTGCGCGACGATCTGGGCTTGAAGCCCGGCCAGTACGCCATCGTCCTCAGCGGCAGTATCGTGGCCCAGGCCGAGGTCATGCCCGAGCACCTGATGGCGATTGCCGCGCCCACCGTGTACGGCCAGCTGGACGGCATTCCCGGCGTCGAACCGGCTTACGGCATGCCGGTGACGTGGATCGCCCCGGCCGACAAGGCCCACGCGCTGGGACTCGGCTACCAGGTGGTCGAGGCGTCCAGCGTGATCGCCACCCACGTCTCGAAGGTGGTGCGCGAGTATTTGCCGGAACTGTTTCGCCACGAAGACGTGCCGGCCCTGCTGGAGCGCTTGACGGCGCTGTCGCCGAAGCTGGCGGCCGCGCTGGACAAGGCGCTCAGCCACACGCAGTTGCTGCGGGTATTGCGCGTGCTGCTGGCCGAAAACGTGTCGCTCAAGGATATCGTGCCGATCGCCACCACCTTGCTCGACAGCGCGGAAACGAGCAAGGATCCCATCCTGCTGGCGGCCGAGGTGCGCTGCGCGCTGCGGCGCCAGATCGTCGGCGGCCTGTTCGGGCAGCGCAAGGAAATGCAGGCGTTTAACCTGGGTGGCGAGCTGGAAAACATGTTGCTGGGATCCTTGAACCAGGCGCGCCTGGCCGGCAAGGTGGCGCTCGACAATTATCCGGTCGACCCGCACCTGCTGTCGCAATTGCAGCTGAACATGCCAGTCGCGCGCGAGCAGATGAAGCAGCAGGCGACGCCGCCACTGCTGCTGGTGTTGCCGCAGATCCGCCCGTTGCTGGCGCGTTACGCGCGCCTGTTCGCGCCCGGCTTGCACGTGCTGTCCTACAATGAAATCCCGGAGAACCGCGAAGTGAGCATCATCGGCACCGTCGGTTAGTTGGCGCTTGGTTGGCGCTCAACTGGCGCTCAATTGGCCGGCCCCGGGTTTTACGGCCGCGCCGCGCGGGCGCGACAGCAGCACGGCCGCTTCCGCCATCGCCCGCAGCAGCGGCGGCGTCAGGCTGGCGAGGGCGGCCCGCGGCGGCGCGTCGTGGCGCTGGCGTGGCGGCGGCGGCCCGATGCGGCAGCGCAAGACGCGGGTGCCGGCGGCGGCGATGGCGGCGACCAGTTCCGGTAGCAACCGGCGCAGCAGGTGCATGGTGTCGGCGTCGGCGGCGGCCAGTTCCAGGGTGACGCCGTCCGCCACCGCTTCCATCCACAGCGCCACCCGGCCGGCGCCGGGCAGGCGCAATTCCAGCCTGAGCGCGACCTTGGCGCGGCGCCGGCGCGCCCCCGGCCCCCGTTCCGGCTGGCCCGGCAGCGCGCGCAAGATCAGCCTTTGGCTACCCCAGCCGTACACGGCGAAGCACCAGGCTTCCCAGGCTTGCGGCAAGCAAGCCTCGGCGGGGTCGGCGCGCGGCGCGGCCAAGCCTTGCTCGCTCATCCAGACCTGGGCCGGCACATGCCGGCCGCGCGCCTGTTCCTCCAGTGCGGCGCGCTGTTCGGCATAGGTCTTGAACATGACGCGCCAGGACGCCGCCAGCGCGGCGGGGTCGGGCGTGCCCCAGAATACCTGGCGCGACAGGAACAATTGATCGGGCCGCAAGGCGCCGCCCGCTGGCGCGCCGCCGTCGCCCTGCTCGTTGGCGGCGGCCAGTCTGTCGTAGGTCTGCCGCGACAGATAGGGGGGAGCGTCGGTGCCGGTGCCGGGCAGGGCGCTCGTGAAGGGCGCCAGCGGAACCTGCGGCGCCACCTCGGGCGGCGCCAGTGGCGTGGCCGGGGCGCTGTCGGGGCGCTGCGCGGGGTGCGGCCCCACAGCGGCCGGGGCGGTCGGCAGGCGTTCTATCGTCATCGATCCTCCCACGCAAGCGCCAGGCGCAAGCCTGACCATCCTCGAACTGCGGGCCGAGGCCAGCGCTATTGCAGCAGCGACATGACCATCGACGACATGCTATTGCTTTGCTTGAGCATCGCCGTGCCCGCCTGCAGCAGCATTTGATTGGAAGTCATGTTCGAGCTTTCCGCCGCGTAGTCGACGTCCATGATGCGTCCCGTGGCGGCCTTGGTATTGGTGCCGATGTTGGACAGGTTGTTGTTGATATGGTCGAGGCGGTTGCCGGCCGCGCCCAGGGCCGAGCGCACCGTGCCGACGTCGCTGATGGCCGTCGACAGCTTGTCGATCATGGCCGAAGCCGAGGTGCCGGTGGCCAGTTCGGTGCCGGCCACGTTCGGCGCCAGGTAGTTCGACGAGGCGGCCGTCAGGCTCGCTTCCAGGGTGGTGGCGACCTGGGCCGACAGGTCGACCGTCATCGTTTCGGCCGAGCTGGCGCCGATCTGGAAGGTCATGGCGGTGGCGATGGTGCCACCCTTGAGCAGCTTGCTGCCGCCAAAGGTGGTGTTGTTCATGACGTTGCTCAACTCGGTGCCCAGGGCGTCGAATTCCGACTGCATGCCGGTGCGGTCGGCCGTGGTCGAGGAAGCGTCGGCCGCCTGGGTGGCCAGATCCTTCATGCGCACCAGCATGTTGGTGACTTCGTTGAACGAGCCTTCGGCCGTTTGCATCATCGAAATGCTGTTCTGGGTATTGCGCATGGCCATGGCCATGCCGCTCGTTTGCGCGTTCAGGCGGGTGGCGATTTGCAGGCCGGCGGCGTCGTCCATGGCCGAATTGATGCGGTAGCCGGTGCTCAGGCGCGTCATCGAGGTCGACAGGCTGTTCTGCGTCTTGGAAATCGAATTCTGCGCGGAGAGGGCGGCGTTGTTGGTGTGAAGGCTCAACATGGGATAACTCCTGGTGGGTGTGGGATACGGATGAATGCACTATGGAGCAACGTTTTTCGCGCTCTCACAAGTACAAGACGACCGCCACGCGCCAGTTATTAAATGCCCTGTGGAAATTTTTAAAAAGAANNCCTTCCGGCGTGACCCAGACGATATTCTGGGTCGGATCCTTGATGTCGCAGGTCTTGCAGTGCACGCAGTTTTGCGCATTGATCTGCAGGCGATCCTTGCCCTCGTCGGTCTTGACGAATTCATACACCCCGGCCGGGCAGTAGCGCGCTTCCGGGCCGGCGTAGGTGCTCAGGTTGACGTCGACCGGGACGCTGGCGTTTTTCAGGGTCAAATGGATGGGCTGGTCTTCGGCGTGATTGGTGTTGGAAATGAACACCGAGGACATCTTGTCGAAGGTCAGCTTGCCATCCGGCTTGGGATAGACGATGGGCGTGCACTGCGCCGCCGGTTTCAGACACTCGTGGTCGCCATGGCTGTGGTGCAAGGTCCACGGCGCCTTGCCGCGGAATACCATCTGGTCGATGGCCGTCATCACGCTGCCAAGATACAAACCGCGGCTCAGCCAAGGCTTGACGTTGCGCGCCACGTGCAATTCCTCGTGCAACCAGGATTGCTCGAAGGCGACAGGGTAGGCCGCCAGTTCGTCGTGCTGGCGTTCCTTGCCCAGCGCTTCAAAGGCGGCGTCGGCGGCCAGCATGCCGCTCTTGATGGCCGCGTGGCTCCCCTTGATGCGGCTCATGTTGAGGAAGCCGGCATCGCAGCCGATCAGGGCGCCGCCCGGGAACACCAGTTTCGGCAGCGATTGCAGGCCGCCGGCCGTGATCGCGCGCGCGCCGTAGGAAATGCGCTTGCCGCCTTCGAAGAAGGGACGGATGGCTGGATGCGTCTTGTAGCGCTGGAATTCCTCGTACGGCGACAGATACGGGTTTTCATAGTTCAAGCCGACCACATAGCCGACCATGACCTGGTTGTTTTCCAGGTGATACAGGAAGGAACCGCCATAAGTCTTGCTGTCGAGCGGCCAGCCGGTCGAGTGGATCACCAGGCCCGCCTGGTGCTTGGCCGGATCGATTTCCCACAGTTCCTTGATGCCGATGCCGTAGGATTGCGGGTCCTTGTCCTTGTTCAAGTCGTACTTGGCCATCAATTGCTTGCCCAGGTGGCCGCGCGCGCCTTCCGCGAAGAGCGTGTACTTGGCGTGCAATTCCATGCCTTGCTGGAAGTCGGGGCCGGGCTGGCCGTCGCGCTTGACGCCCATATTGCCGGTCGCCACGCCCTTGACCGAGCCATTCTCGTTGTACAGGATTTCGGCGGCCGGGAAGCCGGGGAAGATTTCCACGCCCAGCGCTTCGGCCTGCTGGCCCATCCAGCGCACCACGTTGCCCAGGGAAACGATGTAATTGCCGTGGTTTTCAAAGCAGGCCGGCACCGCGAAGTTGGGCGTCTTGATGGCTTTCTTTTCGGTCAGGAACAGGATGCGGTCTTCCGTCACGGCCGTGTTCAGCGGCGCGCCCAGCGCCTTCCAGTCCGGCATCAATTCGGTCAGCGCCTTCGGATCCATGATGGCGCCCGACAGGATGTGCGCGCCCAGTTCGCCGCCTTTTTCCAGCACGCAAACCGAGACTTCGCGGCCTTGTTCGGCCGCCAGTTTCTTCAGGCGGATGGCCGCGGCCAGGCCGGCGGGGCCGCCGCCGACGACGACAACGTCGTACTCCATGGTGTCGCGCGGGCCGTACTGTTCAGCAATATTCGTGGCTTGTGTCATGGTCTCATCAGGGTAAATGTCAATTTAAGCACGAGTGTGCTTGTTTTTAGCGCGGATTGCAACTTTGGCGCCATTTTGCGGGACATTATTAGACGCCGCAATCTAATCCTGACATTTTGTGTAATGATTGCACATGGCGCCAGCGCGCATCGGACATCGTCTTATCAAAAACAATACAGGGAGTGGCTCGTGGGCATAGAAGTGAACTTTGAGGGCAAAATTGCCCTGATCACGGGCGCGTCCAGCGGACTGGGCGCGCGCTTCGCGAAGGTGCTGGCCCAGGCCGGCGCGCAAGTGGTGCTGGCTTCGCGCCGCACCGAGCGGCTCAAGGAATTGCGGGCCGAGATCGAGGCCGACGGCGGCGCCGCCCATGTCGTGTCGCTCGACGTGACCGATTACGCCAGCATCAAGTCGGCCATCGCCCACGCCGAGACGGAAGCGGGCCCGATCGATATCCTGGTCAACAACTCCGGCGTGTCGACGACGCAGCGCCTGGTCGACGTCTCGCCGGAAGACTATGCCTTCGTCATGGACACGAATCTGCGCGGCTCCTTTTTCGTGGCCCAGGAAACGGCCAAGCGCATGATCGCGCGCGCCAAGGGCGACCCGAAAAAGCAGCACCGCATCATCAATATCGCGTCGATGGCGGGTTTACACGTGTTGCCGCAAATCGGCGTGTATTGCATGAGCAAGGCTGGCATGGTGCACATGACCAAGGCCATGGCGGTCGAGTGGGGCAAGTACGGCATCAACACGAACGCCATCTGCCCCGGCTATATCTCGACCGAGATCAACGAGGATTATTTCGCCAGCGAGCAGGGCAAGAAGCTCATCGAAATGCTGCCGCACAAGCGCCCGGGCCGGCCGGATGATTTGGATGGCTTGCTGCTCTTGCTGGCCGGCGAGGATTCGCACTTCATCAACGGCGCCATCATTTCCGCCGACGGCGGCATGACGGCCCTGTAACGAGGCGGCTCGGTAACAAGATGGACGGCGCGCCGCTTCCCGCGCGGGGGCGCGCGGTTCAGTTTTAGTCTGGATTTAGCGGGGCAATTGCAGGCCGACCAGCTTGTGCACCAACTCGGACGAGGTGGCGGCGGCAAACTTGCGCATCAGCTTGGCCCTGTGCATTTCCACGGTGCGGGGGCTGAGGTCGATCTGCCGCGCGATCAGCTTGCTCGTCTTGCCCTCCACCAGCAGGGCAGCGATTTCGCGCTCGCGCGGCGTCAATTGCGCGGTCACGGGACGTTTCTCGCTGACATCCTCGAAGGTCCAGATGCCGGCCCCCAGGGGGTGCTTCGGCAGCAGCGCGTGGCCGCTGACGTGGCACCAAAACAATTCCTCGTTGGCGCGGCGCATGATGCGCTCGTCCGAATAACGGCCTTTGGCGTTCATGATCGGAATGATGCGGTCGCCCGTGCGCAGGAATTCATCCATCGTCGGGTACAGGGCGCGGAACGATTGCCCGACCAGATCCCCGCGCGCATAACCGAACATGGAGGCCAGCGCCTCGTTGCAGGCCTGGATGACGCGATTTTCCGAAATGCACATGCCGACCGGCGCGTGCAGGAATATGCTTTCATAATCGATGGCTTGCGCGGCGTTCATCTGATCTGGAGTCAATTCTGATATAAAGGGCAGGTAGTTTTACGGTATTGTGCTTTTTCCTGGCGTATTTTATGCTGATACGCTGCACCAAGACACAAGTGAGCACAAGCGAGTACAAGCGAACACAAGCGATACGAGACAGCTTAACAAAAGAAGAGGGACACGTATGAATAAAGTTTATCCTGACGCCGCTTCGGCGTTGGCCGGCATCGTCCAGGACGGTCAAACCATCGCCGTCGGCGGCTTCGGCCTGTGCGGCATCCCGGAAGCGCTGATAGGCGCCTTGCGCGATTCCGGCGTGACCAAGCTGACCGCCATTTCCAACAACGCCGGCGTGGACGGCTTTGGCCTGGGCCAGTTGCTGAGCACCCGACAGATCAAGAAAATGATCGCCTCCTATGTCGGTGAAAACAAGGAATTCGCGCGCCAGTTCCTGGCCGGCGAACTGGAACTGGAATTCACGCCGCAAGGCACGCTGGCGGAAAAACTGCGCGCCGGCGGCGCCGGCATCCCGGCCTTCTTCACCAAGACAGGGGTCGGCACCATCGTCGCCAACGGCAAGGAAATCCGCGAATTCGACGGCGAGCAATACGTGATGGAGCGCAGCCTGGTGGCCGACGTGTCGCTGGTGAAAGCTTACATGGCCGACCGCGCCGGCAATCTGGTGTACCGCAAGACGGCGCGCAATTTCAACCCGAACGTGGCGATGGCCGGCAAGATCACCATCGTCGAAGTGGAAAAACTGGTGGAAATCGGCGAAATCGACCCGGACGACGTGCACACGCCCAGCATCTTCGTACACCGCATCGTCGTCAACGCCAACCCGGAAAAGCGCATCGAACAGCGCACCGTGCGCGCCGACTGAGGCCGGCGTTCCCACACCAGACACCAATACGGAGATAACTATGGCATGGACTCGTGATGAAATGGCCGCGCGCGCGGCAAAAGAGCTGCAGGATGGCTATTATGTGAATTTGGGGATAGGTTTGCCAACCCTGGTTGCAAACTACGTGCCAGCCGATATGGAAGTGTTCTTGCAGTCGGAAAACGGTTTGCTGGGCATCGGCCCCTTTCCCACCGACGCCGAAGTGGACGCCGACTTGATCAACGCCGGCAAGCAGACCGTGACGGCGTTGCCCGGCGCGGCTTATTTCAGTTCGGCCGATTCCTTCGGCATGATACGCGGCGGCAAGATCAACCTGGCCATCCTGGGCGCGATGCAAGTGTCGGAGCGGGGCGACCTGGCCAACTGGATGATTCCGGGCAAGATGGTAAAAGGCATGGGCGGCGCCATGGATCTGGTGGCCGGCGTCAAGCGCGTCGTCGTGCTGATGGAACACGTGGCCAAGGCCAAGGATGGCAGCACCACGCATAAATTGCTGAAGCAGTGCGATTTGCCGCTCACCGGCGTCGGCGTGGTCGACTTGATCATCAGCGACCTCGGTGTCGTGGAAGTCACGCCGCAAGGCTTGAAGGTGAGGCAATTGGCGCCCGGCGTCACGAAGGAAGAGATCGTCGCCGCCACGGGCGCCGAACTCGACGTCAGCGCCGTGTAAAAACCGGGGCGCGGCGGACGTGAAAAAGGGCGTCGGAATCGCGATTCCGCCGCCCTTTTTTCGTCCTTATGGTGCAATCGTTACAAGCGTTACAACCCGCTTATTTGCTTGCAACCGACTCCGGTTCGGCGTAAGGATTGTCGCTCGGAATGCTCGGATTGGCCAGTTCGCGCCGCATCTGGTCGTGATCGAGTTCGTTTTCCCATTTCGACACCACGATGGAGGCGACGCCGTTGCCGACGAAGTTGGTCAAGGCGCGCGCCTCGCTCATGAAGCGGTCGATGCCGAGGATCAGCGCCATGCCGGCCACCGGGATGGTCGGCACCACGGCCAGGGTCGCGGCCAGGGTGATGAAGCCGGCGCCGGTGACGCCGGAGGCGCCCTTCGAAGTCAGCATCGCCACGCCCAGGATGGTCAATTCTTGCCACAGGGTCAGGTCGGTGTTGGTCGCTTGCGCCACGAACAGGGCCGCCATCGTCATGTAGATATTCGTGCCATCGAGGTTGAAGGAATAACCGGTCGGCACCACCAGGCCCACCACCGATTTCGAGCAACCGAGACGTTCCAGCTTGGTCATCAGGGCCGGCAGGGCGCTTTCCGACGAGCTGGTACCGAGCACGATCAGCAATTCTTCCTTGATGTAGAGAACGAAGCGGACGATCGAAAAGCCCGTCAACTTGGCGATGATGCCGAGCACGACGAAGATGAACAGGAAGCAAGTGAGGTAAAAGGAACCCATCAGCTTGGCCAGCGGCAGCAGGGAAGCGACGCCGTATTTGCCGATGGTGAAGGCCATGGCGCCGAAGGCACCGATCGGGGCCGCCTTCATGATGATGCCGACCACGCCGAAGATGGCCAGCGAAACCTGGTCGATCAGCTTGGTGACCGGGCGGCCCTTGTCGCCCAGCAGGGACAGGGCGAAACCGAAGAGTATCGATACCAGCAGCACTTGCAGGACGTCGCCCTTGGTGAAGGCGTCGGACAGGGTGTGCGGGATGATGTTCATCAAGAAGTTGACGGCGGACATCGGCTTGGCCTTGGTGAAGGCGGCGATGGAACTGGTGTCGAGGGTGGCCGGGTTGGCATTGAAGCCGGCGCCCGGTTTCAGCACGTTGGCGACCAGTAAGCCGATCGCCAGCGCGAAGGTGGACACGACTTCGAAGTAGAGCAGGGCCTTGCCGCCGACGCGGCCGATTTTCTTGATGTCGTGCATGCTGGCGATGCCGGAGACGACGGTGCAGAAAATCACCGGGCCGATGATCATCTTGATGAGTTTGATGAAACCGTCGCCCAGGGGCTTCATGTCGACGGCGTTGCCTGGATAAAATATGCCCAGCAGCACGCCGCATAAGATGGCGAACAGTACCTGGAGGTACAGGATTTTATAGAATGGTTGTTTCATTATGTCTCCTCGAGCGGGTTAGTGCGGCCATGATTGCCCGGCGAGGCGGGCAATACAATTGTGGTTAACCGCAAAGTCGGCCTGACGGGCCGGTAGCGGGCCCCTCCTAGCTTGATGTTGCAATTGAGCAACGCCCGATGCATGCACATGTGATGTTCATGAAATCCCGTCGGGCGCGGTCGGCTGGCGGCGTGGCCGCCACGAAAAGCCGCGCTGCGCTACACTGCGGTAGAATTTTGGGCGCGA
This sequence comes from Janthinobacterium sp., assembly GCA_003482555.1. Classification (GTDB taxonomy): domain Bacteria; phylum Pseudomonadota; class Gammaproteobacteria; order Burkholderiales; family Burkholderiaceae_D; genus Janthinobacterium. The sequence continues at coordinate 7,391 of DMYQ01000336.1, read as the reverse complement.
CGGCCGGTAAAATGGTGGTCGGAAGCGGGGCCGCGCGCGACGATGCGAGCAATTTTCGTGCCGCGCGGCCCCAAAAGCGGATCGAAGGCGACGCACACCGGGCGCAAACCTGGCGTAAACC
>DMYQ01000336.1:0-7115 GCA_003482555.1 Janthinobacterium sp. | reverse complement strand
GTAAACCGCGTGTAAACATTGACAAGGCATTGACAGGGAAACGGCAATGATCGAAGCGACACAAAAGTTTGTCCAATGTATTTCGCCGACCGGCTTGCACCAGATGGCATACAAGGAGTGGGGCGCGGCCGACAATCCGCGCGTGCTGCTGTGCGTCCACGGCGTCACCCGCGTGTCCGACGACTTCGACAATCTGGCGCGCGCCCTGGCCGGCGATTACCGCGTGATCTGCCCCGACGTCGTCGGCCGCGGCCGCTCGGGCCGCCTGCGCAATCCCGACCTGTACCGCATTCCCCAATACGTCAGCGACATGGTGACTCTGCTGGCGCGCGTGACGACGGACGGCGCCGGCGTCGACTGGCTCGGCACTTCGATGGGCGGCTTGATCGGCCTCGGCCTGGCATCCCTGCCGGACAGCCCGGTGCGCAAGCTGATCTTGAACGATATCGGCCCCACCTTGGCGCCCGAGGCCCTGCGCCGCATCGGCGACTATATCGCCCAGGACTTGCGCTTCCCCAGTTTTGAGGCGGGCGCCAAGTTCATCCGCGACGTTTCGCTACCCTTCGGCCCGCATACGCAAGCCGAGTGGCACAAGCTGGCCGCCGATGTGTTGCGTCAGGACAAGGACGGGCAGTGGATACGCCACTATGATATGGGGCTGGCGCAACCGTTCCTCGCGGCGACGCCGGCTTCGGTGCAGGCGGATGAAGCGAGCCTGTGGGCCGCCTACGACGCCATCCGTTGCCCGACCCTGCTGGTGCGCGGCGCCGAATCGGACTTGCTGTCGCCCGAGACGGCGGCCCTGATGACGGGCCGCGGTCCGCGCGCCACCCTGGTCGAGATCGCCGGCTGCGGCCACGCGCCCACCTTTACGCACGATGACCAGATTGCCATCGCGCGGCAATTTTTGCTGGGCCGCTGAAGCGGCCCGTTTACCCGTAACACTGAAGAGAAATAGCATGGAAATCAAACGACTGTACGTAGAAAAGCGCCTGTCCGAAGTGGCGATCCATAACAGCACCATTTACCTGGCCGGCCAGATCGCGGACGACACCGCGCAAGACATCGTCGGCCAGACCCGCGAAGTGCTGGGCCACGTCGACCGCCTGCTGGCCGAGGCCGGCAGCGACAAGACTTGCATCCTGACTTGCCAGATCTTTATCGCCGACATGCGCGATTTTTCCGGCATGAACGAAGTCTGGGACGAGTGGGTCGCGCCCGGTCACACGCCGCCGCGGGCGACGGTCGAGGCCAAGCTGGCCAATCCAGCCTGCCTGGTCGAGATCGTCGTCGTCGCCGCCGAACGCTAGGGCGGCCATGGTTTCAATCTCGGCACTCAACAGCGCCAGCACGGATCAGCTGGTGCAGGGCTTGAGCGAGGCCGACGGCGCGCGCGTGCTGGACGCCCTCGCTTACGCGGGCGATGTCTATGCCGACAAGCTGACCTCGAACGGCCAGTCGGCGCTGGAATTTTCCGTCGGCGTGGGGCAAACCCTGTCCTTTTTGCGCAGCGACGCGGAAACCCGCATCGCCGGCCTGATGTTCGAGCTGACCTTGCTCGACCCGGCCCAGGCGCCGACGATCGCGCCGCGCTTCGGCCAGCAGGTGTGCGACCTGGTCACCGGCGTGCGCCAGCTGATACGCCTGCGCGCGCTGACCCAGGGCCAGCAGGGCGCAGGCGGGCGCGGCAAGAACGCGGCCCTGCTGGCGGTGGCGCAGGTGGAAACCCTGCGCAAGATGCTGCTGGCGATGGCGTCCGACATGCGCGTGGTGCTGGTGCGTCTGGCGTCTTGCGTGACGACTCTGCGTTATTTCGCGGACACCAAGCTGTTCAACGACTTGACGCGCGACTATGGCAAGGAAACGCTGGACCTGTACGCGCCGCTGGCCAACCGGCTCGGCATCTGGCAGTTGAAGTGGGAACTGGAAGACCTGTCCTTCCGCTTCATCGAGCCGGACGCCTACAAGCGCATCGCCAAGATGCTGGAAGAAAAGCGCATGATGCGCGAGGGCTTCGTCAGCTCGGCCATTCTGCGCCTGCAAAGCGAGCTGGACGGCGCCGGCATCGATGCCGAAGTGTTTGGCCGGCCCAAGCACATCTACAGCATCTGGAACAAGATGCGCGGCAAGGACCTGGAATTCACCGAGCTGTACGACGTGCGCGCCTTCCGCGTCATCGTCCCCGACGTCAAGACGTGCTACACGGTGCTGGGCGTGGTGCACAATATCTGGACCCCCATCCCGAAGGAATTCGACGACTATATTTCGCGCCCGAAGCCGAACGGCTACCAGTCGCTGCACACGGTGGTGACGGCGGACGACGGCCGCCCGTTGGAGGTGCAGATACGCACCCGGGAAATGCACAGCTTCGCCGAGTACGGCGTGGCCGCGCACTGGCGCTACAAGGAGGAGGGCGGTTCCAACTTCGCGGGCCAGAAGTACGATGAAAAGATCGCCTGGTTGCGGCAGTTGCTGGCCTGGAAATCGGACGTGGCCGACGCCGTCGTCGGGCAAGAGGAAATCCAGCGCGAATGGGTCGAAAAGCTGAAATCGGCGGCCCTGGACGACCGCATCTTCGTGCTCACGCCGCAGGCGCGGGTGCTGGAGTTGCCGGTCGGGGCGACGCCGATCGACTTCGCCTATCACTTGCACAGCGACGTAGGCCACCGCTGCCGCGGCGCCCGCGTGGATGGCGTCATGGTGCCGCTGAACACCCCCTTGAAGAATGGCCAGACCTGCGAAATCATCACGGCCAAGGGCGCTCCCGGCACGGCCGGCCCCTCGCGCGACTGGCTCAGCGCCGGTTACACGACCAGCACCCGCACCCGTTCCAAGGTGCGCGCCTGGTTCCACGCGATCGACATGCAGGAAACCCTGGCGCACGGCCGGGCGATGGTGGAAAAGTCGCTGCAGCGCGAGGGCAAGACGGCCGTCAACCTGGAAGCGCTGGCGCAAAAGCTGGGCTTTGCCAAGGTCGATGAATTGTTCCTGTCGGTGGGTAAGGAGGAATTCAGCCTGCGCCACGTCGAGCAAGCCTTGCACGAGGGCGGCGAAGTGGTCGAACCGGAAGACGCGGTGGTGCTGGGCAAGAGCCGCGCTTCCAGCGTCGACCAGGGCGCCAAGTCGGGCGTGCTGGTGGTCGGCACGGAAGGCTTGATGACGGCGCTGGCCAAGTGCTGCAAGCCGGCGCCGCCGGACGGCATCGTCGGTTTCGTCACGCGCGGCAAGGGGGTTTCCATCCACCGCGCCACCTGCAAGAACTTCGCGGAAATGCGCGCCAAGGCGCCGGAGCGCGTCATCGTCACCGAGTGGGGCCGGGCCGGCCAGGACACCGTCTATCCGGTCGACATCTTCATCCTGGCGGGCGACCGCCAGGGTTTGCTGCGCGATATCTCGGAGATTTTTTCCCGCGAAAAAATCAATGTCGTCGGCGTCAACACGCAAAGCGCCAAGGGTCAGGCGCGCATGACCTTCACGGCTGAAATCGTTTCCACGGCCCAGTTGCTGAAGGCCTTGAACGTGATCAAGGACGTGAGCGGGGTGCTGGAGGCGCGCCGCAATTAGCCGCTAGTGGCCGGTGTGGGCATGGCCGCTCTCGTGCGGGCCAGCCATGCCGGCCATGCCAGCGACTTCGGCCTGCAGGGTGACATGGTCGATGCCGTATTTGGCAAGCAGCATCTCCTTGACCGCCAGCAGCACGCCGGGCCAGGCCAGCAAGTCGTCGATTTCCAGGTGGCCGATCAGGGCCGGCTGGCCCGGCGACATATCCCACACGTGCAAATCGTGCACCGAGCGCACGCCGGCCACCTTGGCCAGGTCGGCACCCACCTCCAGATAATCGATTTGCTCCGGCACGCCCTCCATCAGGAAATGATACGACTCGCGCAGCAGGGCGACGGTCGACTTCAAGATCAGCAGCGAGACGAAAATCGACAGCAGCGGATCGATCCGCATCCAGCCCGTGAAATAAATCACGGCGCCGGCCGCCAGCGCGGCGACCGAGCCCAGCAGATCGCCCATCACATGCACCAGCGCGGCGCGCGTGTTCATGCTCTCCCTGTCTTTCGACAAGATCCAGGCCACCAGCAGATTGATCGCCAGGCCGATCGAGGCCACCACGAAAACCGTGGCGCCCCGCACCGTTTGCGGCTGCGAAAAGCGCTGCGCGGCTTCGAACATGATCCAGCACACCACGGCCAGCATCACCAGGCCGTTGACGAAGGCGGCCAGCGCCTCGGCGCGGCCGAAGCCGAAAGAATGGCGGGCCGAGGGCGGACGCTTGGCGATCACTTGCGCCAGCAGGGCCAGGCCGAGGGCGGCGCCGTCCGTCACCATATGGCCGGCGTCCGAAATCAGGGCCAGCGAATTCGAAGCAAAACCGGCGACCACCTCGACGCCGGCGAAACTCAAGGTCAGGCCCAGGGCCCAGGCCAGAATCTTTTGGCTGCGATCCTCGAAAAAATGCGCGTGTTTGGCGTCGCCGGCCAGATGCGCGTGCAGGTGCGCCGAAGAGGGAAGTTTTTCTTGCATCGCTACGCTTTGATCAATATGAAACTCGCCAGTGTAATGCAACATGGTGGATGGCAAACAAGTTTCACAATGTAAGTTCGCTTGACGCCGGCCGCGCGGGCGGGAATGATGGCGGCCGTGAGCGAAGGTGGTGGCGCTTGGCCCGGTGCCCGGCGACGCCCGTATAATGTTTTTTTTCGCCACCGTTGATGGTCATTCTCATTGCGACTTGAAGGATTTCATGTTGTTCATGCTGCGCTCATTATCCTTTTTTTGTTTGCTTGCGCCCGCGTTGGCGCAGGCCGCGGTGGTGCTGGAAAATCCGCTCTGGCGGGTCGAGGTCGAACCGGCCACCCTGGCCTTGCGGGTGCAGGCGGCCGGCGGCCCGGCTGTCGGGGTGTCGGATGGCGTCGGCAAGCACGCGGTCGGCGTGCTGCAGCAGAGCGCCTCGCGCCTGCAGTGGCAGTGGAACGAGGGCGCCTATCGCTTCGAACTGGAGCTCAGGGAGCGCGATCTGTTCTTGGCGATACACGCCAGGGCCGCCGGCCAACTGGCGCTGCTGCGCCAGCCGGCCGCCGCCATCGGCAAGGGTTTGATCTTGCCGCTGGCGGAAGGTCACTATGCGCCGGCCGGCGACCCCGTGTGGCAGAAATTCCTGCTCGAGAGCATGAGCGAATTCAATACCTCCCAGGATATCAGCCTGCCCCTGTGGGGGCTGGACCAGGGTGCCTTCACCTTGACCTGGGTGCTGACCAATCCTTTCAATAACCGGATCAAGCTGACGCGCGAAGGCGAGGGCGTCAATCTGGCGCTGACGCACGAATTCGTCAGCCTGGCGCCGGCCGCGCCGATGACCCTGATCTTGCATCTGGATGGAGCCGACCCGCTGGCCGGCGCCAGGCGCTACCGCGAGTGGCTGCAGGCGGAAGGCAAGTATGAAACCCTGAAGGACAAGATCGCCCGCTCGCCGGAGGCGGCCAAGCTGCTCGGCGCCAGTCACGTCTATCTGTGGGGCGGCGGCTTGCTGGCGCCGGGCGACGTGCGGGATTGGCCGGCCTTCCTGGCCGTGCTGCGCGGCGACGGCGCGCTGCCGACGCGCTTGCGCGGCTATTTCGAGCGCGACACGGGCGCCCTGCTGGGTACCCTGCGGGCCGTCCCCGAGCGCGCCCAGCAGCGCGAACTGATCGACGCCCTGAACGCGGCCCTGAACGCGGTCGCGCGCGAAAGCTGGCAGAGCGCCGCGCCGGACGCCGAAGTGCTGGCCGCCCGCTACGGCGACTTGCGCGCCGAAGTGGCGCGCACCTTCGCGCGCACGCTCACGCCCGATGCGGCAGCCTGGGGTGGCGGGGTGTCGCTGGCAAGCATGAAAAAACTGCGCAAGGCCGGCTTGACACGCCTGTGGATCGGCCTGGGCGAAGGTTGGGAAGGGGGCTTGTGGCATCCCGAGGCGGTGGCCGCCGGGGTCGACGCCGGTTATCTGGTGGCGCCCTACGATTCCTATGAGACGGCCGTGAAGCCAGGCGGCAACGCGCACTGGGCCACGGCGCAGCTGGGTGAAAAAGCTTTCCGCGATTGCGCGATTTTGCTCAAGGGCGGCATGTTCAAGTCCGGCTTTCAAAAGTCGGGCCGCTACACGGATCCGAACTGCGTGCGCCCCCTGTTGCAGGCGCGCGTGAAGGCGGTGGCGGCGAAGGCCGGCTTCAACAGCTGGTTCCTGGACGCTTACGCGAGCGGCATGGTGTTCGACAGTTACCGCGCCGAGGCGCCGCTGACGCAGGCGCAGAGCGCGGCCGGTGTCGCCGAGTCGGCGCGCTGGATCTCCGAGGCACTCAAGCTGCCCACCGGTTCCGAGGACGGCAACGGCACGACGGCGCAAGGCATCCTGTTTGCGCACGGCATGCAGACCCCCGTCATCGGCTGGGCCGACAGGGACATGCAAAGGGATAAAAATTCGCCCTATTATCTGGGTGCCTGGTATCCGGGCGCGCAGCCGGCCGTGTTTTTCAAGCAAGTGGCGCTGAAGGACGCGTATCGGGCCATCTATTTCAATCCCGCCAGCCGCCTGCCCCTGTATCAAGCTGTCTTCCACGGTTCCATCATCAGCAGCCACCACTGGCTGTTCGACAGCATGAAGTTCACCAATGTGCACGCCGACAATGAACTGACGCAGTTGCTCTACGATGTGGCGCCCCTGTATCACCTCAGCGCCGACACCCTGGATCAGCGCTTGCCCGTGATCAAGAGGCAGGATGCCTTCTTCCGCACCCTGCACCAGCGCCTGGGAACGCAGGCGTTGACGGGCTTGACCTGGCTCTCGCCCGACCGCCTGCTGCAAGAAGCCCGCTATGGCGACGGCACCCGCCTGATCGCCAACTTCTCTGACAGGGATCAGCAAGTCGAGGGCCGCCGCTTGATACGGCGCAGCATCACGGCGCTCAACACGGATGGCAGCAGTGGCGTGTATGTGGTGGGACCCGACTGAAATCCGGGTGCGTGGGGAATTTTTCAATGATGTAAAGGTTTCCTGTAAAAGAGGCCTTGTGTTTGCCCCGCAGTCTCCCTATAATGCTGGTCTTCGGGCGGTTAGTTCAGTTGGTTAGAATACT
>DMYQ01000067.1 GCA_003482555.1 Janthinobacterium sp. | reverse complement strand
CGGCACGGACTCCCCTGTGAGCATGGATACATCCACGCTCAAATTCGATGCCTTGAGCAAGTCGATATCGGCGGGAACGCGATCGCCCTCGGCCAGCAGAACCAGGTCGCCGACCACCAGCTCCCTGCCGGCGACGCGTTCCTGCCTGCCGTCCCGGACGATCAAGGCGCGCGGACAGGACAGCTCTCGTAGCGCGTGCAGCGAGCGTTCGGTACGTTGTTGTTGGAAAAAAGTAATGCCGATGACGATGCACACGAAACCCAGGAGCATGAGCGCTTCTTTGCTGTCGCCGAGTACGAGATAAATGATGCCGCAGACGACGAGCAGCAGGAACATCGGCTCTGAAACCACGTCCAGCAGCAGGCGCCAGGCGCTTGATGGACGGGAAGTGGAAAGCTCATTCGGGCCGTCGCAGCGCAGCCTTGCAGCGGCTTGCGCCGCCGTCAGTCCTGCGTTTTGTTGCCGCGTCGACGGGGTATCCATACTATGCCGGAGAGACAGGCCGAGGCGAATTTTCGTGGTCCAGGTCCGGCCGTCTCCAGGGGGCGATGTGCGTCATCAGCTTGAGCACCCGGTGGCGCTCCAGCACGCGGCGCCTGGCATCGACGGCGATATCGTGGCCGGCTTCCACCGTCAGCGAGGCTTCCACTTCCAGGTGGGCGCCGGCGATGATCATGTCGCCCATCTTCCGCGTGCGCACATCATGCGCCCCGCTGACGCCAAACGTTTCCAATAACGTCGTCCGGATCGCGTTGAGCTCGATCTCGTCGACGGCGCGGTCCATCAAATCGTGCAGGGCGTCCCAGGCGAAGCCCCAGCCCATCTTCAGTATCATCAGCCCGACGATCAGCGCCGCGATGGGGTCAAGTATGGGAAAGCCCGCCAGGTTGCCGATGATGCCGACGCCCACGACAAACGAAGAGGCCGCATCTGAACGGGCGTGCCATGCATAGGCAATGAGCATGCTCGATTTGATGCGCTTGGCGATCGCCAGCAGGTAGCGAAACAGCAACTCCTTGGCGCACAGCGCGATCGCCGCCATCCACAAGGCGATGCCCTGTACCCTGGCGATGGCGTCCGGCGCTTCCAGTTTCAATATCGCTCTCCACATCATGCAAATGTTGACGCCGACGCTGACCCAGGTGCTGCGCGATGCGGCGGCGGCCCGTTCAGTGGCCGAATGTGGGGAAATGTCGTTCTGGTCTTGGAATTCAGCGGGGCTCATAGGGGCGGCAAGGTTGGCAAGGCATTCGACGACGGATATCCCTATCTTAAATGACAAGTCGGGCGATTCCTGATTTTGAACGCAATACTATGTCAATGAGTGATATTTACCGGATGTTGTGGCAAGGACATGGGCTGAGTATAATTTGTCTGCAAAATAATAATTTTGTGTAGCAGCTCGTTTCATTATTAAGCAACCAGGGTTACGCATCATGCAATCCATCGACCTCCGTCTCACGGACAGTTTTCCCGAGCCTGAATTCTCGCGCCTTCAAATGCTCGTTTTCGCCGACGTCCAGCAACATTCGGATGAGTTGGAGTCGATCCTACTCGATGAGGCGGGTAGCGGGGTTTCACCGCAAAGTTTTTCGCCGATGCTCAGGCTTGGCGCTTACCAGGGCGATGAGCTTGTCGGGTGGTCTTGTGGCTGGATGGAACGAGGCCAGGTCTTCTACATGGCCAATAGCGGAGTCCGTCCGTCCCATCGGCGACGGGGAATCTACACATCCCTATTGAATGCCATTCGCGCACATGTATTGGCTGAGGGGGGCAGGCTTATTCGCTCACAACACTCCGTGCTCAACAATACGGTCATTATTGCAAAACTTCGGGCTGGCTTCAATGTTTCCGGCCTGTCGCAGTATGGGGAAATGGGAACTCTTGTCGAACTGACGCTGCACCTTTCGGAGAAGCGCAAACAGATGTACCGTAGCCGGGTGTTGCCATATGTCGCGGGTGCCACCTAGCCGTCCAGACCCGCTTGTATATATGCACCGACGGGGCGAGCGCCGCGCGCAATGTGCCGCCGCGGCGGATACTTTCCGGCCGCGGCAGCGTCGCCTCAGGCCGGATCGCGCGCGCCGTACAGGCGTATGCGCGCCAGCACCTGGCCGTGGTCGGACGCCTGCGGCTGATCGAGCAGCAAATGGTCGTTCAGGTAGGTGACGTCGAGCACGGCGCCGATCGCGTGGCGCGAAGTGGGATTGAATTCCTCCGACACGAGGATGTGGTCGATCGTCATGTAGTGGCCGTCGTGGATATTGGTATAGCCGACGTGGCACAGATAATCCTGGCGCAACTGGATCTGCTTGCTGTCGTACATGCGCTCCACCGGGCCGTGGCCGGCTTCGTCGCCTTCGCCTTCGCCCAGCACGATGCCGGTGGTGACGGAGTTGGCCACGTCGTTGAAGTCGCCCAGCACGACGCGGGGCCGGCCGCTGCGCCGGCCCAGCTCGGTGAGCAGCACGCGCAGGGCCACCGCCTCGGTGCCGCGGCGTATCAGCGAGCGCAGGTTGGCCAGCGCGAACAGCAGCGGGTCGGCGGCGCTGTCGCCGTTGCGGTAATCGGGCCGGCGCGACTTCAGGTGCACCACCAGCACGTCGACGCCGCGTCCATCCGGCAGCAAGACCTGGGCGTGCAGGGGCGCGCGCGCGAAGCGGTCGGCGTCGCGGCTGCCGGCCGGCATGGCGACGCCGGCCGGAAAGTCGGCGTAGGCCACGGCCGGCTCCGCCAGCGGCAGGCGCGACACCAGCGCCAGGCAGGGCGTGAGGCGCTCGGCGCCCGGCTCGGGGTCGAAGCCGGCGTGGCTGGCGTGGCGGTAGCGGCGCGTGCGCGCCAGTACTTCGCGCAGCACGGCTTGGGAAAAGATTTCCTGGAAACCGATGACGTCGGCGTCCAGGCGATCGAGCTGCTGCGCCGTCCAGTCCAGCTTGGCCTCGTATTGCTGTTCCGTCAGCGGTTCCAGCTTGTCGTACAATTTGGCGCCCGGCGGCGCCAGATTGAAGGCGTTGAAGGTGGCAAAGCGTATTTCTTGCGGCATAATGCAACACTCCTCATGGAACGATCAGCGTATCACGCATGGCTAAAAAAGAGCATATATCGGAAACCCCGGCCACGCAGATGCTGCGCAAGCACGGCGTCGCCTTTTCCGAGCATCCCTACCCCTACGAAGAGCACGGCGGCACCGGCGTTTCCGCGCGCGCGCTGGGCGTGCCCGAACATCAGGTCGTCAAGACCCTGGTGATGCAGGACGAGGCCGGCAAGCCCTTGATCGTCCTCATGCACGGCGACTGCAAGGTGTCGACCAAGAACCTGGCCCGCGCCATCGGCTGCAAGTCGGTCGAACCGTGCAAGCCGGAGGTGGCGCAGCGCCATTCCGGCTACCAGATCGGCGGCACTTCACCGTTCGGCACGCGAAAAATCCTGCCCCTGTATGTGGAGGATAGCATTTTGGCGCTGGAAACCATTTATATCAACGGCGGACGGCGCGGCTACCTGGTCGGCCTGGCGCCGCGCGTGCTGGGCGATCTGCTGGGAGCGCGGCCCGTGCATTGCGCGCTGGCCGAGTAAAACTTCCGGCGCCGGGGCGGCATGGTGTATATTCAGCGGCCCCGGCGGACAGCGCCGGCATAAAAACAAGAGGGATAGCATGCATACAGTATTAGTGACGGTGGCGATGGTGGTGGCCGCCTATTTGATCGGTTCGGTGTCCTTTGCCGTCGTGACCAGCAAGATCTTCGGCCTGGCCGATCCGCGCACCTACGGTTCGAAAAATCCCGGCGCGACCAACGTCCTGCGCAGCGGCAACAAGGCGGCCGCCGCCCTGACCCTGCTGGGCGACGGCGCCAAGGGCTGGCTGGCCGTGTTCCTGGCGATCCGCTACCAGGACGCGCTCGGCGTGGGCGACCTGGCCGTGGCCCTGGTCGCCATCGCCGTCTTTCTCGGCCACCTGTGGCCGCTGTTTTCCCGCTTCGTCGGCGGCAAGGGCGTGGCCACGGAATTGGGCGTGTTGATCGGCCTCAATCCCTGGCTGGGCCTGGCGACCCTGGTGACCTGGCTGGTGCTGGCCTACGCCTTCCGCTATTCCTCGCTGGCGGCGCTGGGCGCGGCCCTGTTCGCCCCCCTGTACTACGGCCTGCTGTTCGGCGTCGATGAAAAACTGTTCGCCGTGGTCGCCATGAGCGCGTTGCTGGCGTATCGCCACGGCGCCAACATCGGCAAGCTGCTCGCCGGCACCGAAAGCCGGATCGGCAGCAAGAAGGCGGCCCCGCCAGCCAACGCGGCCAAGGCGCCCAAGGCGCCCGGCAAGAAAAAATAAGGCCCTTGTTTTATCCCGCGCCGGCCCTGAGCCGGCGATTTTCTTCCAGCAGCGGCGCCAGCATGCGCTCGACTTCGGCCTCGGTGTAGCGCGGCGTGATGTGCTGCGGACAATTCCAGTCGTACGCTTCGACATCGATGACGATGGCGCGTTCCAGCCGGCCGCGCTGGCCCGGCATGGCCAGGCGCGCCATCAGCGCCGCATCCTCCGCCGCCGCGACGATGCGCACCCGGCCCCAGATCTTCAGGCGGCGCCGCTTGGCGTAATCCATCAGGATCAGCGAGATCCTGTCGTTCGCCGTCAAATTCCCCACGCTCAGGTATTGCAGATTGCCGCGCAAGTCGGCGTAGGCCAGGGTGCGCTCGTCCAGCACCTTCAGGAAGCCGGCCGGGCCGCCCCGGTGCTGCACATAGGGCCAGGCCGTTTCGCCCACCGTGGCCTGGTAAAAGCTGTCGCGCGCGGCGATGAAGTCAGTCTCGTACTCTTCCAGCCGGTCCTGGCGGGGGCCGTCGCGTGCGGCGTCGCGGCTGCCGTTGCGGCTTTGCGCGGCCCGCACGGCGGGGGTGAAGGCGAGGGCGGCGAAGGCGCGCGAGCTGGTAAACGAGGTGGTGGACGGTGGGTTGGTGGATTGCAAGGTGGTAGATTGTGACATGGCGGACTCCCGGTATGGCGATGGATGACAACACTATAATTACTATCGACGGGAAGAAGAATGGGTGAAAAACGCAATTTACCGTTGCGCCAATTGGAATTGAAGAAAGATGGGCACCAGTTTTCCATTGATTTCGCTCATGGCGTACGCATATATGGTTTGCCGCGCTTGCGGCTCCATATAAGGCTTGCCCCATGAGTACTGTTCTTAAAATCGATTTCGTTTCCGATATTTCCTGCCCCTGGTGCGTGATTGGCCTGAAATCGCTGGAACAGGCGCTGTTGCGCGTGGGCGACACGGTCAAGGCCGAGATTCACTTCCAGCCTTTCGAACTGAACCCGAACATGGGGCCGGAAGGGCAAGACATCGGCGAGCACATCGCCGAAAAATACGGTTCCACGGTGGAACAGATGGCGCAATCGCGGGAAGCGCTGCGGGCCCGCGGGGCCGAGCTGGGCTTCACCTTCGACATGGGCCAGCACAACCGCATCTACAATACCTTCGACGCCCACCGCCTCTTGCACTGGGCCGAACTGGAAGGCCGGCAGGGGGAATTGAAGCATGCGCTGTTCGAAGCGTATTTCACCCTGGGCGGCAATCCCGCCTCGCACGAGTTGCTGGCGCGGGTGGCCGGCGAAGTCGGCCTGGACAGCGCTGCCGCCGCGCAAGTGCTGGCCTCGGGCGCCTACGCCGAGGAAGTGCGCGCCACCGAGCACTTTTACCGGCGGCAGGGTATCAGCTCGGTGCCCGCCATCATCATCAACGAGCGCCACCTGATTTCCGGCGGCCAGAGCGTGGACGTGTTCGAGGAAGCGCTGCGCGGCATCGCGGCCGGGGACTGAGGCCGGGA
>DMYQ01000313.1 GCA_003482555.1 Janthinobacterium sp. | reverse complement strand
GACCTGACCCCATTATTTGTCGGTTTTCTATCCCGCGCGCAAGGCTTTCGATGCTTGCAGGCATTGCGCCACTTGTTCGGCGATCGAGGGCGGCACCGGCACTTCGCCGCGCAAGACCTTTGCTATCCAGGCGGCGGTGGTGGCCGCGTCGCGCTCGGCCGGCAGCACCGGCAAGTCGTGCACCGAGGTTTGCTTTTCCACCAGCACCGTGCGCAAGCCGCCGTGGAACCAGTCTATCTGCTGCCCCTTGTTGGCGTTGGCGACCGTCTCGCCCTCGGTGCCGCGCATCAGGAAGGCGTCGCCGCGCCCTGCCGGCGCCACCGTCGTGAAATAGGCGCCCAGCATTTCCAGGTATTCCGGATGCGTGTAGGAGACCAGCCGCAGGGCCGGCCCGGCGAAGGGCTGCATGATCTTGACCAGGGTGTGGGTCGAGTTGCGCACGCCCAGGATGCGGCGCAGCGACAGCAGGTGGGCCAATGGCGGCGCCAGCGCGTCTATCGTCATGAAGGCGGGGCGGCCGGCCGCCAAATCGGCCTCGGCCCGCGCCTGCGTGGGGGCCGCCGTCAAGCCCAGCGCCTGGAACACTTCGGCCGTCGTCACCCGGCCCGGGTCGCTGGCCACGCCGTGTACCAGCACCGGCACGCCTTCGCGCGCGAGCAGCAGGGCCAGCAAGGCGGTCAGGTTGGCCATCTTGCGCGCGCCGTTGTAGCTGGGCACGACGATGGGGGCGTAGGGTCCGTCCGGTGCCGTCAGCGGCGCGAACGAGGCTTCGGCCGCTTCCAGGAAGCCGGCGATTTCATCGACCGACTCGCCCTTGATGCGCATGGCCAGCAAGATGCCGCCCAGCTCCAGGTCGGAGACGCGGCCGGCCAGCATGGCCGCGTACAGTTCTTGCGCGTCGGCGCGCGCCATGCCGCGGGCGCCGTGTTTGCCACGCCCGATTTCTTTGATGAAACGGGCGGCCGGGTAATGCTGGGTTGGTTCAGGTGTCGTCATGGCATCAGTTTATACGCAAATGGCCGCTTCCAATGCCGCCGGCGGCGTCGCGTCGCCCCCGGCATCGGCCGGAAAGCCGCACCCCGGGCCGCAGGCTGCAAATTTACAACGGTCGCGGTCGAATCGAACGCGCCCTTTTTACGCTTTGCCATAAAATCCGACTGTGCGGTATCGCACGTTTACGACACATTATGAGCCATCAATCATGCAAAAATCACAGCCTACCATCGGGATCAATGTCAGCAAGCTGAAACTGGACGTCGCCCTGCTGGTGCGTGGCGAAATCCAGAACAAGGTGGTGGAAAACGACCTGGCCGGTTTCCGCTGGTTGCGCGTCTGGCTGACCCGGCGCGCGGTCGATGTGGCCGGCTTGAATGTGTGCATGCAGGCGAGCGGCCCGTACAGCGAAGCGGCGGCGCTGGCCCTGACCGCCATGGGTATGATCGTCAGCGATGTCGATCCGGCCCGGGTGATGGAATTCGCCTGCGACGCCAGCGAGGCCAACTGGCGTTCCGACGCCGTGCTGCTGGCCCGCTTCGGCGCCGCCATGCGGCCCGCGCCATGGGTGCCGCCACCGACGGCGCAGCGGACACTGCAGTCCTGGCTGACCCAGTTGCACGCGCTGCGCCAGTTGCGCCGCGACGAGCACCTGCGCCTGCTCGGGCACCGCCAGGCCGGCCAGACGGCGCTGGCCGACCACGTCGAAGCCGGCATCGCCTGCGTCGACGAACAGCTGCGTCTCCTGGCGCGCGCCATCGACACTTATCTGCACCGCCACCCGGCGCTGGCCCAGGGCGCCGAGCTGGTGCGGCACGCGCCCGCCAGCGTTCCATTCCACTGACACCGGGCCAAGGGCACGGCAACGGCAGGACCAAGGCCGGCCGGCGACCGGCGGCAGGGCGCGGCCGGTCGGCAAGCGCACGCGCGACGTCCGTTGCGGCGGCCGGCTTCGGCATGCCGGCAATTTCCGCTACACTAACGGCTCCCCGTGACCGCATCCCGAAAGCCGAGCAGAATCATGAACACTCCAGATATCGAAAATATCAACGTCACTTCCTTCGCGCCTATGCCGTCGCCGGAAGCCCTGCACGCCAAGCTGCCGCTGTCGGATCTCGCCTTCGAGACCGTCATGCAGGGCCGTGAAGCGCTGCGCAACATCATCGACCGCAAGGATAGCCGCCTGTTCGTCGTCGTCGGCCCCTGCTCGATCCACGACCCGGTGGCCGGCCTGGATTACGCCCGCCGCCTGAAGAGCCTGCAAGCCGAAGTGGCCGACACCATGCTGCTGGTGATGCGCGTGTATTTCGAAAAGCCCCGCACCACCACCGGCTGGAAGGGGTATATCAACGATCCCGACATGGATGACTCTTTCCGCGTCGACGCGGGCATGGAAAAGGCGCGCCAATTCCTGCTCGACGTGTGCGAACTGGGCTTGCCGACGGCCACCGAGGCGCTCGACCCGATCTCGCCGCAATACCTGGGCGACTTGATCGCCTGGACCGCCATCGGCGCGCGCACCACCGAATCGCAAACCCACCGCGAAATGTCGTCCGGCCTGTCGACTCCGGTCGGCTTCAAGAACGGCACCGACGGCGACATCAGCATCGCCATCAACGCCATCCTGTCGTCGGCGCACCCGCACTCTTTCCTGGGCATCAACAGCAGCGGCAACGTCGCCATCGTGCGCACCCGCGGCAATGCCTACGGCCACGTGGTGCTGCGCGGCGGCGACGGGCGCCCGAACTACGACTCGGTCTCGATCGCGATCGCCGAACAGGCGCTGGCCAAGGCCAAGCTGCCGGCCAACCTGGTGGTCGATTGCTCGCACGCGAACAGCTACAAGAAGCCGGAACTGCAACCGCTGGTGATGGCCGACGTCGTCAACCAGATCCGCCAGGGCAATAAATCCCTGGTCGGCGTGATGATCGAATCGAACCTGGTGGCCGGCAACCAAAAGATTCCGCAAGACTTGTCGCAACTGATCTACGGCTGCTCGGTGACGGACGGTTGCATCGACTGGGATACCACCGAGACGATGTTGCGCGACGCCCACGCACAACTGCGCCAGCGGCCCGCGCAAGCCTGAGCCTGCGGGCGCGTCGCGCGCCTACGCGGGCGCGATGTGCGGCGCCACCGCGAAGGCGCCGGCCAGCGCCGCCTCGGCCCGGCTGGCGGGCGCGCCCAGCTCGTCCATGTCGAGGTAGACCCGGCCATCCTCTACCTTGACCGCATAACTGCGCGCGGCGGCCTCGTCGGATGAGGCGCGGTCCCGCTCCAGGCGCGCCTCCACCTGGTTTTCGCCGTGGCGAACCAGCGCCACGCCCGGCAACTCTTGCCATGCCAAGCCGCGCGGCACCACGCGCGCGCCCTGCAGGGGAATATCCTTGAGCTTGCAGATCATCTTCCATTGTTCCATTTTCACTTCTCCTTGAACCGGCACTGGCACGCGGCGCGAACCGGCGTACAAGGCCGCCGCCATCCCGGCCACGGCCCGCCGCCCTTCCACACAAGCAAAAGCGATGCCAAGCGGCTGCCGGGCGGTAAGCGGGGCATCGGCCGCGCCCTGCCCGCAACAGTGCAAATCATGCACTGTTGCAGTGCGGCGCCCCGCTCCGCCCAGGAAATTTTGGACCTTGTCCCTGCCGGTTTTTCCCCAGCGGCGACGGATAGGAAACTTTGGCGCCACCTTTCCTTTACAATGACGGATTGCCTCCCCTCTACTGCACCTTCATGATTGTTCTCGGCGTCGAATCCTCCTGTGACGAAACCGGCCTTGCCTTATACGACACGCAACGCGGCCTCTTGTCACATGCCCTTTATTCGCAAGTGGCCATGCATGAACAGTATGGCGGCGTGGTGCCTGAACTGGCTTCGCGCGACCATATCCGGCGCGCCATCCC
>DMYQ01000092.1:13267-17951 GCA_003482555.1 Janthinobacterium sp. | reverse complement strand
AAAAAACCCAGGCTGTGGCACCACCACCACCTCCCCCGCCACCCGGCGCCAGCACAGTCGGTCAACACGGACGGTCAGACCACCGGTACGAACATCAGCACCACCGCGTGAAACCCCACGTCGCCGCAAGGGGCTTGCCCCTCGCGGCAAGACGCCTTTAGGCCGCCATCAGATCGCGCAATTCACGGATGCTGAAATCGCTGATTTCATGCATGCGTATCAGTATCGTCGCGCCGATCGGCAGGGTGTTGTGACGGATCTTGCTGATGACCGGCGGCGCCACTTCCAAAGCCCGCGACAGTGCCGCATCATTTTTAAGCTGCAATTTCTCGATGATCGCATCCAACACGCGGTTCGGATTGTAGGTGGGTAAGGCTGTAATTTGCTTGATAGTCATGATTGAACATCCGTACTTGTTGTGTTTATGCAAACGTGCGGCTAAAAAACACCACATCGGTGAAAATTCACGGGAAACCCGCTAGGCTGGCTCGGTCATTTATGCGGTTTTTAGCGCATAAGCAATATAATACACGTATTTATTAGTCTTTGCTTAACTTATGGCGTTTTTGTGATTATTGAAGAGATTTGACGCGCATCAGATGTGTTAGAGAATAGCGCAAAAACGCGAATCGTGCCGAAATCGTGTCAGCGTGCGGAAAATCCGCCCGCCCGAAACATCCACTCGACGGCCAGCAAGGCGTTCAGTTGGGCGATTTCCGCCGGAAAAAACAAGCCTTGCATGCCGGCCCCCTGCGACTCAAGGCTGCACCAGCCCAACTGGCGCCGGATCTCGTCCGGCATGGGCGGCGGCCGGCGCTCGACTTCGCGCTGGTGCATATAGGCCCGGACTTGCTCTTTGGTGGGATGAGTGATGTGATGCATCGCATGCTCCTGAGAGGCGCGGCGCCGCGCAAGCGGGCCGGACAGTATTGGATCAAAAAGCAAAGGTGAATCACGACTTTGCTCACCATATCGCGCCGACGCCCGAGATAGTTTGATGCGCATCAAAAAATGGTGCGCCGCATCAATTTAGCAACAGTTGCGGCGCGGGCGCTGACGCCGCGCCGCTTGCGCGGGCCCGCGCGGCTCTCGCCGTGCGCAACGCCGCCTGGCCTTGACACTGTCTTCCGCTTGCCACTACAGTAGCAGACGCCTGACCATACCTGGCATCGGCGCCACCAGAACAATTCCCCCATGGCGGGCCAAGCCATTGGGCTCCCCCGCCCCGCAAACACCTAGAAGGCAGTACCATGAAATATGAAGAATATCTTGATGAAGTAACAACCATCATCACTGAATTGTACGATCTTGACGATACGGCCGCCATCAAGCTGGTTGTTGACGCACAGGACGCCGAGTTTTTTTGCCAGCATGACGAGCGCGAAGAAATGCGCACGATCGAACAGGCGAAAAAAGACGCGACTACCCTGTACGAAGCCAAGCAAAACAAAATACAAACCCAGAAAAAGCAGCAGCAACGGCTGCAGCAGAAGAAATAATACCGCGCTTCGACGGCGGCACAACCGCCGCCGCTCGTCCATGCTTCATTGCGCCGCGCTCAACAGTGCAGCCCGTCCCCTAGGCTCGATTCCGTTCGGCGCTCCGTTGCCGTTGGCGCATACCGCGCCGGCGCGGCGCTTGTCCGCGCATCGAGGCCCTCACTTCACGTCGCCTCACCTCGCCACACGCGCGCCCGCCTTGCGCTTGCACCCACCACCCTGCGCTTCCACCCCCCTGCCCCTGGCCGCACACGATGCTGTCACGGCCGCGCTCACGCCCGCGGCAAAGCGTCGGCCACGCGCGCATAGCGCAGGCGCACTCCCAGTTCTTCCTTGATGCGGCGGTTCGTCAAGCGCCGCGATTCGGACATGAAGGACAGCAGGGTCGGCGACACCACCGCGCTCAGGGCCGCGCGCGCCAGGCGCGGCGGCCGCGGCAAGGCGTGCGCGTCGGCCACGGCGTCGAAGTAATCGGCCATCTTCATGTCGCTGTCGTCGACGGCATGGTAGACCCGGCCCGGCAAGCCGCGCCACAGCGCACACAGGACGATGCGGGCCAGGTCGTCGGCGTGGATGTGGTTGGTGTACACGTCGTCGGCGGCATCCAGGGCCGGCGTGCCCTGGCGCAGGCGCTGCAGCGGCAGGCGTTCTGCGGCGTAGATGCCGGGCACGCGCAAGATCGCCAGGCTGCTGCCGCTGCGCCTGGCCCAGGCCCGCAATACCCGCTCCGCGTCCAGGCGGCGCAGGGCGCGCGCGTTGCGCGGCGCCGGCGGGCGCGTCTCGGCTATCAGGGCGCCGCCGCAGTCGCCATAGACGCCGCTGGTACTGACATAAACGAGGCGGGCGCGCTCGGGTAAAATGGCGCTCACATTGCGCGTGCGGCGGTCCAGCGCGCCCTCCGCCTGGGGCGGCGCCAGGTGGACGATCAGGCGCGCCAGACCGGACAGGCGCGCCATGCTGGCGCGGTCATCCAGGTCGGCGACGATGGGAATGGCGCCGGCGGCCCGCAATTGCGCGCGCCGCTCCGGGTTGCTGGTGACGGCGAAGACGCGAAAGTGCGCGCCCAGCAGCGGCAACAGGCGCAAGCCGACATCGCCGCAACCGAGGATCAGCAAGCGTGGCCGTTTGAGGTTTTGCATCATTTTATTTTTCATTGACAAGGATTGTATGACTTTTCAAATTACTGTCCAGCCCAGCGGCCACCAATTCAGCTGCGAGGCCGACGAAACGGTGCTGGCGGCCGCGATCCGCGCCGGCGTGGGCTTGCCCTACGGCTGCAAGAACGGCGCCTGCGGCTCTTGCAAGGGCAAGATCGTGGCTGGCACGGTCGAGCACAAGGCGCACCAGCAGCGCGCCCTGACGCCGGAAGAAGAAGCGGCCGGCTCTTCCCTGTTTTGCTGCGCCATCCCCCAGGCCGACCTGGTCATCGAGGCGCGCGAAGTCGCTGGCAGCAGCGACTTCCCGATCCGCAAGATGCCCTCGCGCGTGAGCGCCATCGACAGGGTGGCGCCGGACGTGGTGGTGCTCACTTTGCAATTGCCGGCCACGGAACGCCTGCAATACCGGGCCGGACAGTATATCGAATTCATGCTGCGCGACGGCAAACGGCGCAGTTACAGCATGGCCAACGCGCCGGAAGTGGACGGCCCGCTGACCCTGCACATCCGCCACATGGCGGGCGGCCTGTTCACCGAACAAGTCTTCGGCACCATGAAGGAGCGCGACATCCTGCGCTTCGAAGGCCCGATGGGCACCTTCTTCCTGCGCGAGGATTCCGACAAACCCATCGTTCTGCTGGCCTCGGGCACGGGTTTCGCGCCCATCAAGGCCATCGTCGAGCACATGATCGCCTTGAAATCGACCCGCCCGATGACGCTCTACTGGGGCGGACGCCGGCCGCAAGACTTGTACATGGATGCCCTGTGCCGGCAGTGGGAGCAAAGCTTGCCCAACTTCCGCTATGTGCCGGTGGTGTCGGCGCCGCTGGACGAAGACGGCTGGCAGGGACGCGGCGGCTTCGTCCACCGCGCCGTCGTCGACGACTTGCCCGACCTGTCCGGCTACCAGGTGTATGCCTGCGGCGCGCCCATCGTGGTGGACTCGGCCAAGCGCGATTTCGTGCAGTTATGCAAGCTGCCGGAACAAGAGTTTTACGCCGACGCCTTCACCACCGAAGCCGACCTGGCCAAATAAGCGCCTGGCAAGCTGTCGGGCTTAAAGGAAATCGGCTGCAAATCCGATTCTTCGACTCTGACAGGCTGCCAGCCTGTCAGAGTCGAAGCGGGGGCCGCCTCAGCCCTTGCCCCGCGTGCGTATCTGGGCGGCGTCGAACTGTTCCTGATTCTTGCCCGTCACGCCCTTGTAAAACAGTTGGATCGCTTGCATGTCGCGCTCGATGTCGCCACTGGTTCGCAGCATGCGGCCGATGCCGCCCGCCTTGCGCCTGAAATCCAGGTAAGCGAGCGCCACCGGCACGCCGGCGCCGTGGGCGATGTGATAAAAGCCCGTCTTCCAGTGGCTGACGTGGGCGCGCGTGCCTTCCGGCGCGACGATGACTACCAGGCGCGACTGGGAGTCGAAGGCGTCGATGGTCGCTTGCACCATATTCTTGCTGGCGCCCCGTTCCACGGCGATGCCGCCCAGCCAGCGAGCCAGCGGCCCCAACGGCCAGCGGAACAGGCTGGACTTGCCGACCCAGTAGACGCGCAGGCGCAGCGCGAAGCACAGCATCAGGGTGTAGGGGAAATCCCAGTTGCTCGTGTGCGGCGCGGCAATCAAGACATAGCGCGCCTCGGTCGGCCGCATGCCCTCGACCTTCCAGCCCAGCAGGCGCAGCGTGGCCACGGAAAGCCAGCGCATCAGGGTGTTGATCAGGGGCGTGTCGAAAATGGTCGTGTGCATGGGATATGGGTCATCGGTGACGGGGGGGGGCCGAAACGGCGTTTCGACCGGCCTCCTGCAAGGGTGGCAAACATCAGGCACAATGGTGCGCAAATAAATTTCCTACCGGTATTTTAATCCACACCGGCTTTGCCCCCTAGAAAGTTCTCATGCCCCTGTCCGCCAGCAGCAACGGTTTTGCCGTTTTGCGCCACCGCAACTTCGCGTTTTACCTGTCGGCGCGCGTGCTCGGCACCCTGGCGGTGCAAATGCAAAGCGTGGCCATCGGCTGGCAAGTCTACCAA
>DMYQ01000092.1:12650-13165 GCA_003482555.1 Janthinobacterium sp. | reverse complement strand
CCCTTCCTCGTGCTCATTTTGCTCGCCGGCCACGTTGCCGACCGCTACAACCGGCGCAACATCATCACCCTGTGCCTGGCGGCCCAGTTGCTGTGCGCGCTGGCCCTGTTCGGTTTTACCCTGGCCGGCGTGCGCGTGGTCTGGCCCGTGTTCGCCGTGCTGCTGCTGTTCGGCAGCGCGCGCGCCTTCATGATGCCGGCCACGCAAGCCGTGCTGATCAACCTGGTGCCGACCGAAAGCTTCGGCAAGGCCGTCGCCCTGAGTTCCTCGACCTTCCACATCGCCGTCATCCTCGGGCCGACCTTGGGTGGCTTGCTGTATCTGGCGGGGCCGAAAGTGGTGTACCTGATCGCGGCGCTGCTGCTGGTGGCGTCGGTGCTGCTGATGCGCATGACGCGGGTGGCGCCGCGGGCCGCCAACCGCGCGCCCGCCACCTGGCACACCGTGCTGGAAGGCTTGCGCTTCGTCTGCTCCAGGCCCATCGTGCTGGGCGCCATCTCGCTCGACCTGTTTGC
>DMYQ01000092.1:0-12504 GCA_003482555.1 Janthinobacterium sp. | reverse complement strand
TGGCGTTTTTTCCGATCACGCGCCGGGTCGGCCTGTGGATGTTTGGCGGCGTCGCCCTGTTCGGCCTGGCCACCGTCACGCTGGGCGCCACCAGCAGCTTCCTGGTCGCCCTGCTGGCCCTGTTCCTGATGGGCATGGGCGACATGGTCAGCGTCTACATCCGCCACCTGCTGGTGCAATTCGAAACGCCGGACGAGATCCGCGGCAGGGTCAGCGCCGTCAACGCCGTCTTCATCGGCGCCTCCAACGAACTGGGCGAATTCGAGTCGGGCTTGACGGCCGGCTGGTTCGGCCTGGTGCGCGCGGTGCTGTTCGGCGGCATCGCCACCGTCGTCGTCACGGCCACCTGGGCCCTGGGCTTTCCCGTGCTCTCGCGCATGGACCGCTTTCCCCACCACGAGAAGGAAGAAGCGGCGCGGGCCGCCGGCGGCGCCACTTAAATTGTAAGATGGGCCTTACTTGACCTTGAGCCCGCCGCCATGCGCATCCCGATTCCGTTTCACAGCTTCATCCGCAGCCGTCCCCACCTCAGCCTGGCCATCGGCATCGGTCTCGGCGTCGGCCTGCTCTTGCCCGATAGCTGGAAACTGATGACGCGCCTGCTGACGGCCTGGAACGCGGGCGTCTGGCTGTATCTGGCCGGTATGGCCTGGATGATGATGCGGGCCGACCACTGGAAAGTCAAAGAGTTGTCGGCGCGCCAGGACGAGCGCGCCGCCCTGGTGCTGGCGACACTGTCGGTGGCCTCGGTGATGAGTCTGGCGGCCATCGTTTCCCAGCTCTCCACGCTCAAGGACATGGAACAAAACGAAAAGGCGATGCACTACGCCTTCACCGTCGTCACCCTGCTGGGCTCCTGGTTCCTGGTCGGCACCCTGTTCTGCTTTCACTACGCACACCTGTTTTACAGCGCCGCCCCGGAACAGCGCCCCCTGCAATTTCCCGAGGACGAGCCGGATCCCGATTTCTGGGATTTCCTGTATTTTTCCTTCACCATCGCCGTTGCCGCGCAAACCTCGGACGTGACCGTGCGCACGCGCGCGATGCGTAAAATCGTGCTGGGGCAATCGCTGCTGAGCTTTTTTTTCAACCTGGTGGTGTTGGGACTGTCGATCAATATCGCCGCCGGCCTGATCAACGGTTAAGCTGGCTTTAATCGAACGGTACGGATAAAGCACGGGAAATGGAGTAAGATTAATTCGTGTGCAAAACGTTGGAGCCGACCGGGGCTGGACGCGCGGAAACTCGTGCGACAGGCACACCCGAAGCATTGCTTCGAACCGGGTCGCCAGGGTTTATTTATGAACAACCGGAGTGAGCATATGCAAATCAATATCAATACCGACAGCACCATCGAACGCAACGCTGGATTGACCGACCATGTGCAGTCGGTGGTCGATTCGGCCGTCAGTCGCTTCCGCGACAACATCACCCGTGTCGAAGTACACCTGAGTGACAATAACAGCCAAAAATCCGTCGACGGCGACAATCGCTGCCTGATGGAAGCGCGCCTGACGGGCCATCAACCGATCGCCGTCAGCGACCACAACGCGACCCTGCACCAAGCCATCGCCGGCGCCGCCGACAAGCTCAAGCGCGCCATCGAAAGCGCCCTGGGACGCCTGCAAGACAAGCGTCAAGCCAGCGGCAAGGTTGCCGCCGATGCCGACGCCGACGAAGTCAGCGAATAACCGCCATCCCGCAAACTTCTGGCAGCCGCCCCGGGCTGCCAGTCGCACTTCACGGCGCCGCCAGCCGGCGCAAATAGCGCACGCCTTCCAAGGCGCGGCTCCCATACCAGGACATCATTTCACCGTCGACCAGGCGTACCGGCTTGCCGATCTGGCGCTCGAGCGCGTCGACATGTTGCTCGGTGAAGCGATACGGTTCGCTCGACAGCAACACGCCGTCGATGGCGTCGATCAGTTCAGCGTTCCAGTCGAAGCGGGGATAGCGCGCCGGGCCCAGGTCGGGCACGCGCCAGCCGATCTCGGCGAGCATATTGGCGATATAGGTATCGTGCGACACGCCCATCCAGGGGTCTTGCCAGATGCAATACAACATGGTTTGCGGCGGCCCCTTGGGCGCGGCCCGCAACAGGGCGTATTCGGCCTCGAAGGCGGCGCACCAAGCCTCGGCCCGGGCGGCGGCGCAAAAAATACCCCCCATCAAACGGGCCAGCGCCGGATTGTCGCCCGGCGCCAGCGGATGCGTCACGACAATATTCGGGATGAACTCGGCCAGCGCGTCCACGGTCGGCTTTTCGTTTTCATCGATATTGACCACCAGATGGGTGGGCGCCAGCGCGCGGATCTTTTCCAGATTCACATCCTTGGTGCCGCCGACCTTGGCGATCGAGCGCACCAGTTCGTCCGGATGAATGCAAAAGCCGGTGCGCCCGACGATGTGCGGCGCCAGGCCCAGCTCGCACAACAATTCCGTAATCGAGGGCACCAGCGAGACGATGCGCGCGGCGCCGTCGGGCGCATGCCCCTTCCCTACCGCATCGATCCATTCCATGCTCATATCCCCAGTGATGTGGGCCGCCATTGAACCATGGCGCGCGCCCCAAGGCCAGCGTTTTTCGCGGCCCATCCCCGCCGCCGGCCCATATCACCCAATCCAGGGCCAAGCTTGGATGAGCCAAAAGTTGTGCTGCGCGCAGTTCTGTTTCAGCGGCGCATTGTTTGCGCTATGATTGATCCAGCGATGCCGCCGGCGAGCGGCCTCGGCCTTTTGAAAGTCTTATTGTGGATCAAATCAGTGTCTTTGGCGCTTCCGGCTACAACATCGGCGATTTACAGTTGTTTCGCGATGCACAGGGCAGCGAAGCGGCCGCCCTGCTGGCCGCCTGCCCCGTCGTGCGGCTGCGGCCCGGCCAGTTGATCGCCGACACGCAGCGCGCGCGCCTGTACATCGTCTTGCGCGGCGCGCTGGCGGTCACGGCCGCCGCCGACGCGCGCGGCGGTGGCGCGGATGGCGCCGTCAGCAAGGTGTTGCCGGGCGAAAGCGTGGGCGAGCAGTCGGTGCTGGACGAGGAAAGCAATCTCTCTTCCATCTCGGCGCTCGAGGAAAGCGATTTGCTGGTGATCGAGGCCGATATCGTCTGGCAATTGATCGACGGCTCGAACGGCCTCGCCCGCAATCTGCTGCGCCTGCTGTCCTTCCGCATCCGCGCCGCCAACGCGCAATTGCGGCGGCGCCAGAAGGTGGGCGAATTCTATCGGCAATTGTCGATGGTGGATGGCTTGACGGGACTCTACAACCGGGCCTGGCTCAACGATTTGCTACCCGCCATGATCGCCACCGCCCACGGCGCCGGCACGCCCCTGTCGCTGATCATGATCGATCTCGACCATTTCAAGCGCTTCAACGACAGCCACGGCCACCTGGCCGGCGACCAGGCGCTGCGCACGGCGGCCCAGGTGCTCAGCGCGGCACTGCGCCCGACCGATTGCGCGGTGCGCTACGGCGGCGAGGAAATGATGGTGATTTTGCCCGAGACCAACGACAACGTGGCCGCGCTGGTGGCCGAGCGCCTGTGCGAACGGATGCGGCAGGCGAAGGTGTTTGGCGATATGCGCAATCCCTTGCCGCACATTACCGCCTCCTTCGGCATTGCCAGCCTGATGCAGGGGCAAGACGAGCGCGCCCTGATCGCGGCGGCCGACGCCGCCCTATATCGCGCCAAGGGCGGCGGCCGCAACCGCGTTTCGCGCTAGCGCCCGGCTCGAGGCGCCGGGTTGCTCGCCACGCTAGTTTGCCGCCGGCGGCGCCGGGGCCGGGTGGCCGACCGCCGCCATGTGCGCGGCCTTGAAATCGGCATAGCCTTTTTGCACCAGCGCATAGGTCTGGTCGATATTGCCAGCCACATCGCCGCCCAGCGCGCCCAGCCCCTGCAACACGTCGCGCGCTTCCTTGAAGCCGGTGTCGGCGCCGCCGCTGATGGTGTCCATGAATTTTTGCAGGACGGCATCGCCGTCTTCGCCCGGATGCTGCGACTTGTAGGCGTCGAAAAAACCCGTCGACAAGGCCACGATGCGGCTTGCGGTGCCTTGTGGCGTATTATCCTGGGACACCGCGTTTTCGACGGCGTTCTCGCCATACTGTGCCTTCAGGGCATCGTTGACGCCGCCGATGGCCGTCTTGAGCAGCAGCGCCAGCGGTTCGTTCCGGGTGTCCAGCGATACCGTCAGCGAGGCTTGCAAGATCGAGGCGTTGAGCTGCATGCGGGCTTGCTTGGCCGGCGATGGCGCGGCCGCGTCGCTGGCCTTGGCGGGGGTCTGGGCGGCGCCGTCGACGCTGGCGCCAGCGGCGCCGGATGCGGGGACGGGTGCGGTGACGGATAGGGGAATTGACACGATAAGCCTCCTGGAACGAGCATTCTGTGTAAACATACGATGGCATACGATGGCATACGATGGCGCCGGCCGTGCCGCGCCCTAATAGTTGCAACGGCAACAATCAAATAAACTGAAGCAGAGATCAACGAACACGATGACGACCCAGACCTTCCTTTGGCACGACTATGAAACTTTTGGCATCCAGCCGCGGCGCGACCGCCCGGCCCAGTTCGCGGCGATCCGCACGGACGCCGACCTCAACGAGATCGGCGATGCGATCATGCTGTATTGCCAGCCGGCACCCGATTTCTTGCCCGATCCGCAATCCTGCCTGATCACCGGCATCACGCCGCAGCAATGCCTGGAGCGGGGCGTGCCCGAGCACGCCTTCGCCTACGCCATCGAGCAAGCCTTCGCCAAGCCGGGCACGATAGGGGTCGGCTACAACACCATCCGTTTCGACGATGAAGTGACGCGCTTCCTGTTCTGGCGCAATCTGATCGATCCCTATGCGCGCGAATGGCAAAACCAGTGCGGCCGCTGGGACATCCTCGACGTGGTGCGCATGACCTACGCCCTGCGTCCCGAGGGCATCACCTGGCCGACGCGGGAAGACGGGCGCCCCAGCTTCCGCCTCGAACACTTGACGGCCGCCAACGGCCTGGCCCACGAAGCGGCCCATGACGCCCTCTCGGACGTGCGCGCCACCATCGCGCTGGCGCGCCTGATCAAGCAGAAGCAGCCGAAGCTGTTCGATTTTTGCCTGGCCCTGCACAAGAAGGACAGGGTCGCCGATGAAATGGGCTGGAACCTGAGTCCGGCCCAGCGCCAGCCCTTCCTGCACGTGTCGGGCATGTTCCCGGCCGAACGCGGTTGCCTGGCCCTGGTCTGGCCGCTGGCCGCCCATCCCGGCAACAAGAATGAAATCATCGTCTGGGATTGCAGCGCCGACCCCAGCGAGCTGTTCACCCTGGACGCGGCCACCATCCGCACCCGCATGTTCACTAGGAGCGACGACTTGCCGGAAGGCGTGACGCGCTTGCCCGTGAAAAGCATCCACTTGAACAAGTCGCCCATGCTGGTGGGCAATCTGAAGACCCTGTCGCCGGCCCTGGCCCAGCGCTGGGGCATCGATCTGGCGGCCGGGCGCGCCAATGCTGCGCTGGCGGCGGCCGGCCCGGACATGGGCGCCGTCTGGGCCGAGGTGTTCCGCCGTCCGGAAGCGGACGGGGGCCAGGCCATCGATGTCGACGAGGATTTGTATAATGGTTTCATCGGCAACGAGGATCGTCGCCTGCTCGAGTCGCTGCGCAAGCTGACGCCGCCGAAGCTGGCGGCCGCGCGCCCGGCCTTCGGCGACGCCCGCCTGCAGGAATTGCTGTTCCGCTTCCGCGCCCGCAATTTCCCGGACACCTTGAGCGAGGCCGAGGCGGCGCGCTGGGAGCGTCACCGCGGCGCCCGCCTGTTCGACGGCGCCGCCGGCGCCCGCACCGTCGATCTGCTGTTCGGCGAGATCGACCAGTTGTCCGAGACGGCCGACCAGCGCAGCGAAGAAATCCTGGGCGCCCTGTACGACTACGCTGAAATGATCGCCCCGCGGCGCCTGTAACGGCGATGGCGGGCGGCGCCCGTGACGGCGCCGCCCTTGCGCCCTTGCTGCTAGGCGCGCTGCAGATTGATGGCGTCGCGCGTTTCCAGCGCCACGCGGCGGGCGGCGGCGGCGAAGTCTTCGCCCGGCGCGTGCTCGGCGTACAGGATGGCGCGCGAAGAATTGATCATCATGCCCATGCCGTCGGCCGTCTTGCCGGCGGCGACGGTGGCGGCGATGTCGCCACCCTGGGCGCCGATGCCCGGCACCAGCAGCGGCATGTCGCCGACGATGGCGCGCACCTGGGCCAGTTCCCCGGGGAAGGTGGCGCCCACCACCAGGGCGCACTGGCCATTCTTGTTCCACTTCTCGGCCACCAGGCGCGCCACGTGCTGGTACAGGGGCTGGCCGTCCACTTGCAGGAACTGCAAGTCGGAGCCGCCCGGATTCGAGGTGCGGCACAGGATGATGACGCCCTTGTCTTCCCACTCCATGTAGGGCTCGACGGAATCGGAACCCATGTAGGGATTGACGGTGACGGCGTCGGCGCCGTAACGGTCGAAGGCTTCGCGCGCGTACTGGCGCGCGGTGGCGCCGATGTCGCCGCGCTTGGCATCGAGGATGAGCGGGATGTCCGGATGGGTCTGGCGGATGTAGTGGCAAATGTCTTCCAGCTGGCGCTCGGCGCCCAGGGCGGCGAAATACGCGATCTGCGGCTTGAAGGCGCACGCCAAGTCGGCGGTGGCGTCGACAATCTGGGTGCAGAAGGTGAAAATGCCATCCGGCTCTTGCTGCAGATGCTGAGGCAGCCGCGCCACGTCCGGATCGAGCCCGACGCACAGCAGGGAATCGTTGGCCGTCCACGCGGCGGATAATTTATTGATGAAATTCACGGCGCGCCTTATCTATTCATTTGCTAAGCCCACATTGTAGCGCGCGGCCCGCCCCGCCGGCGAGCGCGGCGCGGCGGCGCGCACCTTAGAATAAAAGCAATGCCCGCCGTTTGCGGTATATTCATGGCACAGCGTCAGCGCAGCGGCAAAGGGACAAAGGGGCAAAGGGGCAAAGGGGCAAAGGGGCAATCATGCACGGTACGGCACAGGGTTTCTTGCGGTGGGCGCGTCTGATACTGAGCCTGAGTGTCGTCGCCGCCATCCTGTCCGCTTGCGGCTACAACCAGTTCCAGGCCAAGGACGAAGCCAGCAAGGCCGCCTGGAGCGAAGTGGTGAACCAGTATCAGCGGCGCGCCGACCTGATACCCAATCTGGTCAATACGGTCAAGGGCTACGCCTCGCACGAGCGCGACACCCTGGAGGCCGTCACCAGGGCGCGGGCCGGCGCCAGCGGTCTCCAGCTGACGCCGGAAGCCCTGAACGACCCGGCCGCGCTGCAAAAATTCCAGCAAGTGCAGGGCCAGTTGTCGTCCGCCCTGTCGCGCCTGATGGCCGTATCGGAAAAGTATCCCGACTTGAAAGCCGACACCGGTTTTCGCGACCTGCAGTCGCAACTGGAGGGCACGGAAAACCGCATCGCCGTGGCGCGCCAGCGCTACATCGCGGCGGTGCGCGACTACAACGTGCTGCTGCGCAGCTTCCCCACCAATATGACGGCCAGGATGTTCGGCTACCAGGCCAAACCGGCGTTCACGGTGGACAATGAAAAATCGATTGCGACGCCGCCCGCCGTCGATTTCGGGAAGTCATGAAACCGCCGCGCGCGCTGTTGGCCCTTTGCTGTGCGCTGTTGCTGCTGGCGCTGGCGCCGCCGGCCGGCGCGCAGCCGGTGCCGGCCTTGCACGCCCGCGTCACCGACCAGGTCGGCATGCTTGACGCGCAACAAAGGGCGGCGCTGGAAAACGTGCTGGCCGACTCCGAGGCCAAAACGGGTAGCCAGATCGCCATCCTGCTTGTCGCCAGCACGGCGCCCGAAGCCATCGAGCAATACAGCATCCGCGTGGCCGACGCCTGGAAGCTGGGCCGCAAAGGGGTGGATGACGGCGTGCTGCTGCTCGTCGCCAGGGACAACCCGGCATCGCTGCGGCGCTTGCGCATCGAGCCCGGCCTCGGCGTGCAGGGCGTGCTGACCGACGCCCAGTCGAAGCGCGTGCTGCAAGACGTGATCGCGCCCCGTTTCCGGAAAAACGACTATTACGGCGGCTTGCTTGCCGGCGTCAACGCCATCGCCAGCATCTTGCACCAGGAACAATTTCCGCAGCCCCCAAGCCGTCCCGAGGCGACCGGCGGCGCCGGCCTGTGGACGCCCCTGTTGCTGTTCGGTTTCCTGATCCTGGTGGCCTTGTGGCGCTCGCGCGGCGGGCCGGACCGGGGGCATGGCGGGCGCTGGAGCAACGGTGCCAGCGGCGTCCTGCTGGGAGGCGCGCTCGGGCGCGGCGGCGGCTTCGGCGGCGGCGGCGGCGGCTTCGGCGGCGGCGGCTTCGGCGGCGGCGGCTTTTCCGGCGGCGGCGGCGGTTTCAACGGCGGCGGCGCCTCGGGGAACTGGTGATGCTTGCCCTCCTCGAGCGCGGCAAGCGCGTCCTCAAGCATGGTTTGACGACGGCGGCGGCCGGACGCCGCACCTTTCCCAACGCCACCTTGAACGCCATCGAGGCCGCCATCGGCGACGGCGAAAAGCTGCACGGGGCCGAAGTGCGGCTGATACTCGAACCGGCCCTGAGCCTGGTCGATGCCTGGCGCGGCACCAGCCATCGCCAGCGCGCCCTGCTTCTGTTCGCCCGCTACGGCATCTGGGACACCGAGGAAAACTGCGGCGTACTCATCTATATCAATCTGGCCGGGCGACAGGTCGAGATCGTCGCCGACCGCAACGTCGGGCGCCGGATCGAGGCCGGCCAGTGGCAAGCCATCTGCGCGATGCTGACGGCCGGCTTCACCAGCGGCGCCTACCGCGACAGCACCCTGGCCGCGATCGCCGCGCTCAACGAATTGCTGCGGCAACATTTTCCAGCCGGGGCCGCGCGCTCCAATGAATTACCGAACGCGGCGATCGTCCTGTGAAGCGCAAAATAAGGGAGCGCGGCGGCGACGCTCTGGTTAAAATCGCCCACCAGC
The DNA here is from genome assembly GCA_003482555.1 of Janthinobacterium sp. GTDB lineage: Bacteria > Pseudomonadota > Gammaproteobacteria > Burkholderiales > Burkholderiaceae_D > Janthinobacterium. The sequence goes on along the minus strand of DMYQ01000092.1, from coordinate 3,505 downwards.
GCGGGCGCCCGCCCGATTCTTAGGGCTCGTAAATGAATAACTTGGCGTTTTGGCGGTCAGGGCGGGATGCCATGCAAGGCGTTCGCCGCACCGCAGTGCGAGCACTGCAAGCGGCGAACAACGCAGCAGGGTGCCCGTTCTGGCCGAAAAAAACGTTCAAGTTATTTGTTTACGTGTCCTTACCACCGAGAATAGAGGAATCATGAAATTATCCCAGAAAGTAGCCATCGTGACCGGCGCCACCCAGGGCATCGGTCTGGCCTGCGCCCAGCGCCTGATCGCCGAAGGCGCCAGCGTGATGCTCGTCGACATCAAGGCGGAAGGTGCCGAGGCCGCCGCGACCCTGGGCGAACAGGCCCGCTTCTTCAGCGCCGACGTCAGTCAAAAAGCCGACGTTGACGCCCTCGTCGCTGAAACCCTGAGCCAGTTCGGTCGCATCGACATCTTGATCAACAACGCTGGCGTGACCCACGCCGCCGACTTCCTCGACGTCAGCGAAGACGATTTCGACCGCGTCATCCGCATCAACCTGAAATCGATGTTCCTGTGCGGACAAGCGGTGGCGCGCCAGATGGTGAAGCAGCACAGCGGTTGCATTATTAATATGTCCAGCGTCAACGCCGAACTGGCCATCCCGAACCAGGTGCCATACGTGGTGTCAAAAGGCGGCATCAACCAATTGACCAAGGTGATGGCTCTCAATCTGGCGCCGCACGGCGTGCGCGTGAACGGCATCGGCCCGGGCACGATCTTGACGGAACTGGCCAAGAAAGCGGTGCTGTCCAGTCCTGAAGCCCGCCACACCATCCTGTCGCGCACGCCGCTCGGACGCTGCGGCGAACCGGAAGAAGTGGCGTCCATCGCCGCCTTTCTCGCCAGCGACGACGCCAGTTACATGACGGGACAGACCTTGTATGTGGACGGCGGCCGCCTGGCCTTGAACTACACGGTGCCGGTGAACGCGTAAGAACATCCAGCATTATTCTCAAAATGAATAACTGATATCAAAAAATACCATTAGACATATATGTGGCAACGCAGCATAATGCATCTGTCTCCACTATTCTCCTCCAAGAAAATAGTTTTAAGCCCGCTTTTACCAGCGGGCTTTTTTTTCGCCCGACCTTGCCCAGGCAGAGTTCAACATATCGATGAGAGACGATTGTGCCTTGTCATACCGATGTCATGTTTGCCGCTTATACTGATCTCATCTGCCGTACACGCACCCGATATGCGTGACGGCGGCCAGGTGTGCCGATACTCTGGTGTTCGGCGCACCACCCGATTTCCTGGTGTCACGCCTCCAGACCGCTTCGATTTTTTAGCCCGCTTTCATCAGCGGGCTTTTTTTTCACGGCGGCCCCTGAAAAACCCGGGCTTGCCATTGCCGCGTGCTATCTTTGCCGATCTTTCCACTACCATCTTCCCCATGCGCACTCTCGTCACGTCCCTGCTGTTCGCCGATCGCTATCAAACCCTGCGCTATCGCTGCGCGATCGCACTCTATCTGTTGATCCTGATTCTGGGTTCCATACCTGGCGCCAGGGCCGACGTCGGCCACTACGCGTCCGGACTGGTGCTGCATTCGGGCGCCTACGGCGTGCTGAGCTATCTGATCTTTGGCGGTGCGCCGGGTAGCCGCAAAGAGCGCGCCATCAAGTCAGTGGCGACAATCATGCTCATGGGCGCGCTCGACGAGTGTATACAAAGCTTTTTTCCCTACCGCGGTGCCGCCATCTCCGACTGGCTGGTCGACTGCAACGCCGCCGTCATCGTCGCCCTGTTGCTGTGGGCATTTTGGCCCAAGGGGACAAACATCCCGTAGCGCCAAAAAGCCGCTCAGCCATTCGGGTCGTCCTCGCCATCGAATTGAAACTGGCCCTGCCTGGCGTTACAGTCCAGGCCTATCCTGCGCAAGATGGCCCGGGTCTGACGCCGGCTGCTGGAACCGGCACTCGCCCCGGCGGCTCGCTCGACGTTCATCCTCACTTCCAGCATTTGCTCGGTCTTCGCCAGGCGCACCAGACCGTGCAGCGCCTGTAAAAACACAAATTGCTCACGCGAACCGGATGCGTAACCATACACGGCAACTATTAATTCATCAATAATGTTTTCACTCGTTGGCATGGGCATTTTATTTATTCCTGAATTTCCAAAGACCAAATTATTACCTTGTCTTCAATTGTTGAATTTGACATGCATCAATTAACTCCATTGCTGGCTTAGTCCAGCCTGGAGACTGTCAGCGCCGCCACGCCTGGAGCGCCGTTTAAGCCTATTTCTCACTTGATCTAGCTCAATATAAAACAGAGATGAGGTGAACATCCGACTCCGTTCCCGCTCTTACATTAGCAGTGACGGCTATCCCCATCGACCAGCAAATCCGGCTTACCGAATAGCCACTTGATAATGTTACGTAGAAGAACGACTGGAACAATATCGGCAAATTATTTTGCTGAAATTTTGCCAACAAATTCTAAGCGGCAATTTAAACAAGGAGATTATTATGGGCACGAAAACATACACCGTATTGGCAGGCTTGATGTGCGTCGCGCTAAGCGCATGCAGCAGCATGGATAACGGCAGCGCAAGCAGGGACATGGGTGGCACCTATGGTTCCAGCGCGTCGACGACGAGCGATACGGCGAACTCTTCATCGAGCGCCATGGCGGCCGATAACAGCGCTCAAACGCAGAACATGACCGCCTACGGCGTCGTGCAAGCCATCGATACCATCCCCCGCTCGCATGCGAGCGGCATGAGTAGCCAATCGGGCAGTTCGGGGACGGCCGGCACCTCGTCGAGCGACACGGTGTATCGGATCACCATGCGCCTGGACGATGGCAGTATCAAGGCGGTGACGCAGGATGCCCAGCCGTCGCTGCAAATCGGCGACCGGATACGCTTGTCGAACGGCATGGTTCAGCGCTACTGACGGCGGCTGGCGCCGCCCGCTCGGGCCGGCGCCGGCGCCGGCATTGGAATAAAGGTGGCCGCCGCGGTAGCCGCCGCGGCGAAAATACGGTGCGACCAGCATGCCTGCCCGCCACCGCACCACGATAGCTATGCAATAATATTTAAATTAAATTAGCATTTGCAAAAGGATGGCTGGAGAAATGCCCCCCACGATGATTATGCTGAAACTTGCATGCTCTCCGAAAGCGGCGCTGACATTTTCAAGGGGCGCGCTTGCTGTTTCCCATAATGCGCAGTTCCTGCCTGCCCCCCTTGCTCTGCTTGCTTACTCTGCTTGCTTATTCACAAACAGTCATCGATAGTATCCCCGGCTGGCGTACCGGCTTCCGCCGTACCGGCTTCCGCCGTACCGGCTTCCGCCGTACCGGCTTGCGCTGTAACGGCTTTGCGACGGGACTGGCTGAATGGCGAACAAGGCCGGCGCGCTATCGATAGCGCACCATGATCGCGTGCAGGGTACCGTCTTTCGTCATGCCGAGGATTGCCTGGTTGACTTGCTCGGCCGTCACCCCGGGCAGTATGGAAATGG
>DMYQ01000204.1:7010-10888 GCA_003482555.1 Janthinobacterium sp. | reverse complement strand
ATGTCGATGAAGGCCGACTGCATGCCCGGCAGCACCCGCACCACCTTGCCGGAATAGACATTGCCGGCCAGGCCGCGGCTGAGCGTGCGCTCGATGTGCAACTCTTGCACGGCGCCTTGCAAGATCAGGGCGACGCGGGTTTCTTGCGGGGTGATATTGATCAGTATGTCTTCGTTCATGCTTCTCGGCTGCCGGCAAAATGGGTGGGAATATGAACGACGATCATACGCGTGTTCATGGAAGCGGCAAGCCGGCCTGGCGCAATAGCCCGGCCGTTTCAAACAGGGGCAAGCCCATGATGCCGGAATGGCTGCCGTCGATGTGCTCGACGAACAGCGCGGCCAGGCCCTGGATGGCGTAGCCACCCGCCTTGTCATAGGGCTCCAGGGTGGCGCAATAGGCGGCGATCGAGGCCGCCGACAGCACGCCGAAGCGCACCTGCGACACTTGCGTGACGTGGGCCGCCATGTCGGTGTAATGCACGGCGACGGCGGTGAGCACCTCGTGCGTGCGGCCCGACAGGCGCTGCAACATGGCGACGGCTTCGGCCCGGTCGGCCGGCTTGCCGAGGATGACGCCGTCGATGGTGACGGTGGTGTCGGCCGCCAGCACCGGGCGCGGCTTCAGGTGGCGGCGCCGCACCAGGTCCCAGCCGTAGGCGGCCTTTTCGTTGGCGACGCGGGCCACGTAGTCGAGCGCCGCCTCGTCGGGATTGACCGCCTCGGTGACGTCGGCGCCGCGCGGGCCGTCGCTGCGCAGCAGCAGCAATTCGAAATCGACGCCGATCTGGCGCAGCAGTTCGCGCCGGCGCGGGCTCTTCGAGGCGAGGTAGATTTTCTTGTCGACCTGTTTCATCGTACTTTCCTGGTACCCGTCAGACGCGATGGTAGGGGTGGTTCTGGGTGATCGACCAGGCGCGGTAAAGCTGCTCGGCGAGCAGCACGCGCACCATGCCGTGCGGCAGGGTCATGCTGGAAATGCGGATCAAGCCTTCGGCGCGCGCCTTCAGGTCGGGGTCGAGGCCGTCGGCCCCGCCGATCAAAAAGGCGGTGTCGCGCCCGTCCTGGCGCCACTGCATCAACTGCTGCGACAGGCCGACGCTGGTCAAGTCCTTGCCGTGTTCGTCGAGCGCGATGATGCGCACGCCCTTCGGCAAGGCTTGCTCGATGCGTTCGCGTTCCAGCGCCATCGCGGTGGCGGCGGTCTTGCTGCCGGAGCGCTCGACCGGTTTCACTTCCTTGAGCACGATGCGGCATTCGGGCGGCATGCGCTTCGCGTATTCGGCGAAGCCCGTTTCTATCCATGCCGGCATCTTGTGGCCGACCGCAGCGATGATGAGCTGCACGCGACCTTACTCTGCGACTTTTTTGATGCGCTTGATGACGGTTTTCGCCGGCACCGCGTCGGCCGCGACTTTCACCACTTTCGCGCGTGGTGTTTTCGGTGGCAGCGATTTGAGCGCCTTGACGGCGGCCGATTCGGTTTTCGTCGGCGCGATCTTGACGGTCTTGCCGACCGCTTTGGATGGCTTCTTGGCGGCCGGCGCTTTTTTGACGGCGCTGACGGCTTTCTTGACCGGCTTTTTCTCGATCACGGGAGCCGCTTCCACCTTGGCCTTGGTCGCCGCCAGATGGCCGCCGGTTTTCTTCGGCGCGTCTTCCGGTTCGCTGGCGCTGCGCTTGGAAACGACGCGCTTGGCGGCGCCCAGTTTCACCGGCTTGTCGCCCCAGATTTCTTCCAGGCGGTAGTAGGCGCGGATCGGTGCTTGCATGATGTGGACGATCATGTCGCCCAGATCGACCAGTACCCATTCGCCCGTGTCTTCGCCTTCGATGCCGACGATGTCGCCGCCGGCATCCTTGACCTTGTCGCGCACCGAGGCGGCCAGCGCCTTGGTTTGGCGGTTCGAGGTGCCGGAGACGATGGCGATGCGGTCGAACAGGCTGGTCAGGTGAACCGTGTCGAAGACGGCGATGTCCTGGCCTTTGACGTCTTCAAGGGCGTCGATGACGAGGGATTGTAATTTTTTAATGTCCATTTAGCTTTTGTATAGATGATGTTGTTCAATATAGTCTAGCACTAGCGGGGAGATAAGCGAGTTTGCCGTATCGCCCCGTTGTAATGCCGCACGTATTTGGGTGGCGGAGATATCCACCGCGAAGTCTTTTGCCAGATAAGTCAGACCGTGCGGCGTGTTGCGGATGTGTTCCAGGGTGCCCAGGCGGCGCGCGAACGCGTCGGCCACCGCCGGCGGCACTTCTGGCCCGTTCAGCGCGAAGCCCGGTCGGGCCGCCACGCAGAAATGGGCGTAATCAAATAACTGTTGCCAGTCGCGCCAGGTGTCGAGGCGCTGCAATTGGTCGGCGCCCATCAAAAAGACGAGCGAGGTGTGCGGCCCGAGTTCGGCGCGCACCTGGCGCAGCGTGTCGATGCTGTAGGTGGGCGCGTCGCGCTCGATTTCCTGGCAATCCAGCAGCACCGGCAGGGGCAGGCCGGCAAAGGCCAGCCGCGCCATCTCGGTGCGCTGCGCCGGGCTGGCCTGGATGGTGTCCTTTTGCCAGGGGGCGCCGGCCGGTATCACGCGCAAGCTGTCGGGACGCAGCAGTTCGGCGAAATAGGCGCCCAGGGCGACGTGGCCGTTGTGCACCGGATCGTAACTGCCGCCCAGCAGCGCGACGCATCGCGTCATGCGGCGAGCCAGTCGCGGTGCGGCAGGAAGTCGCGCGTCAGGGCCGCCTCGGCGCTGCCGGCTTCCGGCTGCCAGTCGTAGCGCCACTTGACGACCGGCGGCATCGACATCAGGATCGCCTCGGTGCGCCCGCCCGACTGCAGGCCGAACAGGGTGCCGCGGTCGTACACCAGGTTGAACTCGACGTAGCGGCCGCGCCGGTAAGCCTGGAAGTCGCGTTCGCGCTCGCCGTATTCGGTGTCCTGGCGGCGCGCCAGGATCGGCAGGTAGGCGCCGATGAAGGCGTCGCCGACGCTGCGCATCATGGCGAAGCTCTGTTCGAAGCCGGGAGCGTTGAAATCGTCGAAGAAAATCCCGCCCACGCCGCGCGCCTCGCGCCTGTGCTTCAAATAAAAGTACTCGTCGCACCAGGTCTTGAACCTGGCGTGCAGAGTCTCGCCGTAGGGCGCCACGGCGTCGTGGCAGCTCTGGTGGAAGTGGCGGGCGTCTTCCGCGTAGCCGTAATACGGGGTCAGATCCATGCCGCCGCCGAACCACCACACCGGCGCGCCGGCGGCGTCCGTGGTGCTGAAAAAGCGCACGTTCATGTGCACCGTCGGCGCGTGCGGATTGCGCGGATGGATCACCAGCGACACGCCCATGGCTTCCCACGGGCGCCCGCCCAGCTCCGGCCGGCCGGCCGCGGCCGACGGCGGCAGGGCGGCGCCGGTGACGTGCGAAAAATTCACGCCGCCCCGCTCCAGTACATTGCCCTCTTCGATCACGCGCGAAATCCCGCCGCCGCCTTCCGGGCGCTGCCAGGCATCGACGGCGAAAGGCTGGCCGTCGAGCGCTTCCAGCGCCTGCACGATGCGGCTCTGCAAATCAAGCAAATAGGCTTTCACGGCCGTAGGGGAGGGGGAGAGCGACATGGCGCGGCGAGAATAAAAAAGTGAGGGTGGATTGTACCCTGTCGCGCGTTTTTGTGATAGCAAAATGAAGGATGCCCGAAGCCGCTGTCCGGCTTCGGGCATCGGCCCCCGGCATGCGCCGGGTATTTCACCATCCCTGAGTACTTTGCTGACTGCCGCGCTTAGTGCTTCAAGCCGCGCCAGCCGATGTCGCGGCGGTATTGGGCGCCTTCGAAATGGATCTTTTCGAGCGTTTCGTAAGCCTGCTTTTGCGCCATCTTGACGCTGTCGCCCAGGCC
>DMYQ01000204.1:6404-6814 GCA_003482555.1 Janthinobacterium sp. | reverse complement strand
ACCACGCACAGCACGCGTCCGCCGTTGGTGTACAGCTTGCCGTCCGCCTGGGTGGTGCCGGCGTGGAAGACGACGGCGTCGTGGGTTTCGGCGGGAATGGCGTCGATCGGGTCGCCCTTCACCGGCGCGTCCGGATAGCCGGCCGCGGCCATGACGACGCCGACGGCGGTGCGACGGTCCCACTCCAGTTCGACGGCGTCCAGGGTGCCGTTGACGGCGTGCTCCATCACGGAGAGGAGGTCGGTTTTCAGGCGCGCCATGATCGGCTGGGTTTCCGGGTCGCCCATGCGGCAGTTGAATTCCAGCGTCTTCGGATTGCCCTTGTCGTCGATCATCAGGCCGGCATACAGGAAGCCGGTGAAGACGATGCCGTCCTTGGCCATGCCGGCGATGGTCGGGTCGATGATTTC
>DMYQ01000204.1:2093-6192 GCA_003482555.1 Janthinobacterium sp. | reverse complement strand
TCATGGCGACCACCACGCCCTTGCCGGCGGCCAGGCCGTCGGCCTTGACGACGATGGGCGCGCCCTGGGCGTCGATATAGGCGTGGGCCGGGGCGGCTTGCGAAAAGGTCTGGTAAGCGGCGGTCGGGATGCCGTGCCGCTGCATGAAGGCCTTGGCGAAGTCCTTCGACGATTCCAGCTGGGCCGCTTCGCGGGTCGGGCCGAACACTTTCAGGCCGCGGGCGCGGAACAGGTTGACGATGCCGGCCGCCAGCGGCACTTCCGGGCCCACCACGGTCAGGCCGATATGTTCGGCGACGACGAAGTCGGCCAGTTGCTGCAGGTCGCTGATGTCGATGTTGACCAGGCGCGGGTCGCGCGCGGTGCCGCCGTTGCCGGGGGCGACATACACCATCTGTATGCGTTCCGATTGCGCCAGTTTCCAGGCCAGTGCGTGTTCGCGGCCACCAGAGCCGACTACCAAAATTTTCATAAGAACCGTTCGTTCAGGGTGATGATGGGTACGGACCGGTCCGTACCCAAATTGAGCTACGTGTGCCGCGATCGGGCCGCCGTCAGGTTTCGGTCAGTCTTCGATCAGCGCGTTGGTAAACACTTCCTGGACGTCGTCCAGGTTTTCCAGCGCGTCGAGCAGCTTTTGCATCTTGATGCCGTCCTCGCCCGAAAACATGGTCTCGACGGCCGGCTTCATGATGATCTCGGCCACTTCGGCCTTGAAGCCGGCTTTTTCCAGCGCATCCTTGACGTTGGCGAAGTCGTGCACGGCGCACAGCACTTCAAAGCCGCCCTCGTCGTCCGTCAGCACGTCGTCGGCGCCCGCTTCCAGCGCCGCTTCCATCAGCTTGTCTTCGCTGGTGCCGGGCGCGAACAGGAACTGGCCGCAGTGCTGGAACATGAAGGCCACCGAGCCCTCGTTGCCCATGTTGCCGCCGTTTTTCAGGAAGGCGTGACGCACCTCGGCCACCGTGCGCACCCGGTTGTCGGTCATGCACTCGACGACGATGGCGGCGCCGCCGATGCCGTAGCCTTCGTAGCGCACTTCCTCGTAGTTGGCGCCGTCGGCGCCGCCGCTGCCGCGGGTGATCGCGCGCTGCACGTTATCCTTCGGCATGTTGGCGTCGGCCGCCTTGTCGACGGCCAGGCGCAGGCGCGGATTGGCGGCGATATCGCCCCCGCCCATGCGCGCCGCTACCGTGATTTCCTTGATCAGCCGGGTCCACACCTTGCCGCGCTTGGCGTCAGTGGCGGCTTTCTTGTGCTTGATATTGGCCCATTTACTGTGTCCAGCCATGTCGAATCTTCCTTAGACGGTGTGCGATTGTGACCAACATTTTACCATATTGGCATAGCCGGAAAATCGCCGCGGCGGCGGCCGCCGAAGCTATCCTTGCGCCGCGACGAAGCCGGGCGCGAACAAAGGTCTTAATTATAGTGAAACATTGCTCATATTCGCGGCGCCAGTCCGGCGCGCTGGGCATTGTGGGTCATTCTCGGGCCCGCCCGCGGCGAGGACGTTTTGCCCTTACAATCCTTGCATGAGTTCAACTTTCACCGATACGCCGGCGGCCCCGCCGCGCGCCGCCTACCTGGGCGGCCTGTCCATCGCCGTCGCCGGCGCCGTGCTGTTTTCCACCAAGGCCATCCTGGCCAAGCTGCTATACCGCTATCACATCGACGCCGTCACCCTGATCGCCTTCCGCATGCTGTTTTCGCTGCCGATCTTCGCCGCCGTCGCCCTGTGGCAGATGCGCAGGGGGCCGGCGCTGGCGGTGGCCGATCGCTGGCGCCTGGTCGGCCTGGGCCTGGTCGGCTACTATCTGTCGAGCTTTCTCGACTTTCTGGGCCTGGAATATATTTCCGTGGGCTTGGAGCGCCTGATCCTGTTCATGACGCCCACCTTCGTGCTCATCATCAGCACAGTATTCTTGAAGCAGCACATCCGCCGCATGCAGTGGCTGGCGCTGGCGGCCTCGTATGGCGGCATCGTGCTGGTGTTCGTGCATGACTTGCGCGGCGGCGCCAGCAATGTGGCGCTGGGCGCGCTGCTGGTGCTGGGTTCGGCCACTTCTTACGCGGTGTATCTGCTGGGCTCGGGCGAACTGCTCAAGCGGATCGGCTCGCTGCGCCTGGTGTCGTACGCGATGTGCGTCTCCAGCGTGGCTTGCATAGGCCAGTTTTTCCTGCTGCGCCCGGCGTCCGTCTTGCTCCAGCCCCTGCCCGTGTACGGCCTGTCGCTGGCGAACGGCATTTTTTGTACCGTGATGCCGGTCTTCATGACGATGGCGGCCGTGGCCCGCATCGGCGCGCCGACCGCGTCCCAGGCCGGCATGGTGGGGCCCGTTTCCACCCTGTTCCTGGGCGCGCTGGTGCTGGGCGAGCCGATCACGAACTGGCAGTTGGCCGGCACCGGCTTGGTGCTGTCCGGTATTTATATGTTATCAAGAAAATAAATTCTTCCTTCCACAACTCACACGAATGCAGACCATGAAAACACGGATCGCCCTGATCGCCCACGATCAAAAAAAAGACGACATGATCGCGCTGGCCGGCGAATATCAAGACTTTTTGAGCGGCTGCGCGCTGACGGCCACCGGCACCACGGGCGGACGCCTGATCAATGAGCTGGGCTTGACGGTCGAACGCAAGCATTCCGGGCCCTTCGGCGGCGACTTGCAGATCGGTTCCCTGCTGGTGGAGGGCATGATCGATTGCGTCATTTTCTTGCGCGACCCGATGACGCCGCAGCCGCACGAGCCCGATATCAACGCCCTGGTGCGGGCTTGTGACGTGCACAACGTTGCCTGCGCCACGAATCTGGCCTCGGCCCACCTGGTGCTGTCGCAATTGCGGGCGCGGCAGGACGGCGCGCCGCGCCTTTGAATCCGCGACCATAATGACGGAGCGCCGCCGGCGCCGATGAACGGCCTAACACAGGAGCGAGCATGACTAAAGCAATCAGAATGTCCAGAACGGGCGGTCCGGAAGTGATGGAATATGTCGACGTCGAGCTGGGCCCGCCCGGCTTGGGCGAGGCGCAGGTGCGGCACGAGGCGATCGGCTTGAATTTCATCGACGTGTATTTCCGTAGCGGCCAGTATCCGCAAGCCCTGCCGGCCGGGCTGGGCATGGAGGGCGCCGGCGTGGTCGAGGCGGTGGGGCCGGACGTGACCGTGGTCAAGGTCGGCGACCGGGTCGCTTATGCGGGGCGGCCGAACGGTTCCTACGCGCAGGCGCGCAATGTGCCGGCCGAGATCTTGGTGGTGCTGCCGGACCAGTTGGGCTTCGACACGGCCGCCGCCATGATGTTGCAGGGCATGACGGCGCAGTATCTGTTGCACCGCACGGCCAGCCCGAAGGCCGGCGACACGGTGCTGTTCCACGCCGCCGCCGGCGGGGTCGGGCTGATCGCCTGCCAGTGGGCCAAGGTGATGGGCTTGAACTTGATCGGCACCGTCGGCTCGGATGAAAAGGCGGCCCTGGCCACGGCCCACGGCGCCACCCACGTGATCAATTACAACGCGGAAAACTTCACCGAGCGGGTGCGCGAGATCACCGACGGCAAGGGTGTTTCGGTGGTGTATGACTCGATCGGCAAGGATACCTTCATCGGTTCGCTGGACTGCCTGGCGCCGCGCGGCATGATGGTCAGCTTCGGCAGCGCCTCCGGGCCGGTGCCGCCGTTTTCGCTCGCCGAACTGAGCGCGCGCGGTTCGCTGTTCGTCACCCGCCCGACCCTGTTCAATTACATCGCCACGCGCGCCGAGCTGGAGGCGACGGCGGCCTCGCTGTTCGGCGTCGTCGCCAGCGCCGAAGTCCAGATCGAAATTCACCAGCGTTATAATCTGGCCGAGGTGGGCCGCGCCCACACCGAGCTGGAAGCGCGCACGACGACCGGCTCGTCGATCTTGTTGCCTTAGGATATATGAACGATACTTTAGATAGCGATACAAAGGGGCATAGCGACAAGGGGCGTACCGACGCTGGCGACGGCACGCCCAAATTCGGGCGCCTGTTCGTGGTGTTGGTGCTGGCCGTGATGTTGATCGGCGCGATCACCCTGTCGGCCGAAGCCTACTACAGCTGAATGCGCAGCTGAGTG
>DMYQ01000204.1:0-1976 GCA_003482555.1 Janthinobacterium sp. | reverse complement strand
CCCCCTTAGCGCTGTTTCAGCACTTACTGCTGCTTCAGCACGACCTGGCGTGGCACGCCGTTTTCGCCGGGGAAGCCGGCGAAGGCGCTCACGACCAGGGCCGGCATGATGGCCGACGTGGCGGGCTCGGTGCTGATGTTGCGCGCCGTCACGTCGAAGAGTTTCTTGCCGTCGGCGCCGTCGATGACGACGCGCAACTGGCGTTCGAAATAGTGGCGCAGGGTTTCTTGCAGCGGCACGCCATACAGGTCGCCGTAAGGGTCGAAGCCGCGCGGATAAGGATAAAAGCCGGGATAAAAACCGGAATAAAAGCCGGGGCCGAAGCGGCCGTGGCGCGGCCCCATCCAGAACGGATCCACCGCTTCGATCACGGCCACCGGCTTGTCGACGGTGGCAAACTCCATGGTCACGCGCAAGGTGGCGGCGTCGGCGCGGGCGGCCTCGGCGAAGCCCAGCTTACCCAGTTCGGCGCGCACCAGGTTCAGGTAGCCGCGGTATTCCAGGGTGTCTTCCTTGGCGGGCGGGGCGACGAAGGCATAGGATTTGTCTTGTGGCGCGGCGGGCCAGGCGTTGAAGGCGGTGACGTCGCTGCGGATGGTGGTGGCGCAGCCGGCCAGCAGCAGGGTCATGGCCAGCACGGCGAGATATTTCATCACGACAATCTCCGAAAAATAGGGATAATACTTCAACTTCAGTCTACGACTATAGCCAACATTGCGTTTGATTATTACAGATTGTTACGGCCGGCGCCCGCTTGATGAAGGTTTCAGCCGCACCCGGGCCGGTATTGGTAAAATAGGTCTTCGCTCTCGCTCCCATATCCATCCCATGCGCACAGACAGCCCACAGACGATTTATCGCAAAGATTACACGCCGCCCAACTTCCTGGTCGACAGCGTGGAACTTGGTTTCGATCTCGACCCCGCCCGCACCCTGGTGGCGAGCCGCATCAAGTTGCGCCGCAATCCGGCCGCCAAGGGCCACGACATCGTGTTGCACGGCGAACAGATCGAGCTGATGCGCGTGAGCATGAATGGCAAGCAGCTCAAGCCGTCCCAGTACGCGCTGGACGGGGCTGGCCTGACGATCCCGAACGCGCCGGCGCAAGCGACGCTGGACATCGAGACCCTGCTGGCGCCGGAAAAAAACACCTCGCTGTCGGGCTTGTACGTTTCGAACGGCAACTTCTTCACCCAGTGCGAAGCGGAAGGTTTTCGCCGCATCACTTTCTTCCCCGACCGTCCCGACGTGATGGCCAAGTACACCGTGATGTTGCGCGCGAACCGGAAAAAATTCCCCGTGCTGCTCTCGAACGGCAACCTGATCGAAGAGGGCGACCTGGGCGACGGGCGCCACTACGCCAAGTGGGAAGACCCGTTCAAGAAGCCATCCTACCTGTTCGCCCTGGTGGCGGCGCGCCTGGTGTGCCAGGAAGAGCGCTACATGCTCGAGTCGGGCCGCGAAGTGCTGCTGCAGGTATGGGTCGAAGAGGGCAACCTCGACAAGACCGACTACGCCATGCAGTCGCTCAAGAACAGCATCCGCTGGGATGAGGAACGCTTCGGCCTGGAGCTCGACCTGGACCGCTTCATGATCGTCGCCGTGGGCGACTTCAACATGGGCGCCATGGAAAACAAGGGCCTCAACATCTTCAACACCAAGTACGTGCTGGCCAACCCGCGCGTGGCCACCGACACCGACTACGCCGGCATCGAAGCCGTGGTCGGGCATGAATACTTCCACAACTGGACCGGCAACCGGGTGACCTGCCGCGACTGGTTCCAACTGTCGCTGAAGGAAGGCTTGACGGTCTTCCGCGACCAGGAATTCTCGGCCGACATGATAGGCACCGACAGCGGCCGCGCCGTGACCCGCATCGACCAGGTGCGCACCCTGCGCCAGGCCCAGTTCCCGGAAGACGCGGGCCCGATGGCGCACCCGGTGCGGCCCGATTCCTTCGTCGAGATCAACAATTT
>DMYQ01000231.1:14426-20211 GCA_003482555.1 Janthinobacterium sp. | reverse complement strand
TGCGGCGCATGCGAGACAGCATAGCCTGCTTGTCTAAACCCCAACGGGACGATATCCGTGGCCTTCCGGTACTTGCGGCTGGCGCGGACACCTCGCCATGGAATGCAAGCCAGCGCCGACGCTAGGAGCGTATTTGCAGATAGCGTGAACAAGGGGCCCGCAGTCGTTTGCGCTTGATGCGCGCCGAAACCGGCGTCCAATGCTCACACGGTCGATTTGAAACGCGCGCCGCCACAGCCAACCATTGCCGCGCACCAACATCGAGCGAAAACAGCCCGCGCCGGTGCGTTTGCGGGCCGCTCAGCGCCACCGGCGCTCTCTCCCGGGCGGTGCCTCTGGCCTGAATGTTGCTTGGTAGACTGATATCTCTCCTTGCATCCAGGAAAAATACCATGTCAGAGCATACCATCAGCATTCCGCCCGCGCGTTTGCACGGCGCCACCCCGACACTGCTGCCGGCCGTCGCCCGCGCCCTGTTGCCCGACCCGCTGGCCCAGATCGGCGGCTTCGGGCGCTGGTGGTACGAGCCGCGCACGGCGCAAATCGTCTTGGGGCTGGAGGCGGCCGGATTCCTGGGCGAGGCGGCCGGCTGGCACGCGAATCTGGACGACTGCCTGGGTAGCGTGCTCGGCGAAGACCTGGCGCCGCTGACGGCGGCCCTGGCGCGCGGCCACACGGCCGCCTGCGAATTTCGCGTCGCCACCCAGGACGGGCTGCGTTGGCTGCGCCTGGCCGCACTGGCCTTCGATCCGCTCTGCCCGGCACCGGCCGTGGGCGGCATCCTGGCCGACATCACCGCCGTCAAGCACGCCGCCATGCGCGAACAGTTCAGCTTTGCCTCGACCCAGCTTCTGATCGGCAGTTACACCCTGGGCGAGGCCGTCAACAAGGTGATCGAACTGGTGTGCAAGGATCTGGGCTGGGATTGCGGCATGTATTGGGCCGCAGCCGACGCCGACGCCGACGGTCCTCTGGCCTGCATCCATTGCTGGAGCGGGCCGGCGCTGGAGGACGCCGGCGCTTCCCTGCGCGCCGGCGCCGGCGTCACGATCGCCCCCGGCCAGGGCTTGATCGGCGCCGTCTGGAGTTCCGGGCAGGCGCGCTGGATCGAAGACATGGCCGGCGCGGCCGACTTCCTCTTCCCCCACTACGCGCGGCGCGCCGGCATCCGTTCCGGCTATGCCTTCCCGGTCGCCTACGACGGCGCCGATGGCGGCGCGCACCGGCCCGGCGTGCTGGTCTTCTTCAGTTGCCTGAGGCGCCAGCGCACCGCCCAGTTGCCCACCCTGTCGGCGGCGATCGGCGGCCTGATCGCGCAGACCGCGCAACGTATCGCGCAACAGGAAAGCATCCGCCTGCTGGCGCAGATCGACGTGCTCTCCGGGCTCGCCAACCGGCGCCATTTCCACGACCTGCTCGACGGCGCCTGCCGCGACGCGGTCGCGCATGGCACCGGCATGGCCATGCTGTACATCGACCTCGATCGCTTCAAGCCCATCAACGACGCCCTCGGCCACGAAGCCGGCGACGCCGTGCTGCGCCAGTTCGCCCAGCGTCTGGCCGCCCTGACCCCGCCCGCTTGCCAGTGTGGCCGCGTCGGCGGCGACGAATTCGCCATCTTCCTGCCGGGCGTGCGCGGCCCCGGCGAATTGCGCGCGCTGGCCGAACGCATCCTGCTGGCGGCGCGCACCCGCTTCCTGTTCGACGGCCGCGAACTGGCCATTTCCGCCAGCATCGGCGTCAGCGTCTTCCCCGACGATGGCGCCGGCGGCGCCGAACTGCTGCGCCACGCCGACAGCGCCATGTACCACGTCAAACGCGGCGGACGCAACGGCGTCAGCTTCTTTTCCCAGGGCGGCCAGGCCGCCGTCCAGTCGGCGCTGGTGCGCCAATTGACGGTGGAAGCCGACCTGCCGCGGGCCCTGGCCGGGGAGCAGTTGTTCATGCAATATCAACCCGTGTTCGACGTGGCCGGTGGCACGGTGCGCGCGGTCGAGGCGCTGATCCGCTGGCGCCGCCCGAACGGCGACATCGTGCCGCCCGACGTCTTCATTCCGATCGCCGAGCAAAGCCACCTGATCGTCGACATCGGCCGCTGGGTGATACGGCAAGCCTGCCGCGACTTGCCGCTGATGCAGCGCGCCGGCCTGCCCGAGGTGCAAATGAACGTCAACATGGCGGCGCTCGAATTTCTCAATCCGGAGCTGCCCGAGGAACTCTCGGCCATCGCCGCCGCCGCCGGCGTCGACACGCGCCACCTGTGCCTGGAACTCACCGAGGGCATGATGATGAGCCACGCCGAACAGGTGATCCCGGTGATGCGGGCGCTGCGCCGGCGCGGCTTCAAGATCAGCGTGGACGACTTTGGCATGGGTTACTCCTCGCTGTCGCGGCTGAAAGACTTGCCGATTTCCTCGCTCAAGATCGACCGCAGTTTCGTCGACGGCTTGCCGGTCGAGCGCCAGGATTGCGCCATCGTACAAACCATCCTCGACATCGGCCGCAACATGGATCTCGAAGTGATCGCCGAAGGCGTCGAGACGCGGGCCCAGCTGGATCATCTGCGGCGGCTCGGGTGTACCCTGGTGCAAGGCTATCTGCTGGGCCGGCCGATGTCGCTGGCCGAATTGATAGGCAGGCACGCTGGCGCCGCTGCCACTTGAGGGGCGCACCGGCGCCGGGGAATGCCGTCGGTTCGCATGGCGCGAACGGCGCGCCGCCAGACGGCGTCCGCTCTACGGTGTTGCTCGGTGCGGCGGGCTGGGGCTAGAATGCGGCTCCGGGTTCACCGCCCCCTAACAATGCCGCAGGCTGGCGCCTCGGGCGCCACAGGACGAAGAAGAGTCACGTTTGAGAAATTGTTTATTGCTTACCGTATTGACGGCCGCCGTAGTGTCGGCCGTGTCATGCTGGGCGGCAAGCGCCACCCAGCCCCAACCGCGGGAATACTGGGGCGCCGCGCCCTCCGCGCCCGCCATCAGAGCCAAGGCCGCCGCCAAGCCGACGCCGGCACCGGCGCCGGAATCAACGCCGACGCCGATGCCAACACCATTGCCAACACCATTGCCGACACCATCGCCGGTGGCGGAAGCCTTCGGCGCGGCCCCGGACACCACGCCGGTGGGCCCCGGCGCCAAGGGCGCCAACGCGCTGCGGGCGCAAGTCATGCTCGACCGCGCCCACTTTTCCTCGGGCGAGATCGACGCTTCTTACGGCGGCAATCTGCGCCAGGCCATCCGCGGCTTCCAGAAATTGAAGCAGTTGCCGCTCAGCGGCATCGTCGACGCCGCGACCTGGGCCGCGCTGAACACGGATCAGGCGCCAGTGCTGAGCACCTATACCGTCAGCGCCCAGGACGCGGCCGGCCCCTACGTCGCCATACCGGCCTCGATGGCCGCCAAGTCCAAACTGGCGAGCCTGGGTTACGTCAACGCCGCCGAAGCGCTGGGTGAAAGATTCCATTGCAGCCCGGGCCTGTTGCGACGCCTCAATCCCGGCAAGGATTTGGGCCGCGCCGGCCAGCGCTTGCTGGTGCCGAACGTGGCGGCCGGCGCGCCGCTGCCCAAGGCCACCCGCATCCTGGTGGATAAATCGGACGGCACCGTGACCTTGCTCGACGCCACCGGCACGCCCTTCGCGCAATTTCCGGCCAGCACGGGCAGCGTGCACGACCCCCTGCCGTTGGGACAGTGGCAAGTGCGCGGCATCGCCCAGCACCCCACCTATCAGTACAATCCGAAGCTGTTCTGGGATGCCAGACGCGGCGATGCCAAAGCCCTGCTGGCCGCCGGTCCGAACAATCCGGTCGGCGTGGTGTGGATCGAATTGAGCAAGGCCCACTACGGCATCCACGGCACGCCCGAGCCGGCCAATATCGCCAAGACCCAGTCGCACGGCTGCATCCGCCTGACCAACTGGGACGCGCTGGCGGTGGCGCAAGCCGTCAGCCGCGGCGCCTACGTGCTGATGCAGGAATAAGGCGCCCCGCCTCCTTACGCCGCGCCGTAAGCGCCGCCGCCGGGCGTCTCGATGATGAAGACGTCGCCCGGCAGCATTTCCGTCTTGCCGATGTGGGCCAACTCTTCGAGCGTGCCGTCGGCGCGCAGCACGCTGTTGCGCCCCAGGGCGCCGGGCGCGCCGCCGGCCATGCCGAACGGCGCGTGGATGCGGTTGTTCGACAGGATGGCCGCCGTCATCGCTTCCAGGAAGCGCAGCTTGCGCACCCCGCCGTTGCCGCCGCGCCAGCGCCCGGCCCCGCCCGAGCCGGCCCGGATTTCGTAGCTTTCCAGACGCACGGGGAAGCGCCATTCCAGGATTTCCGGGTCGGTCAGGCGCGAATTGGTCATATTCGTTTGCACCACGTCGGTGCCGGCGAAGCCGGGGCCGGCCCCGGAACCGCCGGAAATGGTTTCGTAATATTGGTATTTGGCGTTGCCGAAGGTGAAATTATTCATCGTGCCCTGGGCCGCCGCCATCACGCCGAGCGCGCCGTACAGGGCGTTGGTGATGCACGTCGACGTCTCGACGTTGCCCGACACGACAGAAGCCGGATAGCGCGGATTGAGCATCGAGCCGGGCGGGATGATCACCGTCAGCGGCTTGAGGCAGCCGGCGTTGAGCGGGATGTCGTCGTCGACCAGGGTGCGGAACACGTACAGCACGGCCGCCATGCAGACCGCCGAGGGCGCGTTGAAATTGTTCGGCAACTGCGCCGAGGTGCCGCTGAAGTCGATTTCCGCGCCGCGGCTGGCGGCGTCGACCCGGATCGCCACGCGGATGCGGGCGCCGTTGTCGAGTTCCACCGTGTAGGCGCCGTCTTTCAGCGCGCCGATCACGCGCCGCACGGCTTCCTCGGCGTTGTCCTGCACGTGGCCCATGTAGGCGCACACCACGTCCAGGCCGAAATGCGCCACCATCTTGCGCAGTTCGTCGGCGCCCTTCTGGTTGGCCGCCACCTGGGCCCGCAGGTCGGCCATGTTCTGGTCGGGATTGCGGGCCGGGTAGGTGGCGCCGGCCAGCAGCGCGCGCGCCTCGGCCTCGCGCAAGTGGCCGCCCAGGGCGCCGTCGACCAGCTTGAAGTTGTCGATCAAGACGCCCTCTTCCTCGATGCTGCGCGAATCGGGCGGCATCGAGCCCGGCGTGGTGCCGCCGATGTCGGCGTGGTGGCCGCGCGAGCCGACGTAAAAAAGAATCGTCGCGCCGGCCGCGTCGAACACGGGCGAGATCACGGTGACGTCGGGCAGATGGGTGCCGCCGTGATACGGGTCGTTGAGCATGAAGACGTCGCCCGCGCGCATGCGCCCGGCGTTCGCCAGCATCACCGTCTTGATGCTCTCGCCCATCGAGCCCAGGTGCACCGGCATGTGCGGCGCGTTGGCGATCAACTGGCCGGCGGCGTCGAAGATGGCGCAGCTGAAGTCGAGCCGCTCCTTGATGTTTACCGAGTAGGCCGTGTTTTGCAGGCGCAGTCCCATTTGTTCGGCGATCGACATGAACAGGTTATTGAAAATCTCCAGCATCACCGGGTCGGCGCTGGTGCCGATGGCGCGCCGCGCCGGCAGCGCCTCGACCCGCTCAAGCAGCAAGTGGTCTTGCGGCGTCACCCGCGCGTGCCAGCCCGGCTCGATCACCGTGGTGGCGTTCGCCTCGGCGATGATGGCCGGCCCGGCGATGCCGTCGCCGGGCCGCAGCGCGGCGCGCTCGAACAAGCGCGTGTCGCGCCAGCGGCCGGCGCAATACATGGGCACCACCTTGAGCGGCGCCAGGGAACCCGGACGGGGCGCGG
>DMYQ01000231.1:12988-14286 GCA_003482555.1 Janthinobacterium sp. | reverse complement strand
GCCGGGCGCGAGACTCGGCACGACTTCGGCCGGCGCGTCCGATTTGCCGATCGCCTCCACCGACAGCGCCTCGACGATCAGGGCCTTGGCCGGCATCAGGAAGGAAAAGCGCTTTTTATAGGCTTGCTCGAACTGGGCGCGCATGCCGGCGGCGCTGTCGAACAGCACGATCAGGGCCGAGTCGGTGCCCTCGTAGCGCAAATGCACGCGGCGGATCAGGGAAATGCGCGCCTCGGCCACGCCCTGGGCGCGCAGGTCGGCGCGCGCCTGTTCGCCCAGCGCGTCCAGGCGCCGCGCCAGCGCCGGGGTTCCCGCGCCGTCCTGCTGCTGATCCAGGGCGCTCTCGACGGCCGCCTCGCGCATCGCGCTCTGGTCGGCCAGGCCCATACCGTACGCCGACATGACCCCGGCCAGGGTGTGGATGAACACCGTCTTCATGCCCAGCGCGTCGGCCACCAGGCAGGCGTGCTGGCCGCCGGCGCCGCCAAAACTGGTCAGCGTGTAGTCGCTGACGTCGTGGCCGCGCTGCACCGAGATCTGCTTGATGGCGTTCGCCATATTCCCGACCGCGATGTCGATATAGCCGGCGGCGACCTGCTCGGGCAAGGTCGGCTGGCCGGTGGCGGCGGCTATGTCGGCCGCCAGCGCGCCAAATTGCGCGCGCACGGTGGCCACGTCCAGGGCTTCGTCGGCGTTCGGCCCGAACAGTTTCGGAAAGTGGGCCGGGTCGATCTTGCCCAGCATGACGTTGCAGTCGGTGACCGCCAGCGGGCCGCCGCGGCGGTAGCTGGCCGGCCCCGGGCTGGCGCCGGCGCTGTCCGGGCCGACCCGGTAGCGCTGGCCGTCGAAGTGCAGGATGGAGCCGCCGCCGGCGGCCACGGTGTGGATGCTCATCATCGGCGCGCGCATGCGCACGCCGGCGATCTGGGTCTCGAAGACGCGCTCGAACTCGCCGGAAAAATGCGACACGTCGGTCGAGGTGCCGCCCATGTCGAAGCCGATCACGCGCTGAAAGCCGGCCAGCTGGCTGGCGCGCACCATGCCGACGATGCCGCCGGCCGGCCCGCTCAGGATGCTGTCCTTGCCCTGAAAGGCGCGCGCATCGGTCAGGCCGCCGTTCGACTGCATGAACTGCAGGTGCACGGCGGGCATTTCAGCGGCCAGCTGGTCGACGTAGCGGCGCAGGATCGGCGACAGGTAGGCGTCGACGACGGTGGTGTCGCCGCGCGCCACCAGCTTCATCATCGGGCTGACCTGGTGCGAGACGGAGATCTGGGTGAAGCCGATGGCGCGCGCCA
>DMYQ01000231.1:10244-12881 GCA_003482555.1 Janthinobacterium sp. | reverse complement strand
GCCCGCAGGCCCGCGCGGGCGGCCTCGGCGTCCAGTTCGCGCACCACTTCCCCGTGCGCGCCGATGCGCTCGTCAATCTCGATCACGTGGCCATACAATAATTCGGGCAGCACGATGTGGCGCTCGAACAGGCGCGGCCGGTTCTGGTAGGCGATGCGCAGCGCGTCCCGAAAGCCGCGCGTGATGGCCAGCGCGGTCGGCTCGCCCTTGCGTTCGAGCAGGGCGTTGGTGGCCACCGTGGTGCCCATCTTGACCGCCTCGATGGCCGCCACCGGGATGGGCGCGCCGGCGGCAAGGCCCATCAGGTGGCGGATGCCGGCCACGGCGGCGTCGCGGTATTGCCCCGGATTTTCCGACAGCAGCTTGTGGGTGAGCAGGCCACCGTCCGGCCGGCGCGCCACGATGTCCGTGAATGTACCGCCCCGGTCTATCCAGAATTGCCAATCCATAGTCTGCGCGCCCCTTGAATGAGCTGCCTATTGTAGTCGCTTCGAGTTGCAAGTTGAACATCGCGCGGAACCGCGCGGCCCTGGCGTGCTTTTGCCGCGATTGCCGCGTGCCGCCCTTGCGCCGCGGGCGGATCGGCATTATGTTGGCTGCATCATCCATTTTCACTCAACCCATACCCATGAATCCCCTGTATTGCGTCGCCCAGATCCGCGCCACCGAACAGTCGGCCGCGCGGCAACTACCGCCCGGCACCCTGATGCAACGCGCCGGCCAGGCCGGCGCCGACGCCGCCCGCGTCCTGCTGTCGGGCACAGGGGTTGATTCCAGGGTGCTGCTGCTGGCCGGTCCCGGCAACAACGGCGGCGACGCGCTGGAAACGGCGGCGCACCTGGCCCACGCCGGCATGCGCGTGTCGGTCTGGCTGGCGCCCGGCGCCACGGCGCCGTCGGAGGAACGCCGGCACGCGCTCGAGCGCGCCCGCGCCAGCGCGGCCGGCTTTATCGAGCCCGAGGCGGCCGCCATCGGCGCCGGCCACTGGGATCTGGTGATCGACGGCCTGTTCGGCATCGGCCTGCAACGGCCCCTGAGCGGCGCCGCGCGCGAGGAGGTCGACGCCGTCAACCGCCTCGAATGCCCCGTGCTGGCGCTCGACGTGCCCAGCGGCCTGGACGCCGACAGCGGCGCCGTCGTCGGGCCCGACGGCGTCGCCGTGCGCGCCAGCCACACCATCACCTTCATCGGCGACAAGCCCGGCCTGCACACTTGCGATGGCCAGGACCACGCCGGCGCGGTGCAAGTGGCAACGCTAGCCATCGAGGCCGCGCACTTTCCGGCGGCGCGCATCCACTTGAACGAGGTGCGCCATTTTTCACGCCACCTGCGGGCGCGGCGCCAAAACACGCACAAGGGCAGTTACGGCAACGTGGCCGTGGTCGGCGGCGCGCACGGCATGACGGGCGCGCCCATCCTGGCGGCGCGCACGGCCCTGTTCTGCGGCGCCGGCCGGGTCTACATCGCCTTCCCGGATGAGGCGCCGGCCTATGACAGCGGCCAGCCGGAGCTGATGTGCCGCCTGGCCGGCGATATCGATTTCAATTCGGCGGCGCTGGTGGTCGGCCCGGGCCTGGGCACCTCGCAGCGGGCGCAGGACTTGCTGGGGCGCGCCATCGACAGCGACAGCGCGCTGTTGATCGACGCCGACGCCTTGAATCTGCTGGCGGCGCAGCCGGAGTTGCGCTCGGCGCTGGCGCGGCGCGGCAAGATCAGCGTGCTGACCCCGCATCCGCTGGAAGCGGCGCGCCTCCTGGGCCTGACGATAGGCGAGGTGCAGGCCGACCGCCTGGGGGCGGCGCGCCGGCTGGCGGCGGAGCTGGGCGCGACGGTGGTGCTGAAGGGTTCGGGCACGGTGATCGCGGCCGCCGACGGCCAGGCCGTCATCAACACCACCGGCAATCCGGCGCTGGCGACGGCCGGCACCGGCGACGTGCTCTCCGGCCTGTGCGGCAGCCTGTTGGCGCAGGGCTGGCCGGAGTGGGAGGCGGCGCTGGCGGCCGTCTGGCTGCACGGCACGGCGGCCGACGCGCTGGTGGCGGAAGGCGGCGGCCCGATCGGCCTGACGGCTGGCGAGTTGCCGCCGGCGATCCGGGCGGCGCTCAACCGCATGCTGCCGCGGCGGCGCCACTAGGCCGCCAGGCGCCGTCACTTTCCCTTGCGCTTGCGCTTGCGCTTGGCCACCGCGGACGCATTGAGCGCCACGGCGGCGCGCACCAGCTCCTTCAAGGCATTTTCATTGATGCTCTCGCCCTCGCGGATATCAATGGCGCGCCTGGTGTTGCCTTCCAGGCTAGAATTGAAGAGTCCGGATGGATCTTCCAGGGAGGCGCCCTTGGCGAAAGTCAGCTTGACCACGCTCTTGTAGGTCTCGCCGGTGCAGACAATGCCCGAGTGCGACCACACCGGCACGCCACGCCACTTCCACTCCTCGAGCACATCGGGGTCGGCCTGCCTGACCAGCATGCGCACCCGCGCCAGCGCCGCGCCCCGCCAATCGTCGCGCTCCGCGATTTTCGCATCGATCAACCGGGAGGCGGTGGCGCCCTCCTCCTTCGCCCCGCTCTCGATCCTCGTCGTGCCTGTCATCGTTTGTTCCATGACAGATCCCGCCTTCCTCGTATCATTCCTCGTATC
>DMYQ01000231.1:0-10120 GCA_003482555.1 Janthinobacterium sp. | reverse complement strand
TCGTATCATTCCTCGTATCATTGAAGCCGCCACTTGCCATGAGCGGACGCATGTTCCCGTCGATTGTAGCGCATCGCTCCACCGCGGCACTTGAGCTGGAACGAGGCCCGCATCATCGGGCCCCATGCCATGCCGGGACGCCAGCCCAGGCCCCGCTTGCCGCGGCGCCTTGCCGGCGGCTCACACGCAACGCATCCCCGTCAGGGTCGCGCGCACGGCCTCGTCGAGCGGCGTATGCGGCTCCTCGCCCAGCACCGCCAGCAAACGCGCATTGTCCATGTACAGGCCATGCTGCCACAGGTAGCGCATTTCGCGCATTTCGCGCATGGTTTCCGAAAAAGGGGCGATCAACACCAGGGCCCACCACGGAAAAGAGCGCACCTTTATGCGCGGCCGCCCCGCCACGCGCCGCACCGCATCGATCATCTGCGTGCCCGCCGCGTCCCAGTGGCCGCGCATGTGATAGACAGCGAAGGGCGGCAACTCGGCTTCCCTATCCAGCAGGCGCAGCATGGTTTCGGCGAGATCGGGCAGATAGGCCCACTGATGGCCGACGCCCTTGGCGCCCGGATACATGACCGCATCGACCGGCTTGCCCGCCTTGACCAGGGCGCCGGAAAACCAGTTGTTACCGGCACCGCGGGGGCCGAAGAAGTCGCCGGCCCGCACGATCAGGGTGCGCACGCCATCGGCGCTGGCCGCCCGCAGCCGGCGCTCCAGTTCGACGCGGATGCCGCCCTTGCGGGTGGGCGCGTGCTGGGCCGACGCTTCGGTCGGCGCCGGAAAGACGTCCGGCCCGAAATTGTAGACCGTGCCCGGCAGCAGGATGCGGGCGCCACAAGCGCGCGCCGCCGCGATGGTGTTGTCTATCATCGGCAGCACCAGCTCGCCCCAGTTGCGGTAGCCGGGCGGGTTGACGGCGTGCACGATCAAGCTCGCGCCCCGCGCCGCCCGCGCCACGTCGGCGGCCACCATCGCGTCGCCCTTGATCCATTCGAAGCCGGCGTCGCGGCGCGCCAGGGAGTCCGGGGCGCGCTGCAGGGCGCGCACCCGCCAGCCGCGCGCCAGCAAGCCACGTGCCACTTCGCCGCCGATGGCCCCGGTGGCGCCCAATACCAATGCGATGCCTGTCTGTGTCATTTTATTCTCCAAGAAAGTCGTTTCAACGGAGTTATTGTTGCATTCCGTTCGATTAAATGGAATTATCGATACCCGTCTATATGCTATACATTTTTGTATGATTCAACTGCATCAGCAAGAACCCGGCTGGGAGCTGTATCGTTCGTTTCTCGGCATTTTGCAGGAAGGCTCGCTGTCGGGCGCGGCGCGCGCGCTGGGCCTGACCCAGCCGACGGTGGGCCGGCATCTGGATGCGCTCGAACGGGGCATCGGCCAATCGCTGTTCGTGCGCAGCCAGCACGGCCTGTCGCCGACCCGCGTGGCCGAAGCGTTGCGCCCCTACGCCGAAAGCCTGGCCGCCACCAGCGCCGCCCTGCTGCGCGTCGCCGCCAGCCAGGGCGCGGACGCCACTGGCACGGTGCGCATCACGGCCAGCGAAGTGATCGCCGTCGAAGTGCTGCCGCCCATCCTGACCCGCTTGCGCGCCACCCATCCCGGCCTGAGCATCGAATTGACGCCCTCGAACCGGGTGGAGAATCTGTTGCTGCGCGACGCCGATATCGCCGTGCGCATGGTCAGCCCGAGCCAGGCCGCGCTGATCGCGCGCCGCGTCGGCAATGTCGAACTGGGTCTGTACGCGCGCCAAAGTTACCTGGATTTGCACGGCACGCCGCCGGATCTGGCCGCGCTGGAGAAACACACGCTCATCGGCTTCGACCAGGAAACGCCTTTCATGCGCGCCATCATCGCGACCTTGCCGTTTCTGAAACGCTCACTGTTCGCGCTGCGCACCGATAGCGACCTGGCGCGCATCGCCATGCTGCGGGCCGGCTTCGGCATCGGCATTTGCCAGGTCGGCCTGGCAAGGCGCGAACCGGATCTGGTGCGCCTGTTTCCCGATCAAGTGGCGCCGCAACTGGACACCTGGCTCGCCATGCACGAAGATTTGCGCCATTCGCCCTGCTGCCAAGCGGCCTTCGCGGCCTTGTACCAGGGCTTGCTGGAGTATGTCAGCCCGCCCTGAGGGCGGCCGGTCGTCAACCGTCGCGGCCATCCACGCGCGGCCGCATCAGGCGCGGTCCGTAGGCGATCACGTACAAGCCGAAGGCCAGCGACCAGCACAGCGCGGCGACTATCAGGCCCGGCTCGCGCAGCCCGAACGGCCCCAGCCCGACCGCCAGGCGCGCCACGGCCCCTAGTTGTATCAGCCAAAACATCGCCACGTCGGCCCGGCCAGCCTTCAGCGGACGCCCGGTATGGCCGAGCGTGGTGCGCGCCATCATGCCGATGATCAGCCCGGCCATCGAACCCACCGTCAGCGCGTGGAAGGCGGCGCTGGGCGTCACCAGGTGCAGGGCCGCCAGGCCGAGCAGGAAGAAGCCGACCGGTATCCAGCCATACGACACATGCAAGATCCACAGCAGCGGCACGCGCAGGGTGCGCCGCGGCTGCCAACCCGCCAGGCGCCACATCGACACCAGGGAGGCGGCGATCGCCAGCGGCGCGCACACCGGCGCCGGCAAGCCGCAGATCCAGGCCAGGGCGGCGGCCAGCGTCAAGCCCAGGGCGTAGCGGTCGCGCATCGGCTTGACGATGGGTTGCGTGCCGGGCGCGCCGTTGCGCGTGAACATGGGGATGACGCGCGCGCCGATCACCGATTCGATCACCACGATGAGCAGGATGGCGGCCTGGATGGGCGCCGTCATGTTCACCGCGATGAGCCCCAGCGCGGCGGCGTGGAAGATACCGTTGGCGACAGTCAGCAGCGCCAGCAAGGCCACCAGGAACAGGTTGCGCTTGTTGCCCGACTGCGCCAGCACGCGGTACAGCGGCCAGGCCGCCAGCGGCAGGAACAGCAGGTCGACGATGGCGGCCAAGCCCGCCGGCGCGGCCAGCATCGCCACCCGGCCCGCCAGCCACAGGCCGGCCAGGGCCGCCAGATGGCCCTTGCTGGGCGTCGGCAAGCCGGTCCAGGCGCGCGCGGCCGTGAAGAGGAAGCCGACCACGACGGCCACCGCCATGCCGTACACCATTTCGTGCATGTGCCAGCCCAGCCCGACGCGCGGCCAGGCGCCCATCCAGCCCAGGTAACTGGCCACCCACAACGGCACGCTGATGACGGCGAAGATGGCCGCCATCAGATAAAAGGGACGGAAGCCGAGGCGCCACAAGGGATGCTCGGCGCGCCACGGCCGGGGATTGAAATCTTCCGGTTCTTGTATCGATAACAGGCTCATGGTGTTCTTCTTAAAAGATATATTTCATATGATACTTTTATCCGGCATCGCACACAACAGCAAAAGTGACTAGGCGGCGCCGGCAAACTGCATAGCGCCCGCCCCTGGCGCCGGCGAGAAATTATCCTGGATCAAGGAATCCGGAAAATCACGGCGCGCCGGCCGGACGGCGCTGGACTGGCGCGGCCGGCTCGCATACGCTGACCAAGTTGCCGGTGCAGTCCGCCGGCGCCCCGACACCCATCATTGATCCACTCAAAAGCGAGACCGCCATGCAAACGAAAACATTGAGAATCCAGGGCATGAACGACGAAGGCTGTGCCGACAAGATCACCCGTATGCTGGAGGCGCTCAAGGGCGTGCGCTCGGCAACGGTATCGCTGGCCGGCCAGCGCGCCAGCATCCAGTTCGACGAAGACTTGACGTCGCCACGCCTGTTCGAGCAGGCGCTCTTGCAGGCCGGCTACCGCGTCGAAGCGGCCGTCAGCGGCGGCTGCTGCGGCGGTTGCTGCGGCGGCGACACGGCGCAGGCCGCCTGACGCGGACGCAAACTAAGACTTGGGCTGGCGGTGCTCGACCGCGTACACGGCGGCCTGCACCCGGCTGCTCAGCTTGAGCTTTTTCAGCACGTTCTGGACGTGGATCTTGACCGTGCTTTCGGCCAGCTCCAGGCTGCGCGCGATACCCTTGTTGCTTTCGCCGCGGGCCAGGCAATCGATGATTTCCTTTTCGCGCGGGGTCAGCTTGTCCAAATCCGAGGCCGGCTCGTCGCGCTGGCTCCCGCTCTGCAACTGCGCCACCAGCTTGCCCGTCATCGCCTCGGCCACCACGGTTTCGCCGGCGGCGGCGCGGCGGATGGCGCGGATCAGGTAATCGGTTTCGATATTCTTGATCAGATAGCCGCAAGCGCCCGCGCGCAGCGCGCTGGCAAGGTCTTCCGCGTCCTCGGACACGGTCAGCATGACGATGGCCGTGTCCGGACAATCCTGCAGCATCAATTGCAGCGTTTCCACGCCGGACATGCCGGGCATGTTCAAGTCGAGCAGCACGACGTCCGGCTGCAGTTGCAGGGCGCGCTTGACGCCCTCGGCGCCGTCGGCCGCCTCGCCCACCACGGAAAATTCGGCGTGGCGCTGCAGCAGTGAGCGTATGCCGCTGCGAAACAGGGCGTGATCGTCCACCAGCAGCACGCTGATCGGTTTGGTGTTACTGTCCATCGTGTCTTCCTCGTTGATTTCTTGATACATTGCGTCATGCACGGCTTGCCGCCTTGCTTGCGGTCATTTGCCGCCCATCTTGCCTCATGCGCCCGCTCATGCCGCTCTGCGCTGTTCCTGGCGCAGGCTCAGCTCGACCGTGGTGCCCTGCCCCGCCACCGAGCGCACCGCGAAGATGGCTTCGATGCGCTCGGCGCGCTCGCGCATGATGTGCAAGCCAACGTGGCTCTCGCCCTTTTCCAGCAAGGTGGCGGAGTCGAAGCCGATGCCGTTATCCTTGATGGTGAGGTGAAAATCCTGCTTGTCGGTCAGGCGAATGTCGACCCGGCTCGCCAGCGCGTGCTTGCGGATGTTTGACAGCGCCTCTTGCACGATGAACAGCAATTGCAACTGCTGCTCGCGGGGGAAGGGAGCGCCGTCGACGTCGGCCACCAGTTCGACGGCGATGCCGGTCTGGCGGCGGAACTTGTCGACCGTGACGCGCAGCGAACCGATCAGGTCGTCCTGCATCAGTTTGGTGCGGAAATTGTGCAACAGTTCGCGCACGTCTTCATAGCTTTCCTGCACGCCGGCGCGCAGGGCCGGCACGATCTCGCGGATTTCGTCGCAGCGGTTGTCTTGCACCGACTGCTCCAGCATCTGCACCTGCAAGTTGAGGAAATTGAGGCTCTGGGCGATGCTGTCGTGCAAACCCTGGGCCACCAGGTTGCGCTCGGCCGAGACGGCGATTTCCCGCTCGCAGGCCGCCAGGCGCAGGTTTTCCAGGGCAATCCCGAGCAGCTTGCCGACCGTTTCCAGCAGCGCCTCTTCGCGCTTGTCGAACACCTTCGCCTTGCGGAAATGCAGATTAAAAAAACCCAGGTGCTGTTCGTGCGCGTGGATATGGAAGATCGACACCGTCACGAAACCCTCGCGGTGGCACTGCATCTGGTGGGCGCGATCCATCTGGCGCAGGTCGTGCACCATCGTCACCTTCTTTGCCACCGCTTCGCCGCACAGGCAATCGCCCACTTTCAGGCAGTGCTCGGCTTCCACCAGGATATCGGACAGGCCCTGGTGCACCACCATGTGCACATTGCCGCGACTGGCGTCGAGCACGCGCACCGAACCGCCGTCGGCCTTGAAGTAGTCATTGATGCGGCGCATGAAGCCGTCGCACAGGGCCGCCACCGGCTGCGGGCACTGCAGGAAGGCGGAGATGTCGTACAACAGGGCCAGTTCGCCGTTCTGGGCTTCCAGGGTCGCGGTCTTGGTGCGCACCATTGCCTCCAGATTGTCGTACAGCGCCTGCAGGCGGTCGGCCATGCGGTTGAAACCGCGCGCCAGTTGGCCGAATTCATCCTCGCTGGCGACCGTCAGGCGTACCGAAAAATCCTTTTCCTTCATGCTGCGCATCCCCGCGCTGAGGCGGTTGACGGGATCGATGATCAGCATGAACATCAGGTAAATCATGCTGACGGTGCCGCCGACCGCCATCGCCAGCAGCAGCAGTTGCGAGCCGCGCAACCACAAGGTGCGCCGCGCGCTGTCCTGCTCGATCAGGCGCACCAGGGTGTCGACCTGGACCACGAAATCGTCGGCGTCGCGCTGGAACTGGCGCAGCTCCGGCCGCGGCCCTTCGTGCGAGCGCTCCAGCAGCAGCGCGGCCGGGCGCAAGGAACCCTTCCAGGACGCGACTATGGGGCGGAATTGGCCGACGATGTCGCTGCCAGGCGGCAAAAACAAGGGCCGCTGCGGATCGCCGCGCCGCAGGGCCGCCAGCGTCTGGTCGATCATGTGCACTTGGCGTTCGACGGCCGGCGCCAGATCGACGCGCGGGCGCTCCTCGTCCAGGCGGGTGAGCAGCATGGTCAGCCGATAGGTGTGCATGCGCAGGCTGCCGGTCTCGTTGATGGCGGCGCCGCTGCCCTCCAGTTGCCAGGACAGGAACAGGGTGCCGCCGATCGCCACCAGCGCCAGGGCCAGAAAGCACAGCAGCGCGCCGACGATCTTGGTCGACAGTTTTTCCCAGGACGACAGCACCGGGTCAGGCGCCATGGCCGGCCCCCGGCAGGCGCGCGGCCCCGGGATGGCGCGCGGCGCGCCGCGCCCCGCCTCTTGTACCGTCGTCCTTGCGCCTCATGCTCGTCTCCCGTATGTGCCAACAGTATAGTGCAGTACCTCCTCAACCGCCCGTTTGCGCCATGAAGCGGACGATTTTTTCCGGTTGCGCGCTGAAATCATGGCGCTGCGGTTTCAGTTCGATGGCGGCGCGGATCGCCGCTTCCAGTTCGGCGTCGCTGGCGCCGCCGCGCAGCAGCGGACGGAACTCGAATTTCTCTTCCTGTCCCAGGCACAGATACAGGGTGCCGTCGACGGAGAGCCGGACGCGGTTGCAACTGGCGCAAAAATGCTGCGACATCGGCGTGATGAAACCGATGCTGGCGCCACCGTCCGGCGTCGACAGGTAGCGCGCCGGCCCGCCGCCCAGCTCCGCCGCCTGTGGCAACAAGCCGAATTTGCGCCGCAGCCGCGCCTGGATCGGGCCCAGATCCAGATAAGCCGCCGAGCGCCCGGTGGCGCCCATCGGCATCGCCTCGATCAGGCGCAGGATGAAGCCCTGCTCGATGCAAAAGGCCACCATGGCGTCGATCTGATCTTCGTTCACGCCGCGCATGGCCACCATATTGATCTTGATGGGATCGAAGCCGGCCGCCTTGCCGGCCCGCAGACCGTCGAGAATGTGGGCCAGGCTGTCGCGCCCCGTGATCTGTTCCATGCAAGCCCGGTCGAGCGAATCGAGGCTGACGTTGATGCGCGCCACGCCGGCCTGTTTCAGCGCCACCGCGTGGCGCGCCAGTTGCGTGGCATTGGTCGACAGCGACAGGTCGCGCAGTCCCGGCAAGGCCGCCAGGCGCGCCGCCAGTTGCGGCAAGTCGCGCCGCAGCAGCGGTTCGCCGCCCGTCAGGCGCACGCGCGAGGTGCCCAGGCGCGCGAAGGCGCCCAGCAGGCGCTCGATTTCGTCGAAGCTCAGCCAATGTTTGGGCTCCTGGAAGCCGCGAAAGCCTTTCGGGATGCAGTAACTACAGCGCAAATCGCAGCGGTCGGTGACCGACAGCCGCAGGTATTCGATGGAACGGCCAAAGCGGTCGCGCAACATCGCAGACTCCTTCACTTCAGATGGACGGATTGTAGCCGTCCCGGCCCCGTTTGACTGTGGGCAGGACGGGCTAGGCGAACTAGTCATTTGGAACTAGACGCGGGCCGGCGCCATCGCCGGCCCGCAAATGGCGTCCGCTCGCGCTATTGCACCAGGGCGCCGTCGGCGCCTTCCAGGCTGATCCCTTCGATCTGGGCGCGGCCGACCAGTATCTGCAAATACTGGTGCAAGCCCCGTTGCCAGGCGGCGCGCTGGAGCCTGTCGGCGATCTGCGCTTCGACGGCGGCGAACGGCAGCGTCACCCCCTCGATGCGGCGCAGGACCTGCACGATGTGCAAGCCGAAGCGCGTCTCCAGCAAGTGCGCGGGCGGCGCGCCCGGCGTCAGGCGGAACAGCAGGCTCTCGAATTCGGGCACGCTCTGCCCCCTCGACAATTGGCCCAGGCTGCCGCCCACGGCGCCGGAGGCGCAGTTCGAATATTCGCGCGCCAGTTCGGCGAAGCGCTCGGGCCGCGCCTGCAGCTCGGCCAGCACCGCCAGCGCCGTTTCGCGCAGCAGTTCCAGCGGCGCCGACGGCGTCACCTGGAACAGGATGTGGCGCGCCTCGACCATGGCGCCGCTGGAAAAGCGCTGCGGCTGCATACGGTAAAACACGTCACAGGCGGCCGTGTCGGCCGGCGGCACCCTCACCTCTTGCGCGAACAGCGCTTCGATGCGGGCATCGTCGTCCGCGCCGGCCACTTGCAGGCGCGCGGCTTCCTGCAGCAGCAGGGTGCGCAGCACCACTTCGTGCACGCTTTGCTTGAGCGGATTGGCCGCCCCCTGGTGGTGCGCCAATTCCTGTGCGATCATGCTATCGTCGATGTCGACGCCATTCACGGAAATTCCCATCGCATTCTCCCGAAGTCAGCGCGTGCGCACGAGTTGATAGGCGCGGCCCAGGTAGCCGAGCGCGCCGAAGCCGCTCCACACATGCACCAGCCGGGTGAAGGGGAAGATCACGAACAGCGACATGCCCATGAACAGGTGCAGCTTGAACACCAGCGGCGCGTCGAGGATGAAGCCGGCGGCGTCGCCGCGCAGGGTGACGACGTGCTGCGCCCAGGTCATCAGTTGCACCATCATGTGGCCATCCATGTGCCCGGCCGAGGCGACGATGGACGACAGGCCGAGCAGCAAGGTGAGCAGGATCCAGGCCAGCACCAGCTTGTCGCCAGCGCTGGTGGCGGCGCGCAGGCGGGCGTTGCCGACCCGCCGCGCCAGCAAGATCAGGATACCGACCAGGCAAGTGCCGCCCATGATGCCGCCGGCCGCCATCGCCACGCCCTGCTTGAAGCTGTGCGTGACGCCCAGCGCGTCCCACACCCAGACCGGCGTCAACAGACCGGCCGCGTGCCCCAACAGCAAGCCGATGACGCCGACGTGGAAGAGGATGCTGCCGGCGCGCAGGCTGCCACGGTGCAGCAACTGGGTCGATTCCGACTTCCAGGTGTATTGTTCGCGGTCGAAGCGGATCAAGCTGCCCAGCAGGAAGATCGCCAGCGCGATGTAGGGATAAATCCCGAAGACGAATTGATGCAAATAGTCCATGATGTGCTCCTTAAATGGTCTTCCCGGCGACGGTCTTCCCGGCGGCCGGCCTGGCCTTGGGGTGGAAATTGATAGTCTGGACGCCGGCGCCCAGGGTCTTGAGCAGCGGTTCGACACCGTCGGCGCCGGGGCCGAAGGTTTCCAGCGCCTCGTCCATGTCGCGCACCGGCGGTTCGGCCAGGGCTTGCGCGGCGACCGGGCTGAGTTCTTCCAGCACCTCGAAGACCAGGGCGTAGGGGCTGCCGTTGGCGGCCAGCTTGCGCCCGATGTGGGCCAGCACGTGCACCGCGTCCGACAACAGGCGCGCCGCCTCGGCCTCGCCCCCGTCCTGCTGCGACAGGAATTCCAGGAACAGGGGCACGAAGTCGGGCAGGTCGTTGCCGGTCATTTCCAGGCCGTGCTTTGTATACTCTTGCATCAGGTCGACCATGGCCTGGCCGCGGTCGCGCGATTCGCCGTGAATATGCTCGAACAGGTGCAGCGAATGCGATGGCGTGCGGTCGAAGGTCATCACATAGTCTTGCTGCAGCTCGATCAATTCGCTGTCCGCCAGGTGGTTGAACAGGGGCCGCAGCCGCTCCAGCCAGCGCGGGGTGGCGGCCAGCGCCTGCGCCAGCTCGGGCAAGTGGGCCACCAGCTCCGCTTCCGGATACAGCAGCAGGGTCGAGAATACCTGGTAGTGTTTCATGTCGATCTCCTCCGGCCTCAAGCCATCTTGTTTTTACGCGACTTCGGCATCTCGACAAAGATCGTCGAGCCGTGCTTCTTCTTGCCGAACAGCGAAGCGTCGCTGCTGCCGTCCGAGCAGCCGTTGCCGAA
>DMYQ01000156.1:15429-18499 GCA_003482555.1 Janthinobacterium sp. | reverse complement strand
CCCTGATTCAAGAGCCGCATCACCACCGATTCGCCGTACTGGGTCGGCATGGTCGAGATACGCACGTCGATGCGCTGGTTTTTGACGCGGATGGCGAAGCGGCCATCCTGCGGCAGCCGCTTTTCGGAAATGTCCAGATCCGACATCAGCTTCAGGCGCAGCGCCAGCGAGGTGGCGATCTTGATGTCGGCCTCGGTCTGCAAGTGCAGCACGCCGTCGATGCGGAAGCGGATTTGCAGGCGCGCCTCTTGCGGCTCGATGTGGATGTCGGAAGCGCGCACCTGGGTGGCGTCGTCGAACACCGATTGCAGCAGTTTGACGATGGGCGCCTCTTCCAGGCCCGGGTTGACGGCCAGCGCGCCGAAGTCGACCGAGGTGTCGCCCAGGTCTTGCTCGAGCTCGCGGGTCAGTTCGGTGATGTCCTCGGTGCGCCGGTAGATGCGGTCGATGGCGGCCAGCACCTCGCTCTCGTTGACCACGGCCAGTTCGATGTTGCGTTTGACCAGGCGCGCGATCTCGTCGTAGGCGAACAGATCGGTCGGGTCCGACATACCGACCAGCAAGGCGCCGCGGCGGTCTTCCAGCACCAGCGCGCGAAAGCGCCGCGCCTGGGTTTCCGGCAGCAGGCGCACGATGTCGGCGCTGATGTTGTAAAACTTCAGATTGATGTAGGGGATGTCGAACTGCTTGGCCAGCGCGCCGGAAATCTGCTCTTCCGTCACGTAAGCGTTTTCGACGAACACCCGCCCCAGCTTGCGACCGGTGCGCTTTTGTTCCGTCAACGCCAGGCCCAACTGTTCTTCGGAGAGCAGCTTTTGCTGCACCAAAATTTCCCCCAGGCGGACTTTTTCTGGCCGTGCCATGACTACCCCTCAAATTATTGATCTAGAGCATTAAGCTGCGGCCCATTTTATGCCAGAAAGCGGGGCTGACAGCGGGATCAATCGCGATTTTTCTCGCCGCGCGCAGCTTTTTGAGGAGAAAGCCTGAATTTTTGGTGGAAATTTCCACAAGGCGATGGCCGCTCTTCCCGGGCCCGCCGCGTTTGGCGCGCGGCGAGCGAATGGGCGGCGAGCAACAGGAGGTGGCGCCCGCGGCGGGCCCGGCAATGCGTGCGCCACGGGCCGATTCGCGTGAATTGTGTTTTTACCATCAGGCGAGCGGCCTGGTACGACTTTTGCGAACCGCTGCGCGCTATGGCGACCAAGCGAGCTCGGCAAATTTGTTGATTGATTATTAAAAGCAGGTTTTTGCATAGAAGTCACTCTTTCTTGGGTATTTTTCATTTTTTACACTGTTTTCGCTTGCGAGCAAGGGCATATCTTCACGATAATGCGCTACCGTCCGCCACCACCCACCTGTCATGAGCGCTGTCGCAGTCCGATTCCAACAGCTCGCCAAAAGCTACGCCAAGAGCGCGGTGCTGCGCGGCGTCGACCTCGACATCCGGGCCGGTGAATGTTTCGCCCTGGTGGGCGTGAACGGCGCCGGCAAGACCAGCCTGATCAAATGCCTCTTCGATTTCTGCGCCATCGACGCCGGCGGCATCGAGATCTTCGGCCTGAGCCACCGCCTGCCCGCCGCCCGCCGCCCGCTCGCTTTCTTGCCGGAACGCTTCATGCCGCCCTACTACCTGACCGGGAGCGACTTCCTGAACTATGTGTTGAAATTGCAGGGCATCGCCTGCGACGCGGCGCGGGTCCACGCCATGCTGGCCGCGCTCGACCTGGAAGCGACCGCGCTGGCCCGTCCCGTGCGCGCCTATTCGAAAGGCATGACGCAAAAGCTGGGCCTGGCCGCCTGCCTGCTGACCGACAAACCGATGCTGGTACTCGACGAGCCGATGAGCGGCCTGGACCCAAAGGCGCGCGCCCTGCTCAAGCAACAGTTGCGCGGCTTGCGCGAGCGGGGCGGCACCGTCTTCTTCACTTCGCACGAACTGGCCGACGTCGAGGAAATGAGCGACCGCCTGGCCATCTTGCACGACGGCGCCATCCGTTTCGTCGGCACGCCGGCCGAGTGCCGCGCCGCCTACGCCGCGCCCACCCTGGAACTCGCCTTCATGCATTGCATCGCCTGACCATGCGCCACGCCCCCCAAGCCCCCATTTACCAAGTTCACTTTGGCCTGAACCAGGCGCCTTTCGGCATCACCCCCAATCCCGCCTTTTTTTATGGCGGCAACACCCGCGGCGCCATCCTCGACGCCCTGTTGTACGCCGTCACGCACGGCGAAGGCATCGTCAAGGTGACCGGCGAGGTCGGCAGCGGCAAGACCATGCTGTGCCGCATGCTCGAAAGCGTGCTGCCGCCGCATATCGACGTCATCTATTTAGTCAATCCCAGCCTCGGCCCGGAGGAAGTGCTGTACGCGATCGCCGGCGAACTCAATCTGGCCGTGGGCGGCAAGCGCACCGACGAAGTGCTGCGCCTCCTGCACGGCGACTTGATCGACAAGCACACGGCCGGCCGCCAGGTGTTGTTGCTGGTGGAAGAGGCGCAGGCGATGCCGCTGGCCACCCTGGAAGAAATCCGCCTGCTGACCAATCTGGAAACGGCCTACAACAAGTTGCTGCAAATCGTGCTGTTCGGCCAGCCGGAACTGGACGCCAGCCTGAACCTGCCGCAAATGCGCCAGTTAAAGGAGCGCATCACCCACAGTTTTTCCGTGCCGCCCATGGAAGCGGCCCTGATTCCCGACTTCCTCGCCTTCCGCCTGGGCGCCGCCGGCTACCGGGGGCCTGCGCTGTTCAGTCCTCAGGCCGTGCGCAAGATAGGCGCCGTCTCGGAGGGGATCGTGCGGCGCATCAATATTCTGGCGGACAAAGCCCTGCTGGCCGCCTTCACCGACGATGCCAGCGGCGTCGGCGCCCGTCATGTGCAAGAAGCGATCCGCGACAGCGCCTTCGCCCGCGAACCGCGCTTCAGCCGGCGCGACGCCTTGGGCGCCGCCGCCGTTCTGGTTGTGGCGGGCTTGCTGGCGGCCCTGGCTTGGCCGGCCGGCCCCACGCGCGCGGTCGCAGTCGCGCAACCGCGCGCAGCCGCGGCGCAAGCGATCGCGCCTGCGCCTG
>DMYQ01000156.1:12262-15337 GCA_003482555.1 Janthinobacterium sp. | reverse complement strand
GCGCCCGCGTCTGTACCAGCCGCCGTGTCAGACCAGCCCCTGCAAGAAAGCCTGGTCAGCAGCAAACAATGGCTGCGGGCGCAGCCGGAGCGCCAACTGGCGCTGCAAATCATGGTCATGCCCATTTCCAAGCGGGCCGACATCGATGCGTTTTTGCGCACCACGCGCGCCGCCATCGGCTTGCAACTGGTGCACGCTTATCCGCTGCGAGTCGACGGCGTCAGCAATATCGCCATCATCTACGGCAGCTTCGCCACCCTGGCCCAGGCCGAGGCGGTGCGCGCCCTGCTCTCCGAACAAGGCCCCTACCGTCCGCAAATCCGCGACATCGCCGCCATCCGCGCCGAAGTAAATCAAGCCGGCGGCGCCGATCTGTGGTGAAGAGACAAATAAAACCAGCGTCCACCCCTTATTTGCGCAATTGCCGAGCAAACATTTGCGATACGATTGCTTTTGTTGGATCATGGTGGTTACAATTTTAAAAACATAATATTTTAGCGAGCTTTCGAGCGGAACCATCAATGAAAAGAAATGCTGCGCCTTTGTTTCCCCTCGTCTGCTGCGCACTGCTGAGCGCCTGCGCCGCGCCCTCGCTCCCGAATTCCCCCTCCCACATCACGGAGACGCCGCGCGCGGCCGGTACGATACCCGAGCCGGTGCAGCACAGCACGGCACTGCGCCCGCCGAGCGCCGCCGCCAAGGTGGAAACCTATAGCGTCACCGTGCACCGGGTGCCGGTGCAGTCGCTCCTGTTCGCGCTGGCGCGCGACGCCGGCATGAATGTCGACATCCACCCCGGCATCGAGGGCAGCGTGACCTTGAACGCGCTAAACCAGACTTTGCCGCAGTTGCTCAACCGCATTGCCCGGCAAGTCGATATGCGCTATGAAATCGAGGGCAATAATCTGGTGGTGTTGCCGGACTTGCCGGAGTGGCGCAATTACAAGGTCGACTACGTCAACATGGCGCGCAGCACGAACAGCAGCGTCAACATCGCCACCCAGATTTCCACCGCCGGCAGCGGCTCGAACAGCGGCGGCGGCAACGACAATACGGGCGGCAACAATAACTCGACAACCTCGGTGGTGAACCGCTCGGAAAACAATTTCTGGTATAGCCTGGAAAAAAACATCCGCGACATGCTGCGCGAGACCACGCTCAACGATCCGCTGAGCGACCCCCTCGAACAGGTGAACCAGCAGGTGGCCGGGCAGAATCGCAACCAGAATGGCAATCAGGCTCAGGGGCAAAATCAGGGACAAAACCAGAATCAGGGCCAGGGTCAGAATCAAGCCCAGGGCCAGGGCATCGCCATGCCGATGGCCAGCCAGCAAAACGACGCGGCCATGCCGCCGCCCAAGCTGGCCAACAAGGGGGCTCCCTCCTCGGTCGTCGTCAACGTCGAGGGCGGCTTGATCGCCGTGCGCGCAACCGCCCGCCAGCATCAGAAAATCCAGGAATTTATGGATATCGTGCTCGGCAGCGCCAAGCGCCAGGTGTTGATCGAAGCGACCATCATCGAGGTGCGCCTGAGCGACCAGTATCAGCAGGGCATCAACTGGTCGCGTCTGAACAGCAGCCTGAACTTGACCCAGGGACAGGTCGGCAGCGCCGCCCTGTCCTCCGCCGTCACGCCGGGTGTCACGCCGGGCATGTTCGTGGCCAATCTGCTACCCACTTCGCGCCTGGGCAATATCGCGGCGACCATCCAGTTGCTCGAATCGTTCGGCAAGGTGAAGGTCATGTCGAGCCCGAAAATCAGCGTCTTGAACAATCAGACGGCCCTGCTCAAGGTGGTCGACAATAACGTCTTCTTCACCATCAAGGTCACCCCGGCCGTGCTCGGCACGAACGGGGTCGTCGCCACCCCGGCCACCTATGAATCGCGGCTGGAAACGGTGCCGGTCGGTTTCGTCATGAGCGTGACGCCGCAGATTTCGGCCAGCGACGAAGTGACCCTGAACGTGCGCCCGACCATCACCCGCATCGTCGGCTATGTGCAAGACCCGAACCCGGCCCTGGCCGCCGGCAACGTGGTCAGCAAGGTGCCCGTGATACAGGCGCGCGAACTGGAATCGATCATGAAGGTCAACAGCGGCCAGATCGCCGTGATGGGCGGACTGATGCAGGACTCGGTCGACAACGCCAAGGATGGCGTGCCCGGCCTGAGCCAGCTGCCGCTGGTGGGCAACCTGTTTTCTTACCGCAACGAGTCGAGCAGCAAGACCGAGCTGGTCATTTTTATCCGGCCGGTGGTGGTCAAGGATGGCGGCATCGACGGCGAATACAAGGATTACCGTTATCTGCTGCCCAAGCCGGACGCCGCCAAGCCCGCGCCCTATTCGGCATTGAGCTTGCCCGCCAATGGCAAGGGGGGATCATGAGTCTGTTGATGCAGGCGCTTAAGAAAGCCGAACGCGCCAAGCAGAATAGCGTGCACGAAATCGAATTGGACAAGCCGTCCGAAGCCTACGACGAGGTACTCTCGCTGGCCCCTGTGGACGCGGCGCCCGTCGCCCCGAACGCCGAGCTGAGCCTGTCGCCCCTGACCGAGGCCGGGCCGAACACCGGCGAAGCGCCGCGGACGGCGTCGGCCGAGGCGCCGGCGCAAGACTTCACGGCGCGCCCCGCGCGGCCGGCGGAGAGCGCGCGCGAAGCGCCACGCCCCGATTATTCGCGCGCCAAAGCGGAAGCCAAGCCCAGGCCCAGGCCCAGGCCCGCCACCAAACCCGGCGCCAAGAGCGCGCCGCGCAAGCCGCTGATGGTCGAGCCGGGCACGATCCGGCTGGCCGGACTGTGCGCCATCCTGCTGCTGACCCTGGGCGGCGGCGGTTTCTGGTTTTGGAAAGCCACCACCGCGCCCGGCGCCGGCGCCGACTTGCCGATGGTGCCGATGCCGCCGCCGCTGGCGGCCGGCAGCATCGCCACGCCGCCGGCGTCAGCGAGCGCGCCGCTCGAAGAAAAGGCCGACGGCACGGTGTTGTGGCGCGACCCGAGCGGGGAGGCGGCCGCGCCGCAGCTGGCGCAGCAGCAGCAAGCGCCGCCACAACTGGCAATGCAGCAACAGCAACAAGC
>DMYQ01000156.1:6962-12090 GCA_003482555.1 Janthinobacterium sp. | reverse complement strand
ATCAAGGTAGTGCGCAGCAGCGTCGCGCCGCGCGTCAATCCCACCCTGCAAAGCGCCTACCAGGCTTTCAGCGCCGGCGACTCGACCGCCGCGCGGCACCAGTATGAAGCCGTGGCCAGCCAGGACCCGAACAACCGCGACGCCCTGCTCGGCCTGGCCGCCGTCGCGGTGCGCGACAACCAGGGGCCGGCGGCGGCCTCGTATTACCTGCGCCTGCTGGAACTCGACCCCAACGACGCCGATGCGCT
Source organism: Janthinobacterium sp. (assembly GCA_003482555.1). Classification (GTDB taxonomy): domain Bacteria; phylum Pseudomonadota; class Gammaproteobacteria; order Burkholderiales; family Burkholderiaceae_D; genus Janthinobacterium. The sequence continues at coordinate 11,842 of DMYQ01000156.1, read as the reverse complement.
GGCCGGCTTGATCGGCGTGCGCCAGGGCGACCCGGTGCAAAGCGAGGCGCGCCTGAAAGCCATCTTGCAGCGCGGGCCCGAGGCCGGCCCGGTGTTGTTCGCACTGGGCAATCTGTACGCCAAGCAGGCGCGCTGGCAGGAAGCCCAGCAAATGTTTTTCCGCGCTTTCGGCGCCACACCCGAGAATGCCGACTACGCCTTCAACCTGGCCGTCGGCCTGGATCGCCTGAACCAGGGCAAACTGGCGCTGAGCTATTATCAGCGCGCCCTGGCGCTGGCGCAAAACAATCCCGGCGACTTCAGCCGCGACGCCGTGCACAAGCGCATGCGCGAGCTGAGCGCGGCCACGGCCGCAGCCCGCCCGGCCCCGGCCCCAAGTCCAAGCCCCGCCGCGGCCGCGCCCGTCCACACCGAATAAGAAGCCATGTCCGAACAAGTCAAACTCCCGCTCGGCAAACTGCTGATACAGAAAGGCGTCATCAGCGAAGACCAGTTGCGCATCGCCCTGATCGAGCAAAGGCAGAATAACGAGTTGCTGGGCAAGCTGCTCGTCACGCTGGGTTTCGTCACGGAAGCGACCGTGCGCGAAGCGCTCAGCGAAAACCTGAACCAGCAGAGCGCCGACTTGAGCAGCCTGGTGGTGGACGCCATTTCCCTCAAGCTGATCCCCAAGGAAACGGCAAAGCGCTACCGCGTCTTCCCCATCGTCTACGAAAGGGACAAGGACAACCTGATCCTGGCCATGGCCGACACCAGCAACATCGTCGCCCTCGACCAGATCAGCGCCATGCTGGTCAAGGGCATCACCATCACGCCCCTGCTGGCGAACGAGTCCGATATCTCGCGCGCCATCGACCAGTACTACGGCTTCGAGCTGTCGATCGACGGCATCTTGCTGGAAATCGAGACGGGCGAAGTCAATTACCAGAGCCTGGGCACGGTCTCCGACGAGTACAGCCAGCCGATGGTGCGCCTGATCGACGCGCTGCTGGCCGACGCCGTGCAAAACAGCGCCTCCGACATCCACTTCGAGCCGGAACAGTCCTTCCTGCGCATCCGCTACCGCATCGACGGCATCTTGCGCCAGATCCGCAGCCTGCACAAATCCTACTGGCCGGCGATGGCCGTGCGCCTGAAGGTGATCAGCAATATGAACATCGCCGAGACCCGGGCGCCCCAGGACGGGCGCATCTCGATCAAGTTTTCCGGGCGCCAGATCGACTTCCGCGCCTCGGCCCAGCCGACCACGCACGGCGAAAACTTCGTGCTGCGCGTGCTCGACCGGCAAAAAGGCATCGTCCCGCTGGAAGCCCTGGGCCTGGCCGAGACCGAACTCAATTTGCTCAAGCTGATGATCGCCCGTCCGGACGGCGTGATCCTGGTCACCGGCCCCACCGGCAGCGGCAAGACCACCACCCTGTATTCGATCTTGAATCACATCAATACCGAGAGCGTCAACATCATGACCTTGGAAGATCCGGTCGAGTATCCGATGAATATGATACGCCAGACCTCGGTCAACGAATCGGCCAAGATGGGCTTCGCCGACGGCATCCGTTCCATGATGCGGCAAGATCCCGACATCATCCTGGTGGGCGAGATCCGCGACAAGGAAACGGCGGAAATGGCGTTTTCGGCGGCCATGACGGGCCACCAGGTGTATTCGACCCTGCACACCAATTCCGCCATCGGCTCGGCTTCGCGCTTGCTCGACATCGGCATCTTGCCCGATATCATGGCCGGCAATATCATCGGCATCATCGCCCAGCGCCTGGTGCGTAAACTGTGCCCGCACTGCCGCCAGGCCGGTCCGGCCGACGCCATCGAGCGCCGCCTGCTGGGCCTGGCCGCCGACGCCCCCGAGGTGCGCATTTACCGGGCCGTCGGCTGCGATCGCTGTTCCCACCACGGCTACAAGGGCCGCATGGCGATCATCGAACTGTTGAAGATGACGCCGGAACTCGACGAGTTGATGGCGCGCCGGGCCACCTCGCGCGAATTGAAAAAGGCGGCCGCCGCGGGCGGCTTCCTGTCCCTGGTCGACGACGGCGTGCGGCGCGTGCGCGAGGGCTTGACCACGCTGGAAGAAGTGGGCCGCGTGGTCGACCTGACGGGGCGCCTGAGCTGATGCCGCTCTACGCCTACCGCGCGATGGATGGCGCCGGCCACCTGATCCCCGGCAATATGGACGCGGCCAACGTGCCCGACCTGGAGCTGCGCCTGCACCGCATGCAGCTCGACTTGATCGACTTCCACGTCTCCGGCCAGCGCATGGTCTTGCTGGGCAAGCGGGTGGTGCGGCGCGCCGACTTGATCAATTTTTGCTTCCACATGGAGCAGTTGACGGGGGCCGGCGTGCCCATCCTGGAAGGCTTGAACGATTTGCGCGACAGCCTCGACCACCCGCGTTTTCGCGAAGTGGTGACGGAATTAATCGAAAGCATAGAGGGCGGCTTGCAACTGTCGGGCGCCCTGGCCGCCCACCCCGACATCTTCGACGCCACCTTCACCAGCCTGATCACGGCGGGCGAGCACAGCGGCAAGATCGCGGAAGTGTTCAAGAACCTGTCCGACAGCTTGAAGTGGCAAGACGAACTGGCCGCGCAAACCAAGAAAATCATCATGTATCCGCTGGTGGTGGGCCTGGTCGTGACGGCGGTGACGTTTTTCCTGATGATTTACCTGGTGCCGCAACTGACCGCCTTCATCCGCAACATGGGCGGCGAACTGCCCTTCCACACCAAGGCCCTCATTTTCGTCTCCGGCATCTTCATCGATTACTGGTACGTGCTGCTGGCGCTGCCGCTGGCCGGCTTTTTTGGCGCCCGCGCGGCGATCAGCCGCGGCGGCGCCGCCCGCTACGCCTTCGACGGCTTCAAGCTGCGCGTGTGGATGGTGGGGCCGGTGCTGCACAAGATCATCCTGGCCCGCTTCGCCACCTTTTTCGCCCTGATGTACGCGTCAGGCATCACCATCCTCGAATGCATTCGCCTCTCCGAGGGCATCGTCGGCAACCGCGTCGTGGCCGCCGGCCTGCGCCGCGCCGCCCAGCTCATTTCCGAGGGCCAGGGCGTGACGGCCGCGTTCCAGAACACCGGCATCTTCCCACCGCTGGTGATCCGCATGCTCAAGGTGGGCGAAGCCACCGGCTCGCTCGACGCGGCCCTGCGCAACGTCAGCTATTTCTATAACCGCGAAGTCAAGGAAATGATAGAGAAGGTGCAGGCCATGATAGAGCCGGCCATGACCGTCATCCTCGGCCTGCTGCTGGGCTGGATCATGTTGTCGGTGCTGGGGCCGATCTACGACACGATCAGCAAGATCAAAACCTGAGGCCGACAGTGTTCCGCAAACAATTATTTTATCTCACCAGCGAACAACTGTGCGCTTACCAGTGGCACCAGGGCAAGCTCGGGCCCGGCCACGTCTTCGCCAACGACGCCGCCGGCCTGGAAGCGTTCGCCGCCTACCTGGAGAGCCGCGACAATACGCCGGCCTATCTGCTGACCGACTTGATCGAAGAGGATTTCCAGCGCCAGAGCCTGCCCCACGTGGGCGGCAAGACCGGGCGCGCCCTGTTGCTGCGCCGCCTGACCCAGTTATACCGCGACACGCCCTTCCGCATGGCCAGCGTCCAGGGCCGCGACGAAGACGGCCGGCGCGACGATCAAGTACTGTTTTCCGCGCTCACCAATCCCGCCCTGCCGCAGCCCTGGCTGGCGGCCCTGGAACTGGCTCGCACTCCCCTGGCCGGCATGTATTCGGCCAGTTTCCTGGGCGCGCAACTGGTGCAGGGCTTGCGGATCTTCAACCAGCACCTGCTGATGGTGACGCGCCAGTCGGGCGGCGTGCGGCAAAGCTATTTCCAGGACGGGCAGTTGCGCTTCAGCCGCCTGACCCCGGCCATCGACCGCGACGGCGTCGTCGTCAACCTGGCCGGCGAGACCGCCAAGACGCACCAGTTCCTGACCAGCACGCGCGCGCTGGAACGGGGCGACGTGCTGCACGCGGTCATCCTGGCGCCGCTGGGGCAGATGGCGGCGCTGGCGCCGCACTGCCACGACGGCCAGGAACTGACTTATCGCTTCATCGCCATGGAAAAGGCGGCCGGGCGCCTCGGCCTGGACGCCGCGCCCGCCCTGAGCGACCAATTGCTGCTGAACCTGTTGGCCAGGCATCCGCCCGCCAGTCATTACGCGCTCGGCGCGCGGGCCCGCTTTTACCAGTTGTGGCGGGCCCGCATCGCCCTGTTCGGCGCCAGCGCCGCGCTGGCCGCCGCCACCGTGCTGACCGTGGGAGCGAACCTGTGGGGCATCGTCGACGCTTCCGTCGCCGACGCCCGGCTGCGGGCCGAGGCGCGCGCCTTCGACGTGCGCTATCACGGCATCATGTCATCGTTGCCGCCCCAGGTGGACAAGACCCGCAACATGAAAGCGGCCGTCACCATCGACCACCTGGTGACGACGCAGGCGCCGACGCCGCTGGCGCTGACGGGAATCTTGAGCGAAGCCCTCGATCGCGTGCCGCAAATCAATCTGCTGCAACTCGACTGGAAAGTCGATTTGCCGGCCGGCCGGCCGCGCGCCGAAAATAGCCCCGCCGCGCCGATTTCTTCGCTGCTGATCGGCTTTCCCGTTCAACCGCGGCAAACCCTGCGCGTGGAAGCCGAGGTCAAGCTGTCGCAAAACGATTACCGAAGCGCCCTGGGCAGCATGCAGCAATTGATACGCGAGCTGGCGCGCCACCCCCATTTGAGCGTGGAAATCGAGCAAACCCCGCTCGACGTGCGCCCGAACGTGAAACTGGCCGGCAAGGCCGCCACCGAGACCCTTGACGGCAAGGCCAAATTCATCCTCAACCTGGCCTGGAATCCATGAGCA
>DMYQ01000156.1:6154-6789 GCA_003482555.1 Janthinobacterium sp. | reverse complement strand
GGGCCTGATCGGCGTCAGCGCCTGGTATCTGCAGCGCCAGAGCGCCCGCTTGGTGCAGGCCCAGCAGTTGCGCGGCGTCGCCTTCGATCAGCTCAGCCACGTTGAAAATGAAAAACTGGAAATCCGCAGCTACCAGCCGCAATTCATCGAGTTGCGCAACAAGGGCTTGATCGGCGAGGAAAACCGCCTCGAGTGGATCGATGCGATCCGACACATCCAGGAAGGCCGCAAGTTGCTGCCCATCACCTACGAAATCGACGCCCAGCAAGGGGTCAGGCTGGAAGCGCGCATGCCGCTGGGCGACTACCGCCTGCGCGCCAGCCGCATGAGCCTGCATATGGATTTATTGCACGAAATGGACTTGTTCAATTTCCTAGACGACTTGAAGCGGCGCAGTTATTACGCGCTGCAGGATTGTTCGCTCAAGCGTACTTCGGCCGTGCAAAACGGCGCCATCGCGCCCACCCTGGCGGCCGACTGCACCCTGTACTGGCTCACCCTGGGCGCGGCGGCGGCGCCGGCCGGAGCGGCCAAATGAGGCCCACCGCACCCTTCACTGCGCTCTTCGCCGCGCACTTTGCGGCATGCTTGCTGGCGGCGTCGACCCTGGCCGCGCCGGCCCGGGCGCAGGCGCC
>DMYQ01000156.1:486-6051 GCA_003482555.1 Janthinobacterium sp. | reverse complement strand
CGCCGCAACTGGGGCGCCTGTTCGCCACCCCGTCCGAACGGGCCCAGCTAGACGCCTTGCGCGACGGCGGCGTGGCCAGGCCGGCCGAGCAAGCCGCCAGCGTGGTGGCCCAGGAAGCGGCCGCCGCGCCGCCGCCCCCGGCCGCGCCGGCGCCGGTGGAGCTGAACGGCATCGTGCGCCGCAGCAGCGGCAAGTCGACCGTGTGGCTGAACCAGGTGCCGCAAAACGACGCCGCCAACACCCTCGGCAAGGATGCCACGCTGTCGCTGCGCCTGCCGTCCGGCCGCAAGGTGGTGCTGAAACCGGGGCAGAGCTACAAGGCCGACGAGGGTACGGTGGGGGAAGCCGATGGGCGTTGATGTCCGCCTTGCCGCCCGCCTGGTGGTTCGTCTGGTGGCCCGCCCGGTATCGCGCAAGGTCTGTCAGTTGCTCTGCCACCCGCCAACGCCGCGTCGGTCCGGCCCCGTGCGCCCGCCGCGCCAGGACGGCATCGTGCTGCTGATCTTGCTGGCCGTGGTTGGCCTGGGTGCGGCCACCCTGCTGATCAGCGCACTCGGCAACAACAACTTGCAGGCGGCGCGCGAACGCCGCACCCTGCTCGCACTGACGCGGGCCAACGACGCCCTGCTCGGCTTTGCGACCGTCTACGGCCGGCTGCCGCGACCGGCGCTGTCGGCCCTCGACGGCAGCGAAAATCCCGCCCCCTGCGGCGACAGCGACTCGGCCTGCACCGGTTTCCTGCCCTGGGTCACCCTGGGTATCGAGGGCGCCGACAGTTGGGGGAAGTTGCTGCGCTATAGCGTCACGCCCGTCTTCACCCGGGCCCCGGTGCAATCCCTGTCGGCCGTGGCCGGCAAGACGGTGCGCACGCGCCTGCCGGGTGGCGCCTTCAGCTATCTGGCGGGACAAGACATTTGCACCTTGTCCAGTCCGTGCGCACCCTTCGTCGTGTATTCCAGCGGCAAAAACAATTTCGGTACCAGCGTGGCCGGCGCCGCCCAGGCCAATGTTGCGCGTGGCAACGTCGACGAAGCGGCCAACAACGCCGCCAGCGTCCACTTTATTTCCCGCGTCGCCAGCGCCGAGCGCGCCTTGCCGGGCGGCGAGTTTGACGACCTGGTGGCCTGGGTCGCCTTGCCGATGCTGTATAAACGCATGCGCGCGGCGCATAATTTACCTTGATCCTTATTTGAACCCCATGAAAATGACACAACGTGGCTTCAGCCTGGTCGAAATGGCCATCGTGCTGGTGATCGTCGGCCTGATGATAGGCGGGCTGATCACGCCGCTCGGCATGCAGATGCAACAGCGCCGGATTGGCGACACGCAAAAAGCGCTGGACGAGGCCAAGGAAGCGCTGATCGGTTTCGCCCTGCGCTACCGCTACCTGCCCTGCCCCGCGATCTCGGCCACGAACGGCCTGGAAGACCGCGGCGCCCAGCGCTGCAGCAATGAAAAGCGCCAGGGTTTCTTGCCCTGGGCCACCCTGGGCTTGCCGAAAAGCGACAGCTGGAACCACCTGTTCCGCTACAGCGTCACGCCAGCCTTCAGCGACAGCGGCGCGCCATTCACCCTGACCAGCCCGCGCGACATCAGCGTCGCCACGCGCGACGACGCCGGCCGCCTGACCCCGGCCACGGCCGCCAACGACATCCCCGCCGTGATCCTGTCGCATGGCAAGAACGGTTATGGCGGCACCAGCGAACAGGGCGTGCGCATCGCCAACCCGTCTTCGACCAATGCCGACGAAGCGCTCAACGCCGCCTCCGCCACCACCTTCGTCAGCCGAAGCGCCAGCGACAGGCGGGCCGCGCCGGGCGGCGAATTCGACGACATCGTCGTCTGGCTGTCGCCGAACATCCTGTACAACCGCATGGTGACAGCGCAAAGGCTGCCGCAATAGTGTTACAGCCGACCCTCACCATCGCCAGCTATACCTTGCTGGAAGCCTTGCGCAACCGGCTGATCTGGCTGTTCGCGCTGGCCGCCGTGGCCGCCGTCGGCCTGGCCGGCTTCCTCGACGAACTGGCGCTGACGGAAAGCCGGCAAGTCCAGGCCGCGCTGCTGGCCGCCGCCCTGCGCCTGGCCGCCGTCTTCCTGATGGCCACCTTCGTCGTCACCAGCATGGTGCGCGAAGCCAACGACAAGGGCCTGGAACTGTTGCTGGCCCTACCGATGCCGCGCGCCGCCTATCTGTTCGGAAAACTCGGCGGTTTCGCCGTCCTGGCTCTGCTGCCGGCCCTGCTGTTCGGCGGCCTCGGCCTGTTTTTCGCGCCCTTCGCCCAAGCCGCGCTGTGGAGCTTGTCGTTGCTGTGCGAACTGTGGATAGTGGCCGCCTTCAGCTTGCTGTGCGCGCTCAGCTTCAACCAGGTGATGCCGGCGCTGGCCGCTTCGGGCGGATTTTACCTGCTGGCGCGCGGCATCGGCGGCTTGCAGTTGATCGGCCACGGCCGCTTCACCTCGCACTCGGCGGCGCAGCGGGCGATGAGCGCCGGCATCGACTTGATCGCCGCCGTGCTGCCCGGCCTGGATGGGTTCACGCGCACCGACTGGCTGCTGTATCACAGCGGCGACGGCGCCGCGCTGCTGGCCCTGCTGGCCCAAACGGCGCTCTATGTCAGCCTGACAACGGCCGCCGCCCTGTTCGACCTGTACCGCAAGAGCATCTGATGGGCTTCAAGTTCTTCAAGCTTGGCGCCAGGATGGACATCAAACCGCTGGCGGCCGTGCCGCCCGCCGTGCGCTGGGCCCTGGTGCTGAGCCTGGCGCTGCAAGTGTTGTGGCACCAGGCGCAGCCGGCACCGGCCGCGCGGGCCCGCCCGCTGCCGCCGGCGCCGGCCGCCGCCACCCTGCGCCTGGCCAGCCTGGGTGAACCGCTCGCCCTGTCCAAGCTGCTCATGCTGTATCTGCAAGGCTACGACGATCAGGCCGGCCTCAGCCTGGCGTGGAACAGCCTGGACTACCCGCGCCTGGCGACCTGGCTGGACGCCGCCCTGGCGCTCGACCCGCGCAGCCAGTACCCGCTGTTGGCGGCCAGCGAAGTGTATGGCGCCGTCGCCGACCCGGCGCGCCAGCGTCTCATGCTCGCCTTCGTGGCCCGCCACTTCGCCGAAGACCCGAACCGGCGCTGGCCGTGGATGGCGCACGCGGCCCTGGTCGCCCGACACGGCTTGCACGACTTGCCGCTGGCGCGGGAATATGCGCGCGCCATACGCGAGCGCGCCACCGGCCCGGGCGTGCCGCCCTGGGCCCGCGAACTGGAAGTGTTCATGCTGGAAGACATGAACGAACTCGACAGTGCAAGAACCCTGATCGGCGCCCTGATACAGGACGGCTTGATCACGGACCCGCACGAACTGGCCTTCCTGGCGGGCCGCCTGGACGAACTCGCGGCCCGCCAGGCCGGGCGCCCGACACCCACGCATTGAGCGAATCGCGGCGCGCCGCGAAAAAGCCCGGCCTTTCCGAGGAACTTAGCGGCGGCGCGATGAAATTTGCTTTAAAATCAGCATATAAGTTCTGCAATGCAAGTTGCGATTTCACAAAGGATATCCCATGTCATCTCTTCCCCGCCGTCAGCAAGGCTTCACTCTGGTTGAAATCGCCATCGTGCTGGTCATCATCGGCCTGTTGCTGGGCGGCGTATTGAAAGGCCAGGGCTTGATCGACAGCGCCAAGGTCAAGAACATCATCCAGCAATCGAATTCGCTGTCGGCGGCCGTGAACGCCTACCAGGACAAGTTCCGCGCCCTGCCCGGCGACGACATCCAGGGTACCTTGCACGTGCCCAATTCGGCCGGCAACGGCAATGGCGACGGCCAGATCGGCGACGGCCAGCCGCGCGAATTCGCGCTGGCGCCGCAACACCTGGCGCTGGGCGGTTTCATCACCGGTTCTTACAACGGCAGCACGCAATTCATGACCAGCGCGCAAGGCGGCGCCGTCTACCTGTACGACGACGAAGTGGGTGGGCGTTCCGGCAACGGCGTGCGCTTCGACAACTTGCCGGAATCCTTCGCCGAGCAGATAGACAGCAAGCTCGACGACGGCAACGCCAACACCGGTTCGGTGCGCGCCAAGGCGCCCTACGGCAACACGGGCGCCATCATCACCCGCACCGCCGTCTTTTTCTAGGCATGGTGTCGGCGGCGACGCCACGGCGGCGCATCTTCCTGATGCGCCATGGCAGCGTGGCCTATTTCGACGCCGCCGGCAATCCCTTCCCGCCCGACGCCGTGCCCCTGACCGAGCTTGGTCGCGCCCAGGCCGACGCGGCCGGCCGCCTGTTCGCCCAGCAAGCCATTCGCTTCGACCGCGTCATCGTTTCCGGCTTGCCGCGCACGGTGGAAACGGCGACCCGGGTGCTGGCCGCGACGGGCCAGGCCATCGCCATCGACACCTGGCCGGCATTCGCGGAATTGCGCGGCGGACGGCTGGGCGGCATCGCCGACGCCGACTTGAAGGCGGCCTTCACGGGCGCTTTCGAGGGCGTCGTCCCGGAAGACACGCAATTTCTCGGCGGCGAAACGGTGGGCCAGTTGATGGACCGGGTCTTTCCGGCGCTGGCGCGGCTGCGCGCCGACAGCGGCTGGGACACGGCCCTGCTGGTCTTGCACGGCGGCGTCAACCGCGCCATCCTGTCGCGCGCGCTGACCGGCCAGCGCTTATTCCTGGGCAATATCGCGCAAACGGCCGGCTGCATCAATGCCCTCGACGTCGGCGAGCTTGAACACGACTGGGTGCTGCGCTTTGCCAACCTGGCGCCGGCCATGCCGCTGCAACAGGGGGCGCGCGACACGACGATGTAACAATTGCTGGAGCAATACCGGAAATCGCGCGCCTCCCAAGCTTGATGCGTCGAAAAATAAATAGTACGATCGTTCGTTTTAATCGGATAGAATAGGCCTCACAATTTCAAGGCGGCGCGCCCGCGGGAGAAGACATGTTTGAAGAATTCATCGGCATCAAACCCGTGTCGGAACGGCAGAAATTCGACGTTGCGGCTTTGAGCGCGTATCTGCAAGCCCATGTCGAGGGTTACCCCGGCGGCGAACCGACGGTGGCGCAGTTCAAGGGCGGCCAATCCAATCCCACCTTCAAGCTCAGCGTGGGCGAGCGGCATTATGTGCTGCGCACCAAGCCGGGCCCGGCCGCCAAGCTGCTGCCGTCGGCGCACGCGGTCGACCGTGAATTCCGCGTCATGGACGCGCTCCACAAGGCCGGCTTTCCCGTTGCCCGCCAGTACGCGCTATGCCTCGATGAAAGCGTGCTCGGGCGCGCCTTTTACATCATGGAATTCATCGAAGGCCGGGTGCTGTGGGACCAGGCGCTGCCCGGCATGACGCCGGCCGAACGGGCCGCCATTTACGCTGAGCTCAACCGCGTCATCGCCCTCTTGCACACGGTCGATTACGCGGCCATCGGCCTGGCCGATTATGGCAAGCCGGGCAATTATTTCCAGCGCCAGATAGAGCGCTGGACGCGCCAGTACCAGGCTTCCGTCACCGAAGACATCGCCCCCATGAACGCGCTGATGGCCTGGCTGCCGCAAAATATCCCGCCCGG
>DMYQ01000156.1:0-309 GCA_003482555.1 Janthinobacterium sp. | reverse complement strand
CCGACCGAGCCCCGCATCCTGGCCGTGCTGGACTGGGAATTGTCGACCCTGGGCCACCCCTTCGCCGATTTTTCTTACCATTGCATGAGCTGGCATATCGCCCCGGGCCAGTTCCGCGGCATCGCCGGCCTCGACTTGAAGGCGCTGGGCATTCCCTCGCAGCAGGAATACATTCGCAGCTATGCCGAGCGCACCGGCAAGACGATACGCCTGGAAGATTTCAATTTTTATCTGGCATTCAATATGTTCCGCCTGGCCAGCATCATGCAGGGCATCATGAAGCGCTACGTCGACGGCACCGCCGCCAGC
>DMYQ01000351.1:1981-2836 GCA_003482555.1 Janthinobacterium sp. | reverse complement strand
TCGCCGACGCCTGGGCCGCCTGGGCCTGCGGCCGTCCGGAGGACGCGTTTGCCCCCCGCTCCGAGGCCGGCCCGTGGAGCGAGTTCGCCATCCTGCACCGGGACGTGGCTGGCGCCTGGCGTATCGTCGCCTCCAACCGTCCCTGGCTGGAGGGCGGCAGCGCCTTCGACAACGCGCCCCTGGCCCTGGCGCAACTGTCCCGCCGCGTGCCGGGCGACATCCTCACCCTGCCCACGCCGCACGGGCGGCACTGGCGCATCAGCGACCTCAGCGCGCCAGACCGATAAGCGCTTCGATCCCGCTTGCCCGACCGCGCAGCCAAAAAAAACGGAGACCAGCGTAAGCCGTCTCCGTTTTTATTTCCAGCGTGATGCCGCTTATTCGGCGACAGCCGCTTTCTTGGCGGGCGCCTTCTTGACAGCCGGCTTCTTGACTGCCGCCTTCTTCGCCGGCGCCTTGGCGGCGGCTTTTTTCGCCACCGCCTTGACTGGCGCCGCGCCTTCGGCCGCCTCGGCGCCGTCGGTCTCGGCCGCAACCGCCGCCGCCTTGCCCTTGGCCGGCGCCTTCGCCTTGCGCTCCTCGAACTCGAAACTGATCTTGCCGTCCTTGCCCTTGACCAGGAAAGCCTTGAACGGACGACGCGTGCGCTGCGATACGAAGCCCGGCATCAAGTCGGTCTTGCCGGCGGTCAGCAATTTCACCATCTGCTCGGGCAGAATTTCCTGCTGCAAGATGATGCGGCCGCTGCGGAAGTCGCACGTCTTCGGCTTGGCGACGCTGTTTTCGCACACATACGCCAGGCCCATCTCGTAGACGCCGGCGGCGCACTTCGGACACGGCCCCAGCGCCGTCTGG
>DMYQ01000351.1:1126-1927 GCA_003482555.1 Janthinobacterium sp. | reverse complement strand
GATGGCCGCGAACGGACGTCCCATCTTCGAGCGGAAGCCTTGCAGCGGGCCGATGGTGCGCTTGCTCAGCAATTCCTCGACTTCGGCGATTTCAAACTGGCGGCTGCCCGGCGTCTTGCTCATCGAGAATTCGCACTTGGTGCAGGCGAAGCGGCGATAGTTTTCCTTGACCACGCTGCCGCAATTCGGGCACGGCGTCGTCATCGTCGCATAGTCGCCGGGAATGGTGTCGTTATCGTATTCCTTGGCCCGCTTGACGATGATTTGCGTCATCTGGGCGATTTCACGCATGAATTCTTCGCGCGAAATTTTACCCTTTTCCATCTGCGACAGCTTGTATTCCCACTCGCCCGTCAATTCCGGCGCCGTCAATTCGTTCACGCCCAGGCCGCGCAGCAAAGTCATCAGCTGCGACGCCTTGGCCGTCGGAATCAGCTCGCGCCCTTCGCGTATCAGATAGCGTTCCGTCAGCAAGCCCTCGATGGTGGCGGCGCGCGTGGCTGGCGTGCCCAAGCCCTTGCCGGCCATGGCGTCGCGCAACTCGTCGTCGTCGATCAACTTACCGGCCCCCTCCATCGCCGACAGCAGGGTCGCCTCCGTGTAGCGGGCGGGCGGCTTGGTGACCAGGCCGTTGGCGCTGACTTTTTCCGTCAACACTTTCTCGTCCTTTGCCACCGGCACCAGATTGCCGGCATTGTCCTTGTCGTCGTCGCCGGCCGCTTCCTTGCCGTAAATCGCCAGCCAGCCGGCGTTGGTCATGACCTTGCCTTCGGTCTTGAACTTGTGGCCGGACACTTCCGT
>DMYQ01000351.1:0-1082 GCA_003482555.1 Janthinobacterium sp. | reverse complement strand
ACCAGGTCGTACAGCTTCTGTTCCGGCTCGGACAAATTCTTCGGCGCGATCGTGGTCGGGATGATGGCGAAGTGATCCGAGATCTTGGTATTGTCGAAGATGCGCTTGTTCGGCTTGACCCAACCCTTGTCGAGAATCTGCTTGGCGAACTGGTGATAATTATTGTTTTCCATCACCGTCTCGAAAGCCGCCTTGACGGTCGGAATGTAATCTTCCGGCAAATGGCGCGAATCGGTACGGGGATAGGTCAGCACCTTGTGCTTTTCATACAGGGCTTGCGCCAGACCCAGGGTGTTCTTGGCGGAAAAGCCGAAACGCGAGTTCGCTTCCCTTTGCAAGCTGGTCAGGTCGAACAGGGCCGGCGCCATCGAGGTGGTCGGTTTCGACTCTTCGGTGACGTTGCCCTGGCGGCCGCGGCAGGCGGTCGCGATCGAATCGGCGGCAGCCTTGCTCCACAGGCGCTCGGCGCGCTTTTCCGGGTCCGTCTCGTCCTTCTTGAAGCTTGAGTCGAGCCAGCGGCCTTCGTAGATGCCGGCCGCGCAAACGAATTCGGCGCGCACTTCCCAAAAGTCGCGCGATACGAATTTCTTGATCTTTTCTTCGCGCTCGACGACGATCGACAGGGTCGGCGTTTGCACCCGGCCCACGGTGGTCAGATAAAAGCCGCCCTCTTTCGAGTTGAAGGCCGTCATGGCGCGCGTGCCGTTGATACCGATCAACCAATCCGCTTCCGAGCGGCAGCGGGCCGCGTCGGCCAGCGGCAGCATTTCCTCGTCGCTGCGCAAGTGGCTGAAGCCGTCGCGGATCGCGCCCGGCGTCATGGACTGCAGCCACAGGCGCTGGATCGGTTGCTTGGCCTTGGCGTTTTGCGCGATCAGGCGGAAAATCAGCTCGCCCTCGCGCCCGGCATCGCAGGCGTTGATCAGGGCGGTGACATCCTTGCGCTTGATCAGTTTGTTCAATACCTTGAGGCGGGCCTCGGTCTTGGCGATCGGATTGAGCGCGAAGTACGGCGGGATCATCGGCAAAGGGGCGAAGCTGCCACCTGCCGCGCTTGACGTCGTGCTCTTCCGGCACGGCGA
>DMYQ01000089.1:7470-12342 GCA_003482555.1 Janthinobacterium sp. | reverse complement strand
CAATACATCCGGCACCAATACATATAAATAGCGTATTACACATTGTGAGGAATTGAAATGAAATTAGTTGGCTTGGTAGGTTGGCGCGGCATGGTCGGTTCGGTCTTGATGCAGCGCATGCAGGAAGAGGGCGATTTCGCCCACATCGAACCGGTGTTTTTCACCACCTCGAATCCGGGCGGCGCCGCGCCGGCGATGGCGAAGAATGAAACCACGCTGAAGGACGCGGGCGACGTGGCCGAGCTGAAAAAGTGCGATGTCATCATTTCCTGCCAGGGCGGCGATTACACGTCCGAGGTCTTCCCGCGCCTGCGCGCGGCCGGCTGGAACGGTTACTGGATCGATGCCGCTTCCACGCTGCGGATGGAAAAAGACGCCGTCATCGTGCTCGACCCCGTCAATTTGCACGTCATCAAGGACGCGCTCGGCAAGGGCGTGAAGAATTACATCGGCGGCAATTGCACGGTCTCCTGCATGATGATGGGCCTGGGCGGCCTGTTCCAGCACGACTTGATCGACTGGATGACGTCGATGACTTATCAGGCCGCGTCCGGCGGCGGCGCCCAGCACATGCGCGAACTGTTGACGCAGTTCGGCACCATCAACAGTTCGGTGCGCGCCCTGCTCGACAATCCCGCTTCGGCGATCCTGGAAATCGACCGCCAGGTGCTGGCCACCCAGCGCGGCTACGGCGCCGACGAGATCAAGCAGTTCGGCGCCCCCCTGGCCGGCAACCTGATCCCCTGGATCGACAAGGATCTGGGCAACGGTCAATCGAAGGAAGAGTGGAAGGCTGGCGCGGAAACCAACAAGATCCTGGGGCGCGGCGCCGACTTTGGCAGCGCCGAAATCCCGGTCGACGGCCTTTGCGTGCGCATAGGCGCCATGCGTTGCCACTCGCAGGCGCTGACCATCAAGCTCAAGCGCGATGTGCCGCTCGATGAAATCAATGATATCATCGCTTCCAACAACGAGTGGGTCAAACTGGTACCGAACACGCGCGAGGATTCCGTGCGCGACCTGTCGCCGGCGGCCGTCACCGGCAGCCTGACGATACCGGTCGGACGGGTGCGCAAGATGAGCATGGGCGGCGAATACCTGTCCGCCTTCACGGTTGGCGACCAATTGCTGTGGGGCGCGGCCGAACCGCTGCGGCGCATGCTGCGCATCGTGCTCGAAGCGTAAAAAAAAGCCGTTGCGGGAAAGTGGAGCGCGGCGCGGCCGCGTTCCACGAAACAAGCGCCAGCGTGCGGTTTTGGGTCAAAAACAGGCATGAAGTTAACAGAACTGGGCTTCTCGTGGCTGAAAACGCTCGCAAAGCTTGCACGCGCCTGTGCATAATGATATGTTGAGACTTCCGGGAACCTGCTGTTTTCCCTCGTCAACTAAATCGCCGCCAAATATGCCTGTAAATACTCGCTCCAGGGTAGTCTCCTCCGCGTTGAAATCACTCACCAGCGCCGTCGCCTGTGCAGTGTTATTGTCCCCCGCGGCTCACGCCGCCGGTTTGGGCAAGCTCACGGTTCTGTCTTCGCTGGGCCAGCCCTTGCGGGCCGAAATCGAGTTGACCTCGGTGACCAGCGAAGAAGCTTCCGCGCTGGTGGCCAAATTGGCCCCCGCCGAAGCCTTTCGCCTCGCCAATATCGATTTCAATCCCACCTTGCTGTCGCTGCGTTTTGCCTTCGAGCAGCGTGGCGCCCGCCAGTTCATCCGGGTTTCCTCGAGTCAGGCGGTGAATGAACCTTTCGTCGACATGTTGCTCGAGCTGAGCTGGAATGGCGGCCGTTTGGTGCGGGAATACACTTTCTTGCTCGATCCGGCCGATATCCGCCAGCCACAGTCGGCGCAAGTGTCCGCGCCGACGGCCCCGTCGGCCGCCGTTCAGGCTGCCGCGCAACAAAACACGGCTGCCGCCGACGCGCGCGCCGAACGGGCCGCGCGCGCGGCCGCGCAACAGTCGGCCGCGCCGTCCCAGCCGGCGCCCGCGCCGGCGCCCGCGCCGCGCGCCTCCAGGGCCGAAGCCAAGTCTGAAGCCAAGTCGGAATATCGCGTCAAGTCGGGCGACACGCTGACCCGCATCGCCAGCCAGTTGAAACCAGCCGATATCTCGCTCGACATGATGCTGGTGGCGCTGTACCGCGCCAATCCGGACGCCTTCAACGGCGACAATATGAATCGTCTGCGCTCGGGCCGTATCCTGGCCGTGCCGGACGCCGGCAGCATCCGCTCCCTGCCGGAATCCGAAGCGCGCGGCGTGGTGGTGGCGCACGCGGCCGATTTCACGGCTTACCGCAGCAAGCTGGCGGGGCAGGTCGCGCAGAGCACGCCGTCCAAGGAAGCGCAAGCCGGCCAGAGCGCGGCCGGCAAGATCGCCGCCAAGGTGCAAGAGCGGGCCACGCCGGCGAATGAATCGAAGGATCAATTGAAGTTGTCGAAGTCGACTCCGGCCTCGGCCGCGGCCGGCAAGTCCGCCGTCGCCAGCGTCGAGGACAAGATTGCCAAAGACAAGCAGATCGCCGAGGCGGCGGCCCGCGTCAAGGAATTGGAAAAGAACGTCAGCGACCTTGAAAAGCTGATGTCGGTGAAAAACAAGGCGATGCAAGAGCAGGCGGCGGCGACAGCCTCCGCCGCCAGCGCCGCCAAAGCCGCTGCCGCCGCGACCGCGGCCAATGCGGCCGCCACCGCGACCGCCGCCAACGCGGCTGCCGCCGCACAGGCCGCTGCGCCGAAAGCGCCGGCCGCGGCCCAGCCCTTGGCATCGGCCCCGGCATCCGCCTCGGCCGTGGCTTCGGTCCCGGCCCCCGAAGCGGAAGCCCCGAAACCGAAACCGAAACCGAAAACCACTGACACTGGTCAAGAAGCCGGCGCCGCCGCCGGAACCGTCGATGATCGACACGATCACCGACAACCTGGGCGCCATCGGCCTGGCCTTGGGCGCGCTGGTCGCTGGCGCCATCGCGCTGGTCGTAGCGCGGCGCAAGAAGAACCCGTCGCCCAAGGTTGAACCGATGGGCGACCCGGGCACGCAAGCCCATTCGATGTTTGCCGAAACGGGTGGCCAGAGCGTGGACACCAACAATAGCGTGTTCAATTCGAACTTTTCGCCTTCGGCCAGCCAGCTCGACACCAATGAAGTCGATCCTGTCGCCGAAGCGGACGTCTATATCGCCTACGGCCGCGATGCCCAGGCCGAGGAAATTCTGCGCGAAGCCCTGCGCATGCATCCCGAGCGCCATCCGGTGCGCCTGAAACTGCTGGAAATTTACGCCGCCCGCAAGGACACGCGCTCGTTTGAAATCCAGGCCGGTGAATTGTATGGCTTGACCAAGGGCCAGGGCGAGGAATGGCAGCAAGCGGCCGCGCTCGGTCTGTCGATCGAGCCGCTCAATCCCCTGTACGGCAACGGCGGCGTCGCCGCGCCGCTGGTCGCCACGGCTGAGCCAGCTGCACCGGTGCATCTGGATAAGGAACCGGAAATCGCCTTCGACCTGGACCATGCACCGATCTCGGCGGGCGCCGCGCATGCGCTCGACCTCGATCTGAGCCAGGAATTGGCGCCGCGGGTCGACCACGGCATGGATTTTGCATCCGTGCAAGAAACCGCGCTGCCGACGCCGCACGCGGCCGCCAGCGATTCCCTCGATTTCGACTTGGGCGGTCTGAGTTTCGAACCGGTCGTGACGACCGCGCCGATCGCCATGCCGGCCCCGGTTGTCGAAGCGGCTCCCGAGCCTTCCTTCGACATGGCTTTCGACTTGCCGCCCGAGGCGCCAGCGCCCATGGCCCCGGCCGTGCCTTTGCACGACCTGGACTTCGGCCTGGATCTGGACGCCTCGCCGGCGCACGGGGAAAGCTTCACGGCGGCAGCGGTTCCCGAGCCGCTGCTCGATCTGGACTTGATGAGCTTTGACTTGCCGGCGGCCGGCGTCCCGGCGGCCGGCGCCCCGGCGGCCGCCACACCGGTGGCCGCCGCGCCGGCGCCACTGGCAGAGCCGTCGATCGACGACTTCTTCGCCAAGCCGATCGCTCCCGTGACCCAGGAGAGTTCGGCCTCGGCGCCGGAATTCGACCTGTCCGGCATCGACCTCGACCTGAGCGCCGCCGGGGCCAAGGCGGCCCTGCCGGGCAGCGACGATCCCCTGTCCGCCATGCACATGGAAATGGATACAAAGCTCGACCTTGCCATCGCCTACCAGGAAATCGGCGACAAGGAAGGCGCGCGCGAACTGATCGACGAAGTCATCAAGGGTGGCAGTGAAACCCAGGTGGCCAAGGCGAACTCGATGCGCGCCCTGCTGGGCTAAGGGAAGGACACCGCGCCCGGCGGCTTCGGGCGCGGGCGTTGGCGCGCGGCGCTATAATGCGCGCACACAGACTTCATATTGGACGGCAATTGAAACGGATAGCATTGGGCGTCCAGTACGACGGCACGGCCTGGCATGGCTACCAGAAACAGGAAGACGGCCAGACGGTGCAAGACCAGCTTGAAAAAGCATTGGAAAAATTCGCCCGGGTGCCGCTCGCCACCACCTGCGCCGGACGCACCGATACGGGCGTGCATGCGCTCGAACAAGTGGTGCATTTCGACACGGAACTGGAACGCGACATCCACTCCTGGGTGCGCGGCGTCAACACCTTCTTGCCGGCCTCGATCGCCGTGCGCTGGGCTTACGAAGTGCCGGCCGACCCGGACGACCAGTTCCACGCCCGCTTCAGCGCCCGCTCGCGCTCTTACCAATACGTGCTGTACAACAATCCTACCCGTTCGCCGCTGCTGGAAGGGCGCGCCGGCTGGGTCTTTCGCGCCCTCGACATCGAACCGATGCGGGCCGCCGTCAAGCCCCTGATCGGCTGGCACGACTTCACCGCCTT
>DMYQ01000089.1:0-7271 GCA_003482555.1 Janthinobacterium sp. | reverse complement strand
CGTGGCGAGCTGATCATCTTCACCATACGCGCCAACGCCTTCTTGCACCACATGGTGCGCAACCTGGTCGGCTCCCTGATCTACATCGGCCTGGGCAAGCACCCGCCCGAATGGCTGGGCGAAGTGCTGGAAGGGCGCTGCCGGGGCGACGCCGCGCCCACCTTCATGCCGGACGGCCTCTACCTGGCGAAGATCGACTACGATCCCAAATGGGGCTTGCCGCAAGAAGCGGCCGGCCCGCTGCCCTGGTTTTAATTTGCAACAATAGCAACAATGGGGTCAGGTCTCGCATTGTCGGTTTTCCCAGAAAAAACCGACAATGCGAGACCTGACCCCAAAGTTTCATGGAAGGATGCTTATCATGCAAGGCACGCGTATCAAGATTTGCGGGCTGACCCGCGCCGAGGATGTGGCGGCGGTCGTGGCCGCCGGCGCCCACGCCATCGGCTTCGTGTTTTATGCCAAGAGTCCGCGCCATGTGACGCCACGCCGGGCCGCCGAGCTGATCGCGGCCGTGCCACCGTTCGTGAATACGGTCGGTTTGTTTGTGAATGCCAGCGTGGATGAGCTGGCCATGGTGGCCCGCATCGCACCGCTGTCCATGCTGCAATTTCACGGCGACGAGAGCCCGCAACACAGCGCCGCCCTGGCCGCCGCCGCGCATCGTCCCTTCATGCAAGTGTTTCGCGTCAAGGCGGACACAAGCGCCGCCGATTTGTTAGAATACGAGCAGCGCTATCGCGCCGCCAGCACCCTGTTTTCGGGCCTCTTGCTCGATACCCATGTGGATGTCTACGGTGGCGCAGGAAAGGTATTTGATTGGTCTCTCATTCCAAAAGAACTCGCGCCTCGGGTCGTTTTAAGTGGTGGCTTGAGCGTACAAAACGCGACTGAGGCGGTGTTGCGCGTACGCCCTTACGCCGTCGATGTCAGCAGTGGCGTCGAAGCCGAGAAGGGTATCAAGGACGCCCGCAAGATCCGTGCCTTCATCGGCGCGGTGCGGGACGCCGATACCATCATTGAAAGAGAAAAATCCCATGAAAGCCTTGCCTGAGACCGGCCCAGCCGCCGCATTGTTCCACGCCACCGATTACCAGTTGCCCGACGCGAAGGGCCATTTCGGCCCCTACGGCGGTTCCTTCGTCGCCGAGACCCTGAGCCAGGCACTGGCCGAGCTGAACGCCGCCTATGAGCGTTACAGCCACGACCCCGAGTTCCTGGAAGAGTTCCGCTACGAATTGAAGCATTTCGTCGGCCGTCCTTCGCCCATCTATCACGCCAAGCGCTGGTCTGAAATCATGGGCGGCGCGCAGATTTATTTCAAGCGCGAAGACTTGAATCACACCGGCGCCCACAAGATCAATAACGTGATCGGCCAGGCCCTGCTGGCCAGGCGCATGGGCAAGACGCGCATCATCGCCGAAACGGGCGCCGGCCAGCACGGCGTCGCCACGGCCACCATTTGCGCCCGCTTCGGCCTGGAGTGCGTGGTCTACATGGGCAGCGAAGACGTCAAGCGCCAGGCGCAAAACGTGTATCGGATGAAATTGCTGGGCGCCACCGTGGTGCCGGTCGAGTCGGGTTCGAAGACGCTCAAGGATGCGCTCAATGAAGCCATGCGCGACTGGGTCACGAATATCGAAAACACCTTTTATATCATCGGCACCGTGGCCGGCCCCCATCCCTATCCGATGATGGTGCGCGACTTCCAGTCCGTGATCGGCGAGGAATGCCTGGTGCAAATGCCGGAAATGACGGGCCGCCAGCCCGACTACGTGGTCGCCTGCATAGGCGGCGGCTCGAACGCGATGGGGATTTTTTATCCGTATATCGACCAAAAGGACGTCAAGCTGATCGGCGTCGAGGCGGCCGGCGAGGGCCTGGACACGGGCCGCCATTCGGCTTCGCTGACGGCCGGTTTTCCGGGCGTGCTGCACGGTAACCGCACCTATCTGCTGCAGGACGAGAACGGCCAGATCATCGAGACCCATTCGGTCTCGGCCGGCCTGGATTATCCCGGCGTCGGCCCGGAACACGCCTGGCTGAAGGATTCCGGCCGCGCCCAGTATGTGTCGATCACGGACGCCGAAGCCTTGCAGGCTTTCCACGATTGCTGCCACATCGAAGGCATCATCCCGGCGCTGGAGTCGGCCCACGCCCTGGCTTACGCGGCCAAGCTGGCGGCGACCCTGCCGAAGGATCAATTGATACTGGCCAATCTGTCCGGCCGCGGCGACAAGGACATGCATACGGTGGCCGAACGCATGGGCCTCGATTTCAGCTGAGTTAGCTGTCGCTGCAACGCTGGCCGGGCGCGCATGGCGCGGCCCGGCAATTCGACGCTCCACGGAACGGGCCGGGCCATGCTCCGGCCGCGCGCCCCGGGCGTTCCAACCCGAGTCGCCCATTATTTGAAAGCCATCCATGTCCAGAATTACCGCAACATTCGCCGCCCTGGCGGCGCAGAAAAAAACCGGCCTCGTCACCTTCATCACGGCCGGCGACCCGGCCCCCGGACTGACCCTGCCTTTGATGCACGCCCTGGTCGCCGGCGGCGCCGACGTGATCGAACTGGGCGTGCCGTTTTCCGATCCGATGGCCGAAGGCCCCGTGATCCAGCGCGCCTGCGAGCGCGCCCTGAAATTCGGCATCGGCCTCAAGGAGGTGTTCGAGTATGTGCGCCAATTCCGCGAAACCAATCAAAGCACCCCGGTGGTGCTGATGGGTTACGCCAATCCGATCGAGCGCATCGGCGCCGCCGCCTTCATCGCGGCCTCGAAGGCGGCCGGCGCCGACGGCGCCATCGTGGTGGACTATCCGCCGGAAGAGTGCGTCGAGTTCGCGGCCGCCATGCGGGAAAGCGAACTCGACCTGATCTTCTTGCTGGCGCCGACCTCGACCGAGGAACGCATCGCCCAGGTGGCCCGGGTGGGCAGCGGTTTCAGTTATTATGTGTCGCTGAAGGGGGTCACAGGCGCCGGTAATATTGACACGGAACAAGTGGCCGAGCGATTGACGGCCATCCGCAAGCACGTCAAGCTGCCCATCGGTGTAGGCTTCGGTATCCGCGACGCGGCCACGGCCAAGGCGCTGGCGGCGGTGGCCGACGCGGTCGTCATCGGCAGCCGCATCATCCAGGAAATCGAAAATTCGCCGCCCGAGGGCGCCGTGGCGGCCGTGCAAAGCTTTGTCGCCGGCATCCGCGCCGCCCTCGACGCCTGAGTCGCCCCGGGGGCCCTGTTGCGGCCTTGCCTGGTTGTTGTCGTGGAGCAATGTTCGACAGCTCGACAACAAACGGCTACACTACCGACACTAGTGAGCCGCAATAGGAGAAATTATGAGTTGGTTGGAAAAACTGCTGCCCCCGCGAATTCAGCGTTCGGATGCCGCGGCGCGCAAGACCATGCCGGAAGGCCTGTGGGTGAAATGTCCCTCCTGCGAGGCGGTCCTGTACCGCACCGACCTGGAATCGAACCTGCACGTCTGCCCGAAGTGTTCCCACCACATGCGCATCCGCGCGCGCGCCCGCCTGGACGGCTTGCTCGACGCGGGCGGCCGCTATGAAATCGGGCAGGAAATCCTGCCGGTCGACACGCTCAAGTTCAAAGACAGCAAGAAATACCCGGATCGCCTGAAGGCGGCCATGGAAGCGACCGGCGAAACGGATGCGATGGTCGTGCTGGGCGGCGCCATCATGAGCCTGCCCGTCGTCGTGGCTTGCTTCGAATTCGAATTCATGGGCGGCTCCATGGGTTCCGTGGTCGGCGAGCGCTTCGTGCGCGGCGCCCAAGTGGCGCTGGAGCAAAAAGTCCCCTTCATCTGCATCACCGCCACCGGCGGCGCGCGCATGCAGGAAGGCTTGCTGTCGCTCATGCAGATGGCCAAGACCACGGCCATGCTGACCAAATTGTCCGAGAAAAAGCTGCCCTTCATCAGCGTGCTGACCGACCCGACCATGGGCGGCGTGTCGGCCTCGTTCGCCTTCATGGGCGACGTCGTGATCGCCGAACCGAAGGCCTTGATCGGCTTCGCCGGCCCGCGCGTGATTGAAAACACCGTGCGTGAAAAACTGCCGGAAGGCTTCCAGCGCGCCGAGTTCCTCGTCACCAAGGGCGCCGTCGACATGATCGTCGACCGCCGCAAGATGCGCGAAGAAATCGCCCATCTGCTGGCCCTGCTGCAAAACCAGGCCGTCGAGGTCATCGCTTAATTGCCCGCTTAATTGCCCGCTAAATTGCCCGCTAAATTGCCCGTTTTCCGACCCGGCGCGCACGCGGCAACGATCCGCTTGCGCGCCGCTTTCACGTAAAAGCCCCGCCATGCATACCCTCCCCACCACTCTGCCGGACTGGCTCGCCATGCTCGAGCAGCGCCATTCCGAAACCCGGATCAATCTGGGCCTGGACCGCGTACGCGCCGTCAAGGAACGCCTGGCGCTGCGTTTCGACTGCCCCGTCATCATGGTGGCCGGCACCAACGGCAAGGGTTCCACCTGCGCCATGCTGGAATCGATTTTGTTGCGCGCTGGTTACAAGGTGGGTCTCTACATCAAGCCGCACTTTCTCGACTTTAATGAACGCGCCCGTGTGAAAGGCAACATGGCGTCCGACGCCGAGCTGGTGGCCGCCTTTGGCGCCGTCGAAGCCGTGCGTGGCGACACCGCGCTGACTTATTTCGAATTCACCACGCTGGCCATCATGCATTTGCTGGCGGGCGCCGGGCTCGACGTCGTCATTCTCGAAGTCGGCCTGGGCGGACGCCTCGATGCCGTCAACGTCATCGACGCTGACGTCGCCATCGTCACCAGCGTCGACATCGACCACACCGATTACCTGGGCGAGACGCGCGAAGAGATCGGCTTTGAAAAGGCTGGCATTTTCCGCGCCGGCAAGACGGCCATCTGCAGCGACCCGGTGCCGCCCAAGTCCCTGATCGCCCACGCCGAAGCGATAGGCGCCGAGCTGTGGTTGCTGGGACGCGACTTCAATTATTCCGGCGACAAGCAGCAGTGGAATTATGGCGGGCGCACGCAGCGCCGCAATTCCCTGGCTTACCCGAGCCTGCGCGGCGCCAACCAGATCCTCAACGCGACGGCCGTGCTGGCCGCGCTGGAAGCGCTCAAGCTGACCCTGCCGGTCGGCGCGCAAGAAGTGCGTAGCGGCCTCGTCATGGTGGAATTGCCGGGCCGTTTCCAGGTCTTGCCGGGCCGCCCCACGGTGATTCTGGACGTGGCCCACAATCCGCACGCCGCCTCGGCCTTGAATCAAAACCTGGGCAATATGGGTTTTCACCCCTACACCTATGCCGTCTTCGGCTCCATGCTCGACAAGGATATCGACGGCGTCATGGCGGCGATGGGCGAACACGTCGATCACTGGTGCCTGTGCGACTTGCCGTCGGCGCGGGCGGCGAGCGCCTCGCAACTGGCCGCCAAGGCCCGGATCATGCTCGCCAACAAGGCCGGGAGCGCCGACCGCAGCGTGAATATTTTCCCCGATCCGGCCGCCGCTTTTGCAAATGCCATGAGCCGGGCCGGCGAGAATGATAGAATTGTGGTCTTTGGCTCCTTCCTGACCGTCGCCGGTGTGATGGTGGCCCGAAAATCCTCGCTACACTGAACGTATTCCACCGAAAATTACCACGCATGGGCTTGTTCTCGAAACTCCGTAAAAACAAGCAAGAATCCGCCGAAGACAGCGGCTTTTATTCCGCCGACGAGCAATTGTCGACCGCGAAAGCTCGTTCCAAACGCGCCAGCAACGCCGGCGCCGAGCCGGCTCCGCGCCGTTCCGGCAAGGACGCGCCCGATCCGGTCTTGCCGGAAAAGAAACGCGCGCGCCGCCGCCTGGTGGGGGCCATCGCCCTGGCCTTGGGCGTGGCCGTCGGTTTGCCGATGATCTTGGATTCCGAGCCGAAGCCGCTCGCCTCCGACATCGAGATCCGCATTCCCTCCAAGGACAAGGTTGCCGCCATCGCGCCCGCCGCCAGCGCAAGCTCTTCGTCCGTGCCGGCCAGCGCGGCGCTGGACCAGAGCGAGGAAATCGTTACCGTTCCAGACAAAGAGGTGCCGAAGCCGCCGGCGCCGGTCGCGGCCGAAGTAAAGACTTACACCGAACCGCCGGCCAGGGTCGAGACGGCGAAGCCGGAGCCCAAGCCCGAGCCCAAACCGGAACCCAAGCCGCTGCCGAAAGCCGAGCCGAAGCCGCCCGCCAAAGTGGAAGCCAGGCACGAAGTCAAGGTGGCCGAGATCGAGCCCCGGCATGAAAGCAAGCCGGTTGAAGCGAAGCCGGCCGCCAAGCCGAAGCCGGAGGTCGAGCATGTGAGACCGGTCCAGTCGCAGGATGAAGCGGCGCGCGCCCTTTCCATTCTCGAAGGCACGCCGGCGCCCAAGGCGGCCAACGCCGGCGGCGGGAAATTCATCGTGCAGATCGCCGCGCTGGCGACGCAGGAAAAGGTTGACGAGTTGCAAAGCAAGCTGACGGAAGCGGGCATCCATTCATACACGCAAAAAACCAGTACCGCCGGCGGCGAGCGCATCCGGGTACGCCTGGGTCCCTTCGGCAGCCGCGAAGAAGCGGAAAAGGCGCGCGCCAAGTTGTCGCGCCTGGGTTTGAGCGGCACCCTGGTGCCGGCTTGAGCGCTCGCGGCTTGACGCGGTGGAATTTAACGGTGCGGGGTTCGGCCCCGCGCGGCCGGGCCGTGGGCGACCCGAGCGGCGGCGCGCGGTGACCCTGTTCGATTACCTGCTCTTGTTGGTGCTGATTTCCTCCGTGATCATCAGCATGTTGCGGGGCCTGGTCAAGGAAGTACTGTCGCTGCTGGGCTGGGTGGTCGCCTTCGTTGTCGCCAATGCTTATGGCGCCGTCCTGGCCAAGCTCTTGCCGGCGGCGATACCGGGCCAAGTGCTACGTCTGATGGTGGCGTTCGTGATCCTGTTTCTCGGCGTGCGTTTGTTGATGGGTTTGCTTTCCATGGCGATCGACGCGCTTGTCACGGCCACCGGCATGAGTCTGGCCGACCGCGGCCTGGGCGCCTTGTT
The DNA here is from genome assembly GCA_003482555.1 of Janthinobacterium sp. Classification (GTDB taxonomy): domain Bacteria; phylum Pseudomonadota; class Gammaproteobacteria; order Burkholderiales; family Burkholderiaceae_D; genus Janthinobacterium. The sequence continues at coordinate 232 of DMYQ01000089.1, read as the reverse complement.
CGGCCTGGCGCGCGGCCTTGTTATTGTGTTGACCGCCGTCATATTGTGCGGGATGACGGAAATTCCGCAACAGGCTTTCTGGAAGGGGGCGCTTTTCAGTCCGCTGGCCGAAAGCGGCGTGCGCGCCGTCAAGCCTTTCTTGCCGGACGCTTACGCGCAGTATGTGCATTTTTGAATTTTTTTAAAATCAGTAGCACAGTTTAGGAGCACACCATGTGTGGCATCGTCGGCG
>DMYQ01000318.1 GCA_003482555.1 Janthinobacterium sp. | reverse complement strand
TTTTGACGCTCCGGCCCTGGTGGGGTTGCCTTAACTGACAATAGGCGGTTTGGATATACTATAATTCGTTTTTACAATGAATGTCAGCATGCACGCTGATGGCTCAAACGAATGAATACGACGATGGGCGCGACCTTGCCTAGCATTGGAATGGAAAAACTGGCGACCGGGATCATGTTCATGATGCCGGTGCTCGCGTTGAGCTCTTCGGGCGGGATGAGTGCGGCGCAATTGTTCATTCTGCTGTTGTGCGGATGGTATGTTCGCAAGGGATGTTTCGACCATTGTGTCCAATATCACTGCCAGTTGGCGTGGATCGCGCTGGGTTTTGGCGGCTATTTTGTGGTTTCCCTGGCGCGTTTGCTGTGGTTCCATCAAGCCATACACACGCTCGACGGTCCTTCTCGCCTCTTGTTCGCCTTGAGTTGTATCGTTTTTGTCGCCTATTTCCGGCCCCGGATACGCTGGTTTTGGCTGGGCGTTTGCGCCGCGGCGATCGGCTCCGGAGCGTTGGCTCTGTGTCAGCATTATGTGTTCGGCATGAGCCGGGCGGTGGGATTCACTTACCATGCGATCACCTTTGGCGATTTGGCGTTGGCGTTGGGGGTGATGTCGCTATGCGCGGTCGCCGATTTTCGCGGCACCAGACTGGCACCGCTGCCCATTTTGGCCCTGTTGCTCGGCTTGTTGGCGTCGGTCCTGTCCGAATCGCGCGGCAGTTGGGTTGCCCTGTTATTTGTCGTGCCACCGTTGCTGTACTATGGTCGCAGGACGCACGCGCGGGGCATGCTGTTCGCCGTCGCCCTGATGGGCGTGGCGGTGGTATTGGCTTACTTGATTCCCGCCACCAGTGTCGCCGCGCGCGTGCACGAGGCGGGCATGAACGCGCGGCTTTATTTCATGAACGGCGACGCCAGCAGTTCTGGCGGCGCGCGCCTGGAATTGTGGAAGGCCTCTTGGATGATGTTCGTCGACCATCCTTGGATCGGCGTCGGGCGCGAGTCCTTCCACGACGCCTTGCAGATCTTGTTGCAGCAAGGTCGCTTGCAACCGTCGCGCGCGCTGATTTACGCCAGCAGCCATAACGACGTGCTCAATTTTTTGGCCACGGGCGGACTGGTCGATTTCACCTTCCTGCTGTTGATGTATTTCGCGCCCTTGTGTTTTTTCATGTCCGTGTTAAAACGGGCGCGTGGTGACCGGCACGCCGCGGCTTTGGCGGGCGTGATTTTGATCGCCTGTTTTTTCGCGTTCGGTTTGACCGATGTCATGTTTTGGTTGATGGCTCCAAAGATTTTCTACGGTATGATGGTTTGCGGTTTGATTGGTTTTTGTTTGGTTGGAGCGGATGAGGGCGACCTCGACGGCGGCCTCCGGAGTGTCGACATGCGCGCTGCGCCAACGAAAGGTTGAATGCAGATCCCGTATGCTCATATTCTGATCTGCCGCACGGATAACATCGGAGATGTCGTATTGACCCTGCCGCTGGCCGGCTATTTGAAGAAGCTGTATCCCGGCGCGCGTGTGGATTTTCTGTGCCGCGCTTACGCCGCGCCGCTCGTCGAAAATTGCGTTTTCGTCGACGAGGTGCTCGTGCTGGAAGACTTGGAAGATCCGGCCGCTTATTTCAAAACGGCCGGCGTCGATGCCATCATTTTCGCGTTTCCCAACCGACGTCTGGCGTTGGCGGCGAAGCGGGCCGGCGTGCGTAACCGGGTCGGCAGCAGCCATCGCTGGTTCCATTGGTTCACTTGTAACAAATTGGCCCACTTCAGCCGTGCTAATTCTTGTTATCACGAGGCGCAATTGAACTTTGCGCTGCTCGCCCCGCTGGGCATCGAGCACATGCCGGCGCTGGTGGCGCTACCACCCTTGTTTGGCCTGTCGGCGCCGCGCCTGCCCGCCGTCGTCGCCCGTCTGGTGCCGGGGCGCTTCAATCTGATCCTGCACACCAAATCGAACGGCAACGGTCGCGAATGGCCGCTGGAGCACTATGCGGCGCTCGCCCACGCCCTGCTCGAGTACGCCGATGTCCACATCTGGCTCACCGGCAGCACCGCCGAAGGCGCCGCCATCGCGGCGGCCGCCCCGGCCTTGCTTGCGGCGCCGAATGTGAGCGACCTCTGCGGGCGGTTGACGCTGGAGGAACTGATGGCCTTGATCAACGCCTGCGACGGCCTGGTTGCCAGCGGCACGGGCCCCTTGCACATGTCGGCCGCGCTCGGCCGGCCGACGCTCGGATTGTTTCCGCCGATTAAACCGATTCACCCTGGCCGCTGGGGTACCTTGGGCGCAAAGGCGCAGACGCTCTGCGTGGACGAGCCCTGCGCCGCTTGCGTCAACGCGGCGCGCTGCGCCTGCATGCTGGCGATCACGCCGGAACGGGTGGTGGCGGTGGTGCTGGGATGGCTGGCGCGGCGCGGCGCGCTCGCCGCCGGCTAGGCGCCGGTTATAGGCGCTTCATCGCGCATCGGACGGGACGGCTTGCGACCGGGGCGGCAAGAGCGGGGAGCGATGCCGCCGGGCTCGGGCCGCCCGCTTCAGCGTGCGACCAGGCCCCGCTCCGCCTGCGTGGTCTTGTGCGCGGCGCGCGCCAGAACGACGTCGCGGTTGCTGGTTTCCTGATCACGTACGCTTTCCTTGTGCCACAAATGAAACACCTCCGTCGCGAAGGCGCCGTCCTTGCGCATGACGCCGGCGTTGAACAGGCGCACCACCAAATCGGAATCTTCGTGGCCCCAGCCGACGAAACCCTCGTCGAAGCCATTCACCATATCGAGATCGCTGCGCCAGATGGCCAGGTTGCAACTCTTGATGCGGCGCCAGGAAAAACTCTTGCGCGCCCGAAAGATGTCCGGCCAGGTGAACAACAGTTGGGGAAATTTGTTGATGTCGCCGACCAGGCGCAGGCGCAATTTGGCGATCCAGCCCTGCCGTTCGAGGTCGAGTCCGCTCGCCAGCACGCGGCCGGTCAACGCCGCGCTGAGCAGCACGCGGCTGCCCGACACCAGATAGCCGCGGCGCGCCAGTTTGCGGTGCTGGGCGATGAAATCGCGCCGCGGAATGCAGTCGCCGTCGAGAAACACGATATAGTCGCCGACGGCGGCCAGCGTGCCTTTGTTGCGCGCCATGGCGGCGCGGAAGCCTTGATCCGGCTGCCACACGTGCGTCAGCGGCACCGGCGAGCGCGGCTTCAGGCGTGCCACGCACTCCCGTGTGTTGTGGGTCGAGCCGTCATCAGCGATAATGAT
>DMYQ01000033.1:19222-25204 GCA_003482555.1 Janthinobacterium sp. | reverse complement strand
GTGCGCCCGGCATTGGGCAGGATGATAGGCCGTTCCCGCTTGAGCGCGGCGCAGGAAGTGAGGTGCCATCGCGGAAGATCGATCGACCTCGGAAAGTGAGGGTGAAGCGAATTGCGCGCCGACGAACGGGAGTTGGGCAGCGCTGCCGAGCGGTGCGGGTCGGAACCCGTGCCGCCCATATGCTCCCATGGGCGGTGGCGTGGATCTGGCGCCTGCGCGGGGACGAACGCGTTATTGGCTGGGGCAGCCGGCTTACATGCCGATTCCCGGCATGAAAGGTCGCTCAGCACTCAGCGAAGGCGGCCGCCGCGATGGGACCGGCTTCAGTTCGATATGCGCTTGAAGTCGCGGAAGCGGAAGCCCATCGCCAGCAGGGCCGCGAAGTAGCTCAGGCCGCACAGGCTGAGGATCATGAGCAGGGCGCCGACGCGCAGCAGCGGGTGGGCGCGCATGGCTATCCAGTCGATCTGGGCGGAGCCGAACACGGCGACCGCGCCCATCACGCACAGAGCGACGGCCAGGCGCAGGCCGAACTTGCCCCAGCCCGGCAAGGGTGTGTAGATGCCGCGCCGGCGCAAACCCCAGTACAGGAAGCTGGCGTTCAGGCAGGCGCCCAGTCCGATCGACAGGGCCAGGCCGGCCACGGCGATGTGGGGGACGAATAACATGTTCATCAACTGGGTGGCGATCAGGACGCCGATGGCGATGCGCACCGGGGTGCGGATGTCTTGCCGCGCGTAAAACGCCGGCGCCAGGGTCTTGACCAGGATAATGCCGATCAGGCCGACGCTGTAGGCGATCAGCGGCTGGGTCGACATGGTGGCAGCCTGGTCGCTGAATTTACCGTAGTGGAACAGGGTGGTGATCAGGGGCAGCGCCAGGGTGGCCATGCCGACGGCGGCCGGCAGGGCCAGCAGAAAGGTCAGGCGCAGGCCCCAGTCCAGCAGGGCGGAATATTCGACGGTGTCGCCGTCGCTGTTCGCCTTCGACAGGCTGGGCAGCAGGATCGTGCCCAGCGCCACGCCCAGCAGGGCGGTGGGGAATTCCATCAGGCGGTCGGCATAGGAAAGCCAGGAAATGCTGCCTTCGGTCAAGCGCGACGCGATACTGGTGTTGATCATCAGGCTGATCTGCGCGGCCGAGACGGCGAAGACGGCCGGTCCCATTTTTTTCAGCACGCGGCGCACGCCGGGATCGCGCAAGCCGGTCAGGGGATTGAAGGCGAGGCGCGGCAACATGCCGATGCGCATCAACGCCGGGATCTGGATGCCGACCTGCAGCAAGCCGCCGACGAAAACGGCGATGGCCATGGCGTAAATCGGATGTGCCAGATGGCGGGCCAGAAACAAGGAGGCGCATATGAAGGACAGGTTCAGCAGCACCGGCGTGAAGGCGGGAATCTTGAACTCGCGCCAGGTGTTGAGAATGCCGCCGGCCAGCGCCACGAAGGACATGAAGGCAATATAGGGAAACATCAGGCGCGTCATCCAGACCGCCGCGTCAAAGGCGCCCGGCTTGTCTTTCAGTCCGGTGGCGATGAAATACACGAAGGCGGGCGCGGCCAGGATGCCGATCACGCTCACCACCATGGTGGCCCAGAGCAGGGTGGTGGCGACATGGTCGGCCAGGGTCTTGCTGGCGTCGTGGCCGTACTGGCTCTTGTATTCGGACAGGATGGGTACGAAAGCTTGCGAAAACGCCCCTTCGGCGAACAGGCGCCGCAACAGGTTCGGGATACGGAAGGCGACGATGAAGGCATCCGTGTAGGCGCCGGCGCCGAAGGCCCGCGCAAACAGGCTCTCGCGCAACAGTCCTGTGACTCGGGACAGCATCGTCATGCTGGAAATGGCGGCTAGGGTTTTAAGCAAGTTCATGGGGCGAGATTATAGCCGGGCGCGACCCTCCGGCAGACGGCGCGCCCACATATTTGGCATTGACGGGCCCGCGGCGGGCCGGCGCAGCCGTTTTTCACGGCGCGCGGCCCCCGTTTGCTGCCGTTTTGTCCAATAAACTGATTTTAGAATTGCTCCGACGGCAAAATATCGCTATAATCGAAGGCTGTACAGAATTCTGTTACGCAGACACTAATGTTTGACAGGCACTGGTTTGGCACACATGGTTCGGCAGACGCACAGAACGCACCGGTTGGCAGACACTAATGTTTGCAAACGCACTTTGACCCTGTTTTAGGAAATTCCATGGCAAATACCGCACAAGCGCGCAAACGCGCTCGTCAAGCAGTTAAGCAAAACGCACACAATTCGTCCCAACGTTCGACCTTGCGCACGGCTATCAAAGCTGTTCGTAAAGCGATTCAAGGTGGTGACAAAGCAGCAGCCGCTGCAATCTTCCAAGCGTCCGTGTCGACCATCGACCGCATTGCTGACAAGAAAATCATCCACAAAAACAAGGCAGCTCGCCATAAGAGCCGCCTGGCAGCCGCTTTGAAAGCACTGTCCGCTTAATTGCTGTTGTTGTGCGGTCGCTCAGGCGGCCGGATGCGCGAGCCGGAGTCGGGGACTATGGTCCATGGCGCCGGCTTTCTTCGTTCCAAGGGTATCCAATGATGCCTTGAGGTGGCGATGTTTGCGCAGGCGATGTAAAAAAACCCGCGCGACTCCGGTTGCGCGGGTTTTTTTTGGGGTTTTCTGTTGTTTGTTTGACGGGCACCTCAGTGCAGCGGCGGCAGGTTGCCGAGCACGGTGCCCGGCTTGATATTTTTTTGTTTGAACCAACCCAGATTCATTTCCAGCGCATAGCGCACCGGCACGGCTTTTTTCGAGCAGTGGCTGTCCAGCGTCTGCGCCTGCATGTCTTCGATGTTGATGATCTTGCCGTCGGCGTCGATGAAGGCCACCGACAGCGGCAACAGGGTGTTTTTCATCCACATGCACTGGGTTGCCGGCGTGTCGAACACGAACACCATGCCGGCATTCGCGGACATGCTCTCGCGGAACATCAAGCCCTGCTCGCGCTGCGCTTCCGAGACGGCCACTTCGGCCTTGATCAGGTGCATGCCGGCCGATAACTGGGTGGTGGCGAATTGCTGGTTTTGCGCGGCGGCGCCGCCGGCGACGGCCAACAGCACGCTTGCGCTCAAAGTTGCCAAAAATATTTTCATGGATTCAAAGGGGACGGGGGCGGAAAGGGCGATTAAGCCACGGGACGGGCACGTGCGTCAAGGTTGGCCTCCAGGGCGACTTCAAAGTTGACCGCGAGGCTGGCGTCAAGCTTGATCGCGTGTCGCTGGCCGATCGGGCGCAAGGAAAAGACGGGCGTAAAAAAAGGCAGGACAAGCCCGCCTTTCTCATGAAGCCAAAACGATTACTTGGATGCAGCTGGAGCAGCCATGGCGTCGCCCGAAGCGGCAGCCGAAGCAGCAGCTTTCTTAGCTTTCTTGGATTTTTTGTGCGATTTTTTTGCTTTTTTAGGAGCTGGAGCCGATGCGGCGGTCGAAGCCATTGCCGAAGCCGAAGCAGCGACAGGTGCCGAAGCGACAGCCGAAGCCGAAGGAGCAGCGGCGAAAGCCGAAGCGGCGAACAGGGAAGCAACCAGAGCAGCGATAATTTTGGACATTTTGAATTCCTTTAACATGTTTTAAGAAACAGTGATTCAGTTGAATCTGAGCCTATAACGCGAGCAAATACTTGTCGGTTGACATGCATCGCAAAAAAATTTGAAATTATTTCGCGGACCCGCCGGCGCCCAGTCGCCTCATCCAATACGGCCCAGTTCGTCCGCCGACACTTCGCACCATTCGCCCGGCAGCAGGGGGTGGCTGGCCAGCGAGAACGGGCCGATCACGCTGCGCACCAGGCGCAGGGTGGGCAGGCCGACGGCGGCCGTCATGCGCCGCACTTGCCGATTCTTGCCTTCCCGCACGGTGATGGCCAGCCAGGCCGTCGGCTGTTCCGCGCGCGCGCGGATGGGCGGCGTGCGGGCCCAGATCCACTCCGGTTCGGCGATGTGCAGCGCCTGGCAGGGCAGGGTGGTGAAGTCGCCCAGATTCAGCGGCGCCCGCAGGCGCGCCAGGCTGGCCGCGTCCGGCACGCCTCCCACTTGCACCAGATAGGTCTTCGGCTGCTTGTGCTCGGGGTGGCTGATGTCGTGCTGCAAGCGGCCGTCGTCGGTGAGCAGCAGCAAGCCCTCGCTGTCGGCGTCGAGCCGGCCGGCCGGGTAGATGCCGGGGATGGCGAGGTGATCGGCCAGGGTGGCGCGCCCGGCCTGGGGCGAAAACTGGCACAGAACCTGAAATGGCTTATTAAATAGTATGAGTGGCATGCGGGTATCGGGTGCAAAATAGGGGGTGGCACGGCGTGGAAGGCCGCGCCGCTGTCGTAAACTCGTAGCGCCTTGTAAAATACTAGTGCATAATGTGAAATGCCTGTCTTATGTCTTATAGAAGACTAGAGGTGCAAGACATACGCAAGACATACTGTTGTACCTACTTTAAGCCATACCTGGATATACCTTTGTAAGCAATTCAGATTGCAGATCGCGTCAGCAAGCGTCGTTTTCCGCCGCTTGCAGTGCGCCCACTTCGGAGATTACGATGTATCAACATATCACTGTACCTGCTGACGGCAAAAAAATCACCGTCAACGCCGATTTTTCGCTGAATGTACCGCACAATCCTATCGTTCCCTACATCGAAGGCGATGGCACGGGCGTCGACATCAGCCCGGTCATGATCAAAGTCGTGGACGCGGCCGTGGCCAAGGCCTACGGCGGCGAGCGCAAGATCAGCTGGATGGAAATCTATGCCGGCGAAAAATCGACCAATGTGTACGGCCCCGACGTGTGGTTGCCGGAAGAGACCTTGCAAGTATTGAAAGACTACGTCGTCTCGATCAAGGGACCTTTGACGACCCCGGTCGGCGGCGGCATCCGTTCGCTCAACGTGGCCCTGCGTCAGCAGCTCGACCTGTACGTCTGCCTGCGCCCGGTGCGCTACTTCACGGGCGTGCCTTCGCCGGTGAAAGAGCCGGAAAAAACCGACATGGTCATCTTCCGCGAAAACTCGGAAGACATCTACGCCGGCATCGAGTGGGAAGCCGGCTCCGACAGCGCCAAGAAAGTCATCGAATTCCTGATCAAGGAAATGGGCGTCACCAAGATCCGTTTCCCTGAAACGTCGGGCATCGGCATCAAGCCGGTCTCGCGCGACGGCACCGAGCGCCTGGTGCGCAAGGCGATCCAGTACGCGGTCGACAATGACAAACCTTCCGTGACGATCGTTCACAAGGGTAACATCATGAAGTACACCGAAGGCGGTTTCCGCGACTGGGCTTACGCTCTGGCGCAAAAGGAATTCGGCGCGGAACTGATCGATGGCGGCCCATGGTCGAAATTCAAGAACCCGAAAACCGGCCGCGACATCATCGTCAAGGACGTCATCGCCGATGCCTTCCTGCAACAGATCCTGCTGCGTCCGAACGAGTACAGCGTCATCGCCACCCTGAACTTGAACGGCGATTACATCTCCGACGCGCTGGCCGCGCAAGTGGGCGGCATCGGCATCGCGCCGGGCGCCAACCTGTCCGATTCCGTCGCCATGTTTGAAGCGACCCACGGCACCGCGCCCAAGTACGCAGGCAAGGACTATGTGAACCCGGGTTCCCTGATCCTGTCCGCGGAAATGATGCTGCGTCACATGGGCTGGCTGGAAGCGGCCGACCTGTTGATCTCGTCGATGCAGAAATCGATCGCCTCGAAACGCGTGACCTACGACTTTGCCCGCCTGATGGAAGGCGCGACCCAAGTGTCGTGTTCCGGCTTCGGCGACGTCATGATCGAGCACATGTAATCACGGTTAAGATTTGACGCAAGTCAAGCAAGCCCCGCCTTTCCCATGGGAAGCGGGGCTTTTTTTCGCCCCGCCAGCGAACCGGGGACGAGAATGATCGGGACGGGGATGAGCGGGATCGGCGTAGGGGCGGTCAGCGTGCTGACCGGTCCCCTGCCACACCACCCGGCATGCGG
>DMYQ01000033.1:13902-19024 GCA_003482555.1 Janthinobacterium sp. | reverse complement strand
GCGGGTCCGCACCGGGCGGTTCAAGTAGTTGAGGTCAAGACAGGCGGGGGACTCCAGGTCGCTCAAAGTACGCAATCGTGAGGACTGTTTTGACGAGTCTATCGCTATTGCGCCACCAGCAGCCGCTGTTGGCCGCCACTTGCTTTGCCACCGACGGCGCAGCCCCAAGCTTGAGCAATTCCCGATGCATGGTGGGTCCGCGCTTCCAGTGCTTGAGCTGGATAGCCCGCAAGCTGTGACGCAGCCATTCATCGAGTTTGCGCCATGTCTTGGGGGTTTGCGCCAACTGGAAATACCCCTTCCATCCCAGCATATAAGAACGCAGTCGTTGCGCCACGTCCGACATGCTGCGCCCACCGGAACGGCGGGTCAACTCGCGGACGCGTTGCTTGAATGTGCTCAGCGGCTTCTTGGCCACCTTGTGTTTGACTTCGCCCCCACGCGCCACCCAGAGGCTGTAAGCGAGGAACTTGCGGCCGAAGACGCTAGCCAGCGCGCTCTTGCTTTCGTTGACCAGAAGGTGCAACTTGGCATAGCAGCGCCGCAGCAGCGCCATCACCCGCTCACCCGCTCGCCCGCCCGCACGCTGCGCACATCCGCGTTCGCATCGTCGGCGTCACGCGCGAAGCGATGGCCGCGCCGTTCCAGTTCCTTGTCCACTTCATCAAGCATCACGTTGGCAAGCAGCGGACTCGGAGGGCCGCCCTGCGGCGTCCCCTCGTCGCGCGCATGCACGACACCATGGTCCATGATGCCGCTGTTCAGATAGGCGCGAACCAACCGGATCACTCCGGTGTCATCGATGCGTTTCCGTAGACGGTCGATCAGGATGTCATGGTTGACCCGGTCGAAGAACTTCGACAGGTCAACGTCGATCACGATCCTCAGACCAGACTGGACGTACGATTGCGCGGCCAACACCGCGTCGTGCGCACGCCTGCCCGGCCGGAAGCCGTAGCTATGCTCGCTGAAAGTGGGGTCAAGTATCGCTTGCAGCACCTGGAGCGGTGCTTGCTGGATCAGGCGAACCGTCACCGTCGGAATGCCAAGCTCGCGCTCGCCACCGCCGGACTTTGGGATCGTCACCCGACGCACCGGACTGGGCCGGTACGTCCCTGCCAGCAGTTGTTCCCGGATGTATGGCCACGCAGTCGTCAAATGACGTGAAGTCTGGTGGATATCCTGCCCATCCACGCCAGCGGCTCCCTTGTTGGCACGCACACGCTTGAACGCCCGCCGCAGGTTCTCTGTCGTCAGCGCCGCTTGCAGCAGCGTTGACCCTGTGTCTCCGGTGGCATGTCGCGGGCAAAACGCTTCGTCGCTGAAAACATCAGGCATGGCTTCACCAAGCCCCTCGGCCTCCCGCCCCGCGTTAGCAGGCATCTGACGCTGTGCTTTCTGCATCGACATATCGGATTCACTCCTACTCGTTCGGTCCTTCGTCAAAGGGGCGAGCCTTCCCGGCGCTACCACCAACTACTATGACCTCTGCTGAGACCCCGCTCCGGCTCGCATCGTCGCCCTTTCAGGCATAAGGCGAGGCGTCCCCAGGTAAGGGCCGCACTCCTTCATCACACAACCGCCGCATCTACGCCGCCTCTCCTTGACCACAAGAGCTTCGCGGAAACGTGCCCGCTCGCCCTGATCGGCAGCGCCTTCAATGCAGTTCTTGTCCATCGGCTCATGATTTACGCTCCACGCTTCCTTTCCACGGTCGCTTACCCTTCCGCAGTTGCGCTTCACTTCGCTTACTGTGGTCAGCTCGCGGCGGGACTTGCACCCACAGGTGTGCGCCCATGCTGGCCGCACACGAAAAAAAACCCCGCGCGCGGGGTTTTTAACTTCCTGGGCCTGGTGAAACTCAGGCTGCCTGGATGTTGGAAGCTTGCTTGCCTTTAGGGCCTTGCGTGACTTCGAACTGAACTTTTTGACCTTCTTTGAGGGTCTTGAAACCGTTCATGTTGATAGCGGAGAAATGCGCGAACAAATCTTCGCCACCATCATCTGGAGTGATGAAGCCAAAACCTTTGGAATCATTGAACCACTTAACTGTACCTGTTGCCATAAAAAGAACTTTCAAATAAAAACAAATCACACGAGCCATAAAAGCAAGAAGCTTCCTGCCCCCTCCTCGACGCCTCCTTCTTATCAACATGTACATTTCTGCATAAGTCGATACCGCATTGTTGGCGCAATAAATTTTGAAGTCAAGCGCTTTTCTCACAAATATGCTATTTTTTTTGCAACATGCGCAAATGCAACTCTTGTTTTCCCCAAAGGTGGCGCCATCTGCGCATAGTTCAGAAAGCGCGTAAGATTGAAAACAATTGGAATGGCGCTGATATTTGCGTCTTGCATCCACCGTGAAAGCATTAGAATAAGCGTATGGCAACCAAGCAAGACACTGAAACCCTGCTGGAGCGGCAGACGCTGAAACCGCCACCCCTGTACCAGGTGGCACTGCTCAATGATGACTACACGCCAATGGAGTTCGTGGTGGCCGTCATCCAGGAGTACTTCAACAAGGACAGGGAAACGGCGACGCAAATCATGCTCAGTGTGCATCGCCACGGCAAAGGAGTGTGTGGCGTGTTCTCTAAAGATATAGCGTGTACCAAAGTGGAGTTTGTTTTAACGCATGCGCGCAAGGCGGGACATCCCCTGCAATGTGTGATGGAGGAAGTATGATTGCGCAAGAATTGGAAGTAAGTTTGCACATGGCGTTTGTCGAGGCACGGCAGGCGCGGCACGAGTTCATCACGGTTGAGCATCTCTTGCTCGCGCTGCTAGACAACCCTTCGGCTGCCGAAGTGTTGCGCGCCTGTGCGGTCAATATCGAAGACTTGCGCAAGACCCTGACCAACTTTATCGGCGACAACACCCCGACCGTGCCCGGCACGGGCGAGGTCGATACCCAGCCCACCCTGGGTTTTCAGCGCGTCATCCAGCGCGCCATCATGCACGTGCAGTCGGCGTCGAACGGCAAGAAGGAAGTGACGGGCGCCAACGTGCTCGTGGCCATCTTCGGCGAGAAGGATTCGCACGCCGTCTACTATCTGCACCAGCAGGGCGTGACGCGTCTGGACGTCGTCAATTTCATTTCCCACGGCGTGCGCAAGGACCAGCAGGTCGACTTGCAAAAAGCGTCCGAGGGCGTGGAAGAGGCGCCGGCCGACGGCCAGCAAAAGGAAAGCCCGCTCGACCAGTTCACGCAAAACCTGAACAAGGCCGCCGCCGAAGGCAAGATCGATCCGCTCATCGGACGCGAGGACGAGGTCGACCGCGTCATCCAGATCCTGTGCCGGCGCCGCAAGAACAATCCGCTGCTGGTCGGCGAAGCGGGGGTCGGCAAGACCGCCATCGCCGAGGGCCTGGCCTGGCGCATCACGCAAGGCGAAGTGCCGGAAATCCTGGCCAATGCCATCGTGTATTCGCTCGACATGGGCGCCTTGCTGGCCGGTACCAAATACCGCGGCGATTTTGAACAGCGCCTGAAGGCCGTCCTCAAGCAATTGAAGGACAATCCGAACGGCATCCTGTTCATCGACGAAATCCACACCATCATCGGCGCCGGTTCGGCTTCGGGCGGCACCCTGGACGCGTCCAATCTGCTCAAGCCGGCCCTGGCGAACGGCCAGCTCAAATGCATAGGCGCCACCACGTACACGGAATTTCGCGGCGTGTTTGAAAAAGACCACGCCCTGTCGCGCCGTTTCCAGAAGGTGGACGTCAACGAACCGACCGTCGAGCAGACCATCCAGATCTTGCGCGGCCTCAAGTCGCGCTTCGAAGAGCATCATGGGGTCAAGTATTCGGCTTCCGCCCTGACCACGGCGGCCGAGCTGGCGGCCCGTTTCATCAACGACCGCCACCTGCCCGACAAGGCGATCGACGTCATCGATGAAGCGGGCGCGGCGCAACGCATCTTGCCCAAGTCGAAGCAAAAGAAAACCATCGGCAAGGCCGAGATCGAGGACATCATCGCCAAGATCGCCCGCATCCCGCCGCAAACGGTGAATCAGGACGATCGCAGCAAGCTGCAAACCATCGACCGCGATCTGCGCAATGTCGTGTTTGGCCAGGAGCCGGCCATCGAAGCGCTGTCCTCGGCCATCAAGATGGCGCGCGCCGGCCTGGGCAAGACCGACAAGCCGATCGGCTCCTTCCTGTTCTCCGGTCCGACCGGGGTCGGCAAGACCGAGGTGGCCAAGCAACTGGCCTTTATCCTGGGCATCGAGCTGATTCGTTTCGACATGTCGGAATACATGGAACGCCACGCGGTCAGCCGTTTGATCGGCGCGCCGCCAGGCTATGTCGGTTTCGACCAGGGCGGTTTGCTGACGGAAGCGATCACCAAGAAGCCGCACGCGGTGCTCTTGCTCGACGAGATAGAGAAGGCCCATCCAGACATCTTCAATATCTTGCTGCAAGTGATGGATCACGGCACCCTGACCGACAATAACGGGCGCAAGGCGGATTTCCGCAACGTCATCATCATCATGACCACCAATGCGGGCGCGGAAAGCTTGCAGAAGCACTCGATCGGTTTCACCAACTCGAAAGAGGCGGGCGACGAGATGGCCGACATCAAGCGCATGTTCACGCCGGAGTTCCGCAACCGTATCGACGCGACCATCAGCTTCCGCGCGCTGGACGAGGAAATCATCTTGCGCGTGGTCGACAAGTTCCTCATGCAGTTGGAAGAGCAGTTGCACGAGAAAAAAGTCGAAGCCATCTTCACGGAGAAATTGCGCAAGTTCCTGGCCAAGAAGGGTTTCGACCCGATGATGGGCGCGCGCCCGATGGCGCGCCTGATCCAGGACATGATACGCAAGGCGCTGGCCGACGAACTGCTGTTCGGACGCCTGGTCAGCGGTGGCCGCATCACCGTCGACCTCGACGAGAAAGACCAGGTCAAGCTGGAGTTCCCGGAATCGGATACCTCGCCTCCGACCAGCCCGCCGGAAACGGTGGAAGTCGAATAAGCCGCCTGCAGCCGCAAAAAACCCGCCCACCTCCGTGGCGCGGGTTTTTTTTCGCCCGTCCGCCGGGCTCGCGCCCTCTCGCCCACCCGTGCTGCTCGCTCGAAGAGCGGTTGCACCTCACGATCTTGTCATTTAAT
>DMYQ01000033.1:10893-13856 GCA_003482555.1 Janthinobacterium sp. | reverse complement strand
GGTGCCATTTTTTAGATCAGGATCTTCCTTTATGAAAAATTCCCTCCCTTCCGCGCGCGCGGGACTCGCCGCATGCGCTTGACCGTGGTCGCCGCGCTGCTGGCGGGCTTGAGCGCGCCGGTCCTGGCCGCCTCGGACCTGGTGATCAGCCAGGTGTATGGCGGGGGCGGCAATTCCGGCTCCCTTTACAGGAATGATTTCATCGAGATTTTCAACCGCGGCGCCCAGCCCGTCGATGTCGGCAACTGGAGCGTGCAATATGCGTCGGCCGCCGGCAGCGCCTGGAACGTGACGCCCTTGCCGAGCGTGATCTTGCAAGCGGGACAGTATTTGCTGGTGCAAGAAGCCAAGGGCGCCGGCGGCAGCGTCGACTTGCCCGCGCCCGACGCCAGCGGCGCCCTGGCACTGTCTAGCAGCTCAGGCAAGGTCTTGCTGAGTAATGGCAAGAGTGCGCTCAGCGGCGTCAATCCCGCCGGCGCGGCCGTGCTCGACCTGGTCGGCTTCGGCGCCGCCGCCGGCTTTGAAACGGCGCTCGGGCCGACCCCGTCGAACACCCTGGCCATCGCCCGCGCCGACAACGGTTGCCGCGACAGCGACGACAATGGCGCCGACTTCGCCACGGCCGCGCCAGCCCCCCGCAACAGCGCCAGCGAGCGCAATGTGTGCGGCGCGCCTGTGCTGCGGCCCATCGTCGCCACTTGCCCTGCCACCTTGGCGCTGGCGCTCGGCGGCGCGGGCGGCGTCAGCCTGACGGCGCAAGACGCCGACGGCATCGTCAACGCGGCCCGCATCACGTCGGCGCCCGTGCCGGGCATCGCGCTGGCCGATTTCGTCGCCGCCGGCGCCGCCGGCGACAGCGCTTCCGTCAAGTTGAACGTGGGCGCCGGCGTGCCGGCCGGCACGTATGCGACGGTGGTCGCCTTCGCCAACGACCAGGGGCAAAGCGCCAGTTGCACCGTGGCCGTCTCGGTGCGGCCGCTGGCGGGTGTCAGCCATACGATTCCGCAAATCCAGGGCGGCGGCGCCAGCAGTCCCTTCGCTGGCACGGTGCAAACCACCGAGGGCGTGCTCACGCTCAAGGCCGGCACCGGCTTTTTCATGCAGGACGCCGACGGCGATGGCGACCCGGCCACCGCGGACGGCATCTTCGTCTACACGGGCAGCGCCAGCAACGGCGCCGTGGCGGGCGACCGCGTGCGCGTCACTGGCACCGTCCATGAGTACACGCTGACCGGCGCGACCCGCTCGTACACCGAGTTGAAGGAGGTGACGGCGGTGATGACGCAAAGCGGCGGCAACAGCGTCACGCCCACCAATATCGACTTGCCGAACGCCGAACTGGGTCGGCTGGAAGGCATGCTGGTGCGCTTCGTTCACCCTTTGACAGTGTCGCAGACGGAATTTCTGGGCCAGCGCGGCGAGTTGAGCCTGTCCTCGGGCCGGCGCGAAGTGCCGACCAACCACTATCGGCCGCGCACGCCGCAGGCGCTGGCTCTGGCGGCGGCCAACGCCGCCAATCTGATCGTGCTCGACGACGGTATCTTCGTCACGCCGACGGTGATTCCCTACATCGGCCAGGACGGCACCGTGCGCGCCGGCGACACGGTATCGGACTTGACCGGGGTGGTCGACTTTGGCGCCGTCGGCGGTGGCGACGCCGCCTTCAAATTGCAGCCGACGGCGGTGCCGATGTTTTCGCGCGACAATCCACGTACGACCGCGCCTGTGGTCGCGCCCGGCAATGTGCGCGTGGCCAGCGCCAATGTCTTGAATTTCTTTTCCACCTTTACCAATGGCGCCACCGTGGTCGGGCAAACGGGGCAGGGCTGCACCCTGGGCGCGACGAGCTCGAAATCGAATTGCCGCGGCGCCGATAATTTGAATGAATTCCAGCGCCAGCGCGACAAGATCGTCGATGAACTCAAGGCCATCGACGCCGACGTGGTCGGCTTGATGGAAATCCAAAACAATGGCGATACCACCGTCGCCTACCTGGTCGAGCAGCTCAACGCGGCCATCGGCGCGCCCGACTATGCCGTCGTGCCGAAACCGGCCGCCACCGGCAGCGACGCGATCAGGGTGGCGATGATCTACAAACCGGCCAAGCTGAGCCTGGTCGGCGGCGCCCTCTCGGACGTCGACGCCATCAACAACCGGCCACCCTTCGCCCAGACTTTCCGCGCCGCTAACGGCAAGGCATTTTCCCTGATCGTCAACCATCTGAAGTCGAAGGGCGGTTGCCCGGCCGGCAATGGCGCGGGCGCCGACGCCGACCAGGGCGACAGCCAGGGTTGCTGGAACGCCAGCCGCGTGGCCCAGGCGCAGCGCCTGCTCGGCGCCTTCGTGCCGCAAGTGGTGGCGGCGGCTGGCAACCCCGACGTGCTGATCATCGGCGACATGAATTCCCACGGTTTCGAAGACCCCATCCAGGTCCTTACCGAGGGCGGCTTCGTGAACCAGCTGGAACGCTATGTGCGTCCCGCCGGCATGCCGTATTCCTTCATCTTCGACAGTGAAAGCGCTTACCTCGATCACGCCCTCGCGAGCGCCAGCCTGAGCCGGCAGGTGGCCGGCGTGGCCGAATGGCATATCAACGCCGACGAGCCGAGCGCGATCGACTACAACACGGACGGCAAGCCGCAAGACCTGTACACCAAGTCGCCGTACCGCGCCTCGGACCACGACCCGGTGGTGATCAGCCTGGATTTGCAGCCGGGCGCGCGCGATGTGACGGCCGCCGTGGCGACGACGGCCGGCGGCCTGGTGTTGAACCGCGCCACGCAGAAATACAGCGGCGCCTTCACCATCAGCAATCGCGGCACGGTCGCCCTGAACGGCCCGTTCCAGGTGGAATTGGACGGCTTGGCGGCCGGCGTGGTGCTAGCTAACGCCAACGGCACGCACGCGGGCGCGCCCTACATCAGCGTCGCCGCGGTCAGCCTGGCGCCCGGTGCCAGCCTCAG
>DMYQ01000033.1:0-10676 GCA_003482555.1 Janthinobacterium sp. | reverse complement strand
GCCGTGCGGCGCGGCGCGCTGGCCCTGCTGCTGTCGGCTTGCGCCAGCCTGGCACAAGCGGGCCCGGCCTACCACGTGGAAATCGACACGGCCGGTTTCGGCGGCCCCGGCTGGCTCGATCTGCAATTCAATCCCGGCAACATGAATGGGGTGGCGCCGGCCAGCGCCCTGGCCACGCATTTTATCGGCGCCTACGACGATGGCGGCGTCAGCGGCAACACCCCCGTGTGGAGCGGCGACGTGAGCGGTTCGTTGGCCGGCGGCGTCCATTTCGGCAACGGCGGCAGCGTCAACGACCTGTTTCATGCAGTCAATTTCGGCGGCAAGGTCGCGTTCGACCTCAGCTTCAGCGGCGCCGCCAGCGCCACGCCAAACCTGATCCAGAGTCTGTTTTCGGTGGCCGCCTACGGCGCCGACCAGAGTACGCCGCTGTGACATTACGACAGCGTTTCCGGCAGCCTGCTGCAATTCGCATGGACGCCGGCCGCCGTGCCGGGCCAGGACGGTCGCATCGACACGCTGGTCTTCGATGGCGCCCGCGTCGCCGTCAGCGCCGTGCCGGAAGCGTCCGCCTGGCTGATGCTGAGCGCCGGCCTGGGATTTCTGGCCTGGTGCGCGCGCCGCCGGCGCCCGTTCGTGGGGCTTTGAACAGCCCGGTGGCAAGGAAAGGCAGCGCTCAGAAGCGGTACAGATAGCCCAGATCCAGCCCGACCGCTTTGGCCAGGTTCAGATTGAGACTGTCGCTGCGTAGCGCGCAGTGGAAGGCGCCCCGCTCGACGCCCACGCCGACACTCTTGAAGCGGGTTTCGACGCTGGCGCTGAGCTTGCCCCAGCCGAATTGGCGCGTGGCGCTGACGGTGGGAATGGTGACGCCGGCGTAGCGCTCGACCTGCAGCGCCGCACCCCAGGCACCTTGCTGGGTGGTGAGGGTGGCCGCGCCGGAGCGGGGCAGGGCGCCGCTCACGCTGATCTGGCTGTTGCGTCCGTTCAGCAGGGGATGGTAGTTGATATAGCCTTGCTCGTCGTAGTGGGCGACGGCCGAATCGAGTTGCTGCACGGTCTGAGGTATGTTGCTCCAGCGCATACGGCTGTACAGATCGTCCAGCTTCAGCTTGAAGCCGCTGTTGGCGCCGAGCGGCCAGTCCAGCGCGACGGAGGCGCTGGCGCCGCTGCCGCTGACGGACTTGTCCGGCATGAAGGGATAGTGGTAGCGGCTGTTCACATCGGTTTGCGCGGCATTGAAACGGTAGGCTTCGTCGGGGCCACCGCTGACCTGGCCCGCCACGGTGTCGTCGCGCAAACCGGTGCCGCCATACAGGGCCAGCGCCAGGTTCAGCCGTGGCGCGCGCGCTTCCGGGCCGGCCAGTTCGAACCAACGGCTGGCGCGCAAGCCCCTGGCCGTCCAACCTTGGGCGCGCGCGTAAACATCGAAGGTGGCCGCTTCCTTGAGCGCGATGCGCTGCTTGTCGAGCCGTACCAGTTGCATGGTCGGTTCGGTGGTGTTCAGGGTGGCTTCCTGGCGGTACTCGACGGCCAGCCGCCACGGGCCTTTTTCGACCCCGGCCTCGACCCGGTTGCGCTGGAGCATGACGTTACGCCCGGCCTTGGGCGCGAAGCCCTGCGACCAGTCTTTCTCGAATTGTTTGATGGGAATGCCGTCGTAGGCTTCCCACAAGCGTACTTCGACAAACGCCGCCCAGCCGCCGGCCGCGTTTGGCGCCGCCCGCGCCGCTTCCCGTGCCTCCTGCGCCCAGCCTGGCTGGCAGACGGCGCCGCAGGCCAGTAGTCCGGTTAAGAGATAGTCACGCATACATACTCCCATAAAAAAACCTGGCGGGGGAGGCCGCCAGGTTTCGGGTGACGAGATCAGGGCCTATTTCAGCGAGAAAAAGCTGCCGTCGGTGAAGTTGATCATGCCGCTTTTGGTGTTCAGCACAGCCACTTTGGCGTCGTCCTTGAACACGTCGACGCTGTCGCCGCCATTCAGCGACAGCGAGACCCCGTCCACGCTGGAGACCTTCGTCACCGGCGGGGTGCCGTCGCTGACGCTGAAGTTGACCACATTGCTGCCGTCGTCATATTGCCCGGTGAGGCTGACCTTGCCGGGCGCCAGGCTGCTGGCGTTGAGCGCGAGGGCCAGCACCGGACGATCGGTGATGCTCAATTTTCCAAGCAGCGTCGCGCTTGTCTGCACGTAATTGCTGGCCGACTCGGGCAGCGTGGCGTCGAACGCGGGGTAGTTCGTTTGCGCAAACGTCAGCGCGCCGCTGAAGAATTGCGCGCTGTTCGTGCTCAGATTGCCGGAAAAAGCGATCTTGGTTGGCCGGAAGTCGGTACCGCTCTTGTCGTTCAACACATCCGACATCACCAGCGTGCCCTGCACCTTGCTGCCACCGGCTTCGGCAGCCAGCGCCAGCGAGAATTCCTTGACGCTGTTGGCATTGATCTGGCCCGCGGTCGTTTCTTCCGTGCGCAGGAAGGAACCGGCGGCGAGGCTCACCGTGCCGGCGGCCGCCCCATTCTTGATCGAAGTGATAGCACCGCTCAGCGCGTACTTGTACAGATTGCCGCTTTCAGCGCTGCGGCTGGCCGCCAGATCCCAGGATTCGTTGTCGGTGATGGCGACGCCGTAGGCGTCGGTGCGGGCCGGCATCATGCCCTTGAAGGCGATGCTGCTGATGGCGCCGCCGCTCGGGACGTATTCGATGGTGCCGCGGGCGCGGTTCGGCGTGCCGCCATATGTTCCCACGGTGACGTCCAGGTTCGGATCGCGCACGTTATCGGTCAGCGTTTCGATGCGGGCCCGGGCCGTGTAGGTATACGAGGTGCTGCCGGCGCTCACGGGAACGATGGTGAAGGCGAGCGCCGCCCGCTTAAAGGTACTGTGGCCGGCACTGAAGGTGAAAGAGCCGGGCACGGCTTTGTGCATCCCCGAACAACCCACCGAAACGGCGTTGCCGGGCGCCGTGGCCGGGATGGTGCCGGTGGTGTCGCTGAAGATGGTGCAACCGCCCACCTGCGAGCCATTCGCGAAAAATTGGATATTGCCCGAGCTGGCGGTGCCGGCCTGGTAGGCGTGCAGGAAGTCGATGCCTTGCGTGGTCATCTGCACCCACTTGCCCAGATTCCTGTCCAGCGGCGCGACGGCCCTGTCGAAGTCGGCGCGCAGGGCGTCGGCGCGGATGTCGAGGGAGCCGGTGTTGGCGGTATTGCTCAGCGCGTTGATGTTGCTGCGCAGGCTCGCGAACAGGCGCGTCGCCGCCAGGATCGGGTTGGCCGCCGGTGGCAAGATGGGTATCACGCCGTCGTCTTTCGTCAGCGGTTTTACGCTGGTGGTGCCGGTATGGTTGATCTCCGTGTTGGAGGCGACCTTGGTGACGGCCGAGTCCATGGCGCCGCTCAAGGTGTTATTCACGTTCAGCTTGCCGCCGCTCAGCGTACCGATTTTGCCGATATTGTCGATCACACAACTCAATTTGTCGGACTGCGTGGTTTTCGTTCCGCATGCCAGGGCGCCGTCCACGGCCATTTGGGAAATGGCGGCCAGGAACACGCTTTGCAGCTTTTCTTCCGGGCTGGCGCTGGCCGCCGCGGCGCTGCGCGAGTTGACGGGTTTGGTCTGCTCGGGATTGAAGCCGAAAAAGGTCGCGAAGCCCGTTTTCGCGCTCGTGATATTGTCCGCGGACAGGCCGCCGGTGGCGCTCTCGGCCGCTTTGGTGATCATTTCCGTCAGCGGGCTGACCGAGCCGGTGAAGGTGGTTTGACCGGCGCTGTCCAACTTGACGACATTGCGCAGTTTGAAACCGGTGCCGACCGGCACGTCCAGGCCGGTGGCCTCGTCGGCGCTGGTGGCGTTGGCGTTGCCGGTGACTTCAACGATGAAGGTCAGCACGTCGCTCGGGATCTGGATGGAAAATGTGCCGTCGTCCTTGTTGGTCGTGCCGGTGGCGATCGCGGTCGTCGACGCCTTGCCGTCGGCTCCGACGGCATAGGCGCTGACCGTCGCGTTTTTCAGGATACCCTTCGCGGCCGTGCCCGCGACGGTGCGCGTGACGGTGACGGTTGGCGGGGTCGATGAGTCGCCGCCGCCGCCACCGCCGCATCCGGCCAGAGTCAGGGCAAAGGAAATGGTGCTGATGTGGAGCAGGGAGGAGCGGTTCTTCTTCATGGTATTCCCTCATATAATTATTATGGGCTGTGGCTAAATACGCCTCCATAAATATACAAGTTATATCCTGTGACGGATAGGCGGACGTGGCGGTTGGTCTTAAGGGTGTTGTATTTTGGAAATTTGTATTCCGACAAATGTATTGGCCGCAAGCCTGATGCCGCCGCGCCGGGGGCTGGATCGATACTCAGCCCTCGGCGCGCAATTTGCGCCACAAGGTGGTGCGGCTGATGCCCAGATAGGCGGCGGCCGCGTCGCGCCGGCCGCCGAAACGGGCCAGGGTGCGAGCGATGGTTTCGTCGGGCGAAGCATCGTCGCGCAAAGCGGCGCCGGGCGACGCCTCGTCCGGCGCCGCGCCGCGCCGCGTCAATTCGGGAGCGACGCCGAGCACGAAGGCCGGCGTCAGCGCCTGCAGCGGTTCGGCCGCCAGGAACAGCGCCAGGCGCTCCATCAGATTGCGCAACTCGCGCACATTGCCTGGCCAGTCGTGGCGCGCCAACAGCGCTGCGCAGGCCAGCACTTCGGCGTGCAGATTCGGGTGCGGGCGCGCGCCCAGTTGCGCCAGCGCCGTCTTCAGCGACCATTCGGCCAGACTGGCGATGTCGTCCGGACGGGCGCGCAAGGGCGGCAGGTTCAGACGCAGCACGGCCAGGCGGTAAAACAGGTCGGCGCGGAAGCGGCCTTCGCGCACGCGCAGCTCCAGGTCGCAGTGCGTGGCGCTGATGATGCGCACATTGATGGCGACCGGGCGCGTGCCGCCCACCCGCACCACTTCGCGCTCTTCCAGCACGCGCAGCAGCCGGGTTTGCAGGGTCAGCGGCATCTCGCCGATCTCGTCGAGGAAGAGGGTGCCGCGGTTGGCGGCCTCGAACAGGCCGGCGTGGCCGCCCCGGCGCGCCCCCGTGAAGGCGCCTTCCTCGTGGCCGAACAGTTCCGACTCCAGCAGCGACTCGGCGATGGCGCCGCAATTGACGGCCACGAAGGGCCGGTTCGGTCCCAGGCTGCGCGGACTCTCGCGGTGGATCGCCTGCGCCACCAGTTCCTTGCCGGTCCCGGTCTCGCCCTCGATGAGCACCGTCGCCAGGGACTTCGCGTACAAGACCACCGACTGGCGCAGGGTTTCCATGGCCGCCGATTCGCCGCGCAAATCGTTCAAGCCGTGCTTGGCGCGCAGGGTGTCGGCGACCACCGCGGGCCGGCTGCGGTTCGATTCGAGCTGGGTCAGGCGCGCCATTTCCAGGGCGTCGTCGAAGGCTTGCCGGATCGAGGCGGCCGAATACACGAAGACGCCGGTCAGGCCGGCTTCCTCGGCCAGGTCGGTGATCAGGCCGGCGCCCACGATGGCTTCGACGCCGGCCGCCTTCAAGTCGTGGATCTGGGCCCGGGCATCCTCTTCGGTGACGTAGGTGCGCTGGGCAACGCGGCAGCCGAAGGTGGCGGCGAATTCGGCCAGCTCCGGCATCCGGTCCTGGTAGGTGATCACGCCGATGTGCTCGGAAACCCGGCGCGCCCGCGCCAGCGCCTGCATCACGTCGAAGCCGCTGGCCTTGGCGATCACCACCGGCACCGACAGCCGGCCTTTCAGATAGGCCGCGTTCGAGCCGGCCGCGATCACCGCGTCGCAGCGCTCGCTGGCCATGCGCTCGCGGATGTGGCGCGCCGCCTCGTCGAAGCCCAGGTTGATCGGCTCGATCGTGGCCAGGTCGTCGTATTCCAGGGTGATGTCGCGGAACAGGTCGGCCAGGCGCGAGACTGAAACGGTCCAGATCACGGGTTTGTCGGCGGTGTCGGAGGATAGGGGAAGTGGGCGGCGCATGGGCCATTTTAAGGCATATCCCTTGTTCCACGGTGAAACGGCCATGCAAGGGCGGCGGGCCGCTTTTCGCAGATTTTCGCAGGTTTGTCGCACATTGGTCGGGCGCGGGCCGCACCTTTCGCGCGCTCGCCGCAGGCGCTGTTTCGGGCCGGGCGGCGCCGATTCCGCCAAAACCCGGCAATGTGGTTTATGATCTGGAGTCCTCGTGCGGCCGTATCCCCGGGCCGGATTTGCTCAATCGTTGCACTGGCGCCCATGAACCGAGTTCCGACCAATCCCGATTTTATCGCCGACGCCTTGCAGTTGATCGGTTTGCCGGCCTGCGCCTGCGACGAATGCGGCATGGTGGTGGCCGCGAACGCCGCGCTGGGCCGCCTGCTGGGCGTGGATCCGGTCGGCCGCACCCTGGCCGATTTTGTCGTTTCCGGCTATCGCGCCGTGGGCGCGCGCCAGTTGCGCGCCGCCAGCGGCGAAGCCGGCGTGGAACTGCGCTGGGACAGCGTCCTGCTGGGGGTGGACGGCGCCGCCCTGATGGTGCAAGTGTGGGCCAAGCCGCTGCCGTCGGCGGCCTGCTTGAGCGGCGCGACCATGGTGTTCAACGATGTCAGCGCCTATCAGCGCGACCAGGCGGCCATGCGCAAGACCCTGCTGGAACAGCAGGCGATCCTGGAAAACGCCGCCGTCGGGATTCTGTTTTCGGCCGCCGGCGTGATCCGGGAATGCAATATCCGCGCCGCCGAAATGCTCGGCTACGCGCGCGCCGAGCTGGAAGGGCGGCCCGGCGTCACCGTCTATCCATCCGAGGCGGCGTACGCGGAACTGGGACGCGACGCCGGTCCGCCCTTGTCGAAAGGCCTGTCCTTCCGCACCGAACTGGAATTGCGGCGCAAGGACGGCACGCTGTTCTGGGCCCGCCTGTACGGGCGCGCCATCGATCCGCTCAACACGGCCGACGGCACGATCTGGATCGTCGAAGATATCAGTGACCACAAGCGCGATGAAAACCAGTTGCGCCTGGCCGTGCTGGAAATGCAGGCCATCATGGAGAGCGCGCCGCTGGCCATTGGTTTTTTGAGCGACAACCGCATCCTGCGCTACAACCGCCGCTTCGGCGAATACTTCGGCTTCGCCGGCGACGCCGGCGTGGGCCGGGCGGCGCAGTCGCTATACCCGTCGGCGGCGGCCCACGCGGCCGTGCAGGAGCGGGCCCGGCCGCTGCTGGCGCGCGGCCTGCCCTTCCAGGCCGAGATGGACATGCGCCGCGGCGACGGCAGCACCTTCTGGGCGCACGCCTTCGGCTACGTCGTCAATCCGGAGCGCACGGAGCACGATTCGATCTGGATTTTCGACGACCGCAGCGCGCAAAAACAGTCCGAGGAAATCAGCAGGCAACTGCTGCTGCGGCAAAAGGCGATCCTCGACAACGCCTCGGTCGGCATCCTGTTCAGCAGCGCTCGCCTGATGCACAGCTGTAATCCCCGTTTCGCCGAGATGTTCGGGTATAGCCGCGCGGAGCTGAGCGGCAAGCCGGTCGTCGAGGTCTTCCCTTCGCCCGAGATGTACGCGCAATTCGGTCTGGAGGCGGGGCCGCTGCTGGGCAGCGGCCAGTCCTTCGAAAAGGACGAGTACCAGTTCAAGCGCAAGGACGGCAGCCTGTTCTGGTGCCGCGTGCGCGCCAAGGCGGTCGACCAGGAGCACAGCGAGCAGGGCACGATCTGGATACTGGAAGACGTCAGCGAGAGCCGCCAGACGCGCATGGAGGTGGAAGCCATCATGACGAACGCCTCGATCAGCATCCTGTTCACCAAGAACCGTACCATCACGCGCTATAACAAAGGCTTCGGCGACATGTTCCGGTATGCCGGCGACGAGGGCCTGGGCTTGCCGGGCCGCTCGCTGTACGTGTCGCAGGCTTCCTACGACACGCTGGGCGCGGCCGCCTTCCCGCTGCTATCGGTCGGCTTGCCCTTCCAGACCGAAGTGGAGATGCGGCGCCGCGACGGCAGCACACTGTGGGCGCAGCTGATCGGCTACGTCGTCAATCCGCAAGACACCAGCCAGGGCACGATCTGGATCATCGAAGACCGCAGCGAGCAAAAGCGGGCCGAGGAAACGCTGCGCAATGCTTTGCTGGAAAACCAGGCCATTCTCGACAGCGCCGTGCTGGGCATTTCAGTGGTCGAGAAGGGTTTCAATTTACGCTGCAACAGCAAGATGGAAGAGCTGTTCGGCTACGGGCCGGGCGAGATCGACGGCCTCTCGGTGCAAGCCCTGTACCCGGACAAGGCGGCCTGGGAAGCGGCGCGGGCGGAGACGGCGAGCGATTTCCGCGCCGGCCGCGTCAACATGTCGGAATACCGCTTGGTGCGCAAGGATGGCAGCCTGTTCTGGGCCCGCCTGTCGGGCCGGCCCTTCGACCTGGCCCAGGCCAACGGCCGCTCCGTGTGGCTGGTGGACGACGTCACGGCGCGCCGCGAGGCGGCCGACGGGATGCGCCGCGCGCGCGACGAGCTGGAGCTGCGGGTGCTTGAGCGCACGGCCGAGCTGGCCGGCGCCAACGCCCTGCTGCAGGGGGAAATCGTGGAGCGGCGCCAGGCCGAGGCGCGCGTCCACCACATGGCTTACCACGACAGTCTGACCGGCTTGCCGAACCGCGCGCTGCTGTCGGACCGGCTCGACCGCGCCATGCTGGCGGCGCAGCGTTCCGAGCGCCGCCTGGCCGTCATGTTCATCGACCTGGACCGCTTCAAGACCATCAACGACTCGCTCGGCCACATGACCGGCGACGCTCTGCTCAAGGAAGTGGCGCAGCGCCTGTGCCAGGCGGTGCGCGCCAGCGACACGGTGGCGCGCCTGGGCGGCGACGAATTCGTCGTGCTGCTGCCCGGCATCCGCGGCATCGATGAAGCGAGCCACGTGGCCGAGAAAATCATCGAGGCGCTGGACGCCTCCTTCCCGCTCGAGGGCCATGCCCTGCACATCACGCCCTCGATCGGCATCTGTGTCTACCCGGACGACGGCCACGACGTCGACACCCTGATGCGCCACGCCGACGCGGCCATGTACCACGCCAAGGGCAGCGGGCGCAACAACTACCAGTTCTTCACGCAAAAGATGAACCAGGCCGCGGCCCAGCGTTTCGCGCTCGAAAGCAGCTTGCGCGGCGCGCTCGAGCAAGAGCAGTTCGAGCTGCACTACCAGCCCATCGTCGACACCGGCACGCGCGCCCTGCACGCGATGGAAGTGCTGCTGCGCTGGCGCCGGCCCGGCCAGGGCCTGGTCTTGCCGGACAATTTCATTCCCATCATCGAGGACAACGGCCAGATCGTGGCGGTCGGCGAGTGGGTCATCCGGCGCGCCTGCGAGCAGAGCATGGCTTGGTTGCGCCAGGGTCTGCGGCCGGTGCCGCTGGCGGTCAACCTGTCGCCGCGCCAGTTCGTGCACCGCGGCCTGGTGGAGTCGATCCGGCGCATCCTCGAGCAGACCGGCATCGACCCGGCCTTGCTGGAATTCGAGATCACCGAGACGGCGCTGATGCAGCACGGCGAACACACCCTGAACATTCTGGGGCAGATCAACGGCATGGGCATCCGCCTGTCGATCGACGACTTTGGCACCGGCTATTCCAGCCTGGCTTACCTGAAGCGCTTCCCGGTCAAGAAGATCAAGATCGACCGCGCCTTCATCAAGGATCTGGAAGAGAGCGCCGAGGATCGCGCCATCGTGGCCGCCATCATCGCCCTCTCCGACAGCCTGCAATTATCGGCGGTGGCGGAGGGCGTGGAAACCGAGGGCCAGTTTGCGTTGCTGCGGCGGCACGGCTGCCAGTACGCGCAAGGCTATCTGTTCGCGCAGCCGCTGCAAGCGGCGGCCGCGGCCGCGATGCTGCGCGGGCGCTGAGGCGCGGCTGCGGCCGCAAGGCCGCCAGTGTCACTCCAGCGTGGCGATCACCGGCGCATGGTCGGACGGCTGCTTCCACTTGCGCGGCACGCGGTCGATGGCGCAGGCCAGGCAGCGTTTTGCCAGCACCGGCGAGAGCAGGATATGGTCGATGCGCATGCCCTTGTTCTTCTGGTAGCCGAGCATGCGGTAGTCCCACCAGCTGAACGATTTCTCGCTTTGCTCGAACATGCGGAAGGCGTCCGTCAGGCCCAGTTCGACCAGGGAGGTGAGGGCGGCCCGTTCCTTGTCCGAGCACAGCACCTGGCCGGCCCAGGCCAGCGGGTCGTGCACGTCGCGGTCTTCCGGCGCGATGTTGTAGTCGCCGACGATGGCCAGGCCCCGCTCCGCGTGCGCGCTCACTTCCTCGGCCAGCCACTCGCGCAGCGACGCCAGCCAGGCCAGCTTGTAGACATATTTGTCGGAGTCCACCGTGTCCCCGTTCGGCACGTAGGCGCAGATGACGCGCACGCCGTCGATGGTGGCGGCCAGGATGCGTTGCTGGGCGTCCTCGAAGCGGGGATTGTTCTTGACCACGTCGCTGATCGGCAGCTTCGACAGGATGGCCACGCCGTTATAGGTTTTCTGGCCGCTGAAGACGACCTGGTAGCCGGCCGCCTCGATCTCGGCAATGGGAAACTTGTCGTCCGTCAGCTTGGTCTCTTGCAGGCACAGCACGTCGACGGGGTTGTCCAGCAACCACTGCAAGACTTGCGGCAGGCGCACTTTGAGGGAGTTGACGTTCCAGGTAGC
>DMYQ01000152.1 GCA_003482555.1 Janthinobacterium sp. | reverse complement strand
CAATCCGCGCAGTTCCGCAGGAGAACTCATGCCCGTCAGCATCACCGCATCCGCCAACAAGATGGGTTGTGCCATAATGTGACGTACAGATGAGCTGTGACGAATTTGTGACGCGCCGGGGCGTCAGCATGGTTGGATGCCCTTGGCTAGAGTTGAGATTGGGACGCGGCAAGCGTTGTAAGTAATTGATTTTAAAGTATAAATTAAATGAACTATCCGACTGTTAATCCGCAGGTCCCTGGTTCGAGTCCAGGTCGGGGAGCCAGAATTTCAGAAGCAAGCATCAGCCCTAGCCTCACCGCTTGGGCTTTTTGCGTTGTTGGGCCGCATTTTTGCATGGAATGCATGAAATCATGTGGACGGGAATCTTGCACGTCAGTATTCTGACGGTAGGCAAGGGCGGCGCCGGTCGTTTGCCGGACGGGCTAGTGTAGTCTGGCGCCGGATCTGGATATAGCACTTTTCATCAGCAAGAAAATCAATAGAGGTTGACCATGAGCTCGGACAATAAAGATGTTGTGTACGGAACGGAAGACTTGTTGATGAGTCTGTGCAATTCGGTGACCCGGGTATTGAACGTGGCAACGCAGAGCAAGATGAATTACTCGGGTATGGTGCAGCGCATCACGAAGACGGGCTTGAAGCCGGACATCGGCTGTTTCGTGCTGTTCGACGGCGGTTTTTCCGGGCTGGTGGTGCTGAACTTCGCGGCCGCCACGGCGATGGAAATTTACGAGCGCTATATGCTGCACATGGGCATGCCCAAGTCGGAACTGGCCAGCTCGCACACCAGCGACGAAGTGTCGAACATCATGGGCGAGCTGATGAACCAGATCGTCGGCGACTTCACCGGCAAGGTGCGGCGCGAACTGCAAACGAATATCACCCAGAATCAGCCGAAGATGCTGGTGCTGACCAAGCAAGTGATGCTGAGTGTGGATACGCCGCTGGACAGGCCGGAAATGCGCCGCGTCACCTTCTACACGGAAAAGAACAATATCTTTTACCTGGAACTGGCCATCGATAGAACCGAGTTCATCAAGCTGTATGATTTCGACTCGAAGGAAGAGGCCGATCCAGACACGCTGATGGATATGGAGCATGCGAACCAGGCGGAAGCGAAGGCGCCGATCGCCGAATCGGACGACAACGACGATCTGCTGAAGTCGCTCGGCATGTAAGCGGCGCCGCGCCGCACAGCCGGCGCGGTATCCGGATGAATCCTGGCTTGGCCCTATTCTCTTGCCTGCGCATGTCAATCTGACAAGCGCAGGCGCTTCCCGCTTCCCCGCCCCCCCCCGTCAAAGTGATGTCATTACGTCATGCTTGCGTCATAAATCGTGAGTAGGATGCTAAATCATTGCATGATAAGCATGCAAATAGATCGGGGGAAAAAGTCATGTTGCGGAAAAAACTCATCCTGTTGTCGCTCTTATGCGTGGCACATGCGGCGCAAGCCGTCGAATTGATCGCCATGGCTAGTCTGAGCGGCAACCGCGCCGACCTGGCTAGTCAGACGGCCGGCTTGCTGGAAAACGGCGTTGCCGGCAATCTGCAGGGCGGCATGGGTTCCGGCCTGGCCTGGGCGGGCGGCAATACCTTCATCGCCACCCCGGACCGCGGCCCGAACGCCACCAGCTACAATCCGCTGGTCGACGACACCTCGTCCTATATCGCGCGCTTCCAGACCCTGAGCATGACGCTGAGCGCGAACCAGTCCGGCTCCGGCCTGGCATTCAATCTGAACCCGACCCTGAGCGCCACCACCTTGCTGTCGAGTTCGGCGGCCCTGAGCTACGGCACGGGCGCGCTCGGCACCGGCAGCGTCGGTGGCGTCGCCTACACGCTGGGCGCGGGCGCGCCGGCCCTGAACGCCGTCAACAACACGAATTATTTCACCGGCCGCTCGGACAACTTCAATCCCGCCTTGCCATCGAGCAATCCGAATAATGCCCGCCTCGACCCGGAAGCCGTGCGCGTCTCGAAGGATGGCAAGAGCGTCTTCGTGTCGGACGAATATGGCCCTTACGTCTACCAGTTCGACCGTGCCACGGGCCAGCGCCTCACCTCGTTTGCCTTGCCCGCCAACCTCGCCATCAGCCATCTGAGCGCCCAGGGCGCGCTGGAAATTGCCGGCAACACGACTGGGCGGGTGGCCAACAAGGGCATGGAAGGCCTGGCCATCACGCCGGACGGAAAAATGCTGGTCGGTATCATGCAGGCGCCGCTGGAGCAGGATAGTAAAACGGTGCGTATCGTCACGATCGATATCGCCACCAAGGTCATCCACGAATACGCATACAAATTGACGAGCGGTTCCGGCGTCAGCGAAATCGTGGCCTTGAACGATCATCAATTCCTGGTCGACGAACGCGACGGCAAGGGCCTGGGCGATGGCAGCACCGCCGTCGTCAAGCAATTGTTCAAGATCGATCTGGCCGGCGCGCAAGATGTCACTGGTTTGAGCGGCAACCTGTCGGCCAAGGCCGTACCCAAGTCCTTGCTGCTCGATATCGTGGGCGCGCTCGGCGCCAAGGGCATCGCGGCGAATCAGGTGCCGGCCAAGATCGAGGGCCTCGCCTTCGGGGTCGACGTGCAACTGAACGGCGCGACCCTGCATACGCTATATGTGGCCAACGACAATGACTTCGTTCCTGGCACCGCCGGCGACAACAAGTTCTTCGTCTTTGGCGTCAGCGACGCCGATCTGGCCGCGGTCGGCGCCACCTTCAAGGGGCAAGCCATCTCCGCCGTGCCGGAGCCGGAAAGCTATGCCATGCTGCTCGCCGGCCTGTGCCTGGTTGGCGCCGTGGCGCGCCGCCGCAAGGCTTGACGCTTGAGTGATCGCGGGGCGTCGCGGGCGGGCGCCCGTTGCCGCGATCCGATGCGGTCGAACGTCAACGATTTCAGGTTATGATGCTGAATACGCAACTTGAAAGGAAAACAAACATGAACGATTTACACGGCTTGCGGCATATCGTACTGTGCGCCTTCCGCGACGACACCTCGGAGCAGCAGCGCGAATCACTTGTGCGCGAGTTTGCGCTACTCAAAGAATACATCGCCGTGGTACGTCATTTCGAATATGGCATCAATAGCAGCCCCGAAGGACTGGCCGATGGTTTCACCCACTGCTTTACCGTGCACTTCGACGGCGCCCCGGAGCGCGACGCTTACCTGATCGATCCGGCCCACTTGCGCTTCGTCGAACTGCTCAAGCCCAGCCTGGCCAAGGTGCTGGTGGTGGACTACGCGCCGCTGGCGACGGTGTAAACAGTTGCTGTCCACGGATGGGTTTTTCGGCTGGGGCGGAAGTTCCTACACGGGAAGATAGACAAGTAGATGCGCCGCATATATAATACGGCCTCTTTTCCCTGATAGCTC
>DMYQ01000047.1:22296-26406 GCA_003482555.1 Janthinobacterium sp. | reverse complement strand
GCCTGGATCGAGGGCGCCGGGGTGCGCTGGGGCCTGGATCAGGCGCACCGCAACGGCCTCGGGCTGGGCGCGGCGGGCGAACAGAATGCCTGGATCTTCGGCTTGCGGCGCATGCTGCTCGGCTACGCCAGCGGCAATGGCGCCAGCTTCGCCGGCATCGAACCGTACGCCGAGGTGGGCGGCCTGGACGCGGCCCTGGCCGGCTCGCTGGCGCAACTGGTGGAGGCGCTGCTGCACTGGCGCGCCAGCCTGGCGCTGGCGCGCACGCCGGCCGAGTGGGGCGTCCAGGCGCGCGCCCTGCTGGCCGCGTTTTTCAAGGCTGGCGAAGAGGGCGACCGCCTCACCCTGGCGCAGCTGGAACAGGCGCTGCTAGGCTGGCTGGAAACCTGCGAGAGCGCCGAATTCGTCGAAGCGGTGCCGCTGGCGGTGTTGCGCGAAGCCTGGCTGGGCGCGCTCGACGAACCGACCCTGAACCACCAGTTCGTCTCCGGCGGGGTCACCTTTTGCACCCTGATGCCGATGCGCGCCGTGCCGTTTCGTGTGGTCTGCCTGCTGGGCATGAATGACGGCGACTTCCCGCGCCGCGCGCGCCAGGCCGACTTCGACTTGCTGGCGCTGCCCGGCATGGCGCGTCCGGGCGACCGGTCGCGGCGCGACGACGACCGCTACCTGATGCTGGAAGCCTTGCTGGCCGCGCGCGACAAGCTGTACATCAGCTGGGTCGGGCGCAATGTGCGCGACAACAGCGCCCAGCCGCCGTCGGTGCTGGTGGCGCAGTTGCGCGATTACCTGGCGGCGGGCTGGGATCTGGCGCTCGCCCCCCTGACCACCGAGCACGCCCTGCAACCGTTCAGCCGCAGCTATTTCGAGGCCGGCGGCCTGCTGACCTATGCCGGTGAATGGCGCGCGGCGCACGCAACGGCGGCGACGGCGAACGCGCCGGCGGACGGGGCCGCGGCCGCCTTGGCGCCATACGAGCTGGAGCCTAACTTCCGCCTCAAGCTGCGCGAGCTGGCCAGCTTCATGCGCCAGCCGGTCAAGTATTTTTTCCGGCGCCGCCTGAGCGTCTCCTTCGCCGACCTGGACGTGCTGGGCGAGGACGAGGAACCGTTCGGCTTGAACGCGCTGGAACGCTATCTGCTGGAAGACACCCTGCTCGACGACGGCGGCGTCGTCGAAGCCCTGTCCGAAGTGCAGGCCAGCCTGAGCTTGCGTGCCGAACGCCTGGCGCGCGAAGGTGTGCTGCCGATCGGCCTGATCGGCGCGCAGTTGCAGCGCCAACTGGTGGCAGCGCTGGTGCCGGTGCGTAGCGCCTGGTTGCGCCTGTGCGAAAAATTCCCGCTGCCGGCCGAGAAGCGCTTGATCGACCTGCGCTTCGGCGACTTGCGTCTGGAAGACTGGCTCGACCAGTTGCGCGGCGACGGCCGGCAAACGGTCTGGCTGATGCAAATCTCGTCCAAGGTGCTCGACAAGAGCGGCCAGGTGCGTGGCGACAAACTGATCGCGATGTGCTTGCGCCAGCTGGCGGCGGCCGCGCTGAACTTCCCCGTCAGCGGCCACCTGGTGGCGCGCGACGCCGTCGTCGGCATGCGCGCCCTCGAGCCGGAAGCGGCCAGGGCGGCGCTGGGGGTGCTGCTGGCGCTGTGGCGCGAAGGCATGAACGGCCCCTTGCCGACGGCTTGCAAGACTGGGCTGGCCCTGGCCGGCGGCGGCGACCCGCGCGCGGTCTACGACGGCGGCTTCGAGATTGACGGCGAAGGCGCGGACTTGTGCCTGGCGCGCCTGTGGCCCGACTTTGCCGCCCTTGCCGGGGAAGAGAACTGGGCCGACTGTTCCCTGGAGCTGTACGGGCCGCTGGCCGCCTGGCTGAAAAACGATATCACGATCGCGGCCATCGACGCCGGCGAGGACACGCAATGAGCGGCCAACTGCTGGACCCCCTGACTTTTCCCCTGCACGGCACGCGCCTGATCGAGGCCAGCGCCGGCACCGGCAAGACCTGGACCATCGCCGCGCTGTACCTGCGCCTGGTGCTCGGGCACAGCGGCCACGGCGGCGCGGACGGCTTCGGCCGCGCGCTGCTGCCGGCCGAGATCCTGGTCATGACCTTCACCCGCGCCGCCACGCGCGAGCTGTCGACCCGGGTGCGCGAGCGCCTGCTGGAGGCGGCCGCCTACTTTCGCGAGCCGGCGGCGGACGGCGCCGACGCCTTCCTCGACGCGCTGCTGGAAGCGTATCCCGGGCACGGCGAGCGGCAGCGGGCGGCACATCGCCTGATGCTGGCCGCCGAGACGATGGACGAGGCGGCCATCTTCACCATCGACGCCTGGTGCCAGCGCATGCTGCGCGAGCACGCCTTCGACAGCGGCAGCCTGTTCGACGAAGAGCTGGTGAGCGACGAGCAGGCGCTGTTCGAGGACGCGGCGCACGACTATTGGCGCCAGCAAGTGTATCCGCTCAACGCGGGCGCGCTGGCGCCGCTGCTGGCGTGCTGGCCCGATGTGGCGGTGCTGAAACGCTCGGTGCGCGAACTGGCGCGGCGCGCCGAGCTGCTGGAAGGGGGCGGCGACGCCAGCCTGGCCGCCCTGATCGCCCGCGTGCAAAAGGAGCAGGGCGCGCAACTCTTGCTGCTCAAAGACGGCTGGGCCGAGCGCGCCGACCGCATGGAGCAGTGGATAGGCGGGCAGCGCGAGGGCGCGCCGAAGTGCTTCAACGGCGTCAAGATGAAGCCCGAGACCCTGGTGAAATGGTTCTCCGGCTTGCGTGCATGGGCGCGCGACCCGCAACTGCTGCGCCCCGATATCGGCGAGAAGGCCTGGAGCCGCCTGACGCCGGAAGGCATAGAAGACGCCTTTGCGAAAGGCCACGGCGCGGCCGTGCCGGACGACTTCGAGGCCACCGCCGCGCTGGCCGCCGCCCTGGCCCTGATCGCGCCGCTGGAGCACGCCCTGTACACGCACGCGGCCCTGGCCATCGCGGGCCGGATGGACGAGCTGAAACGGCGCGCGCGCCAGTTCGGTTTCGCCGACTTGCTGGAGCGCCTGCGGGCGGCGCTGCTGGGCCAGAACGGGGCGGCGCTGCGGCAGCGCATCGTCGACCAGTATCCGCTGGCGATGGTGGATGAATTCCAGGATACGGCGCCGGGCCAGTACCAGATCTTCGACCTGCTGTACCGGGTCGCGGACAACGCCGCCGAGCGCGGCCTGTTTTTGATCGGCGACCCGAAGCAATCCATCTACGGCTTTCGCGGCGCCGACATCAACAGCTACCTGGCCGCGCGCGCCGCCACCGCCGGCCGCCACTACCAGCTGGGCACCAATTACCGCTCCACGGGCACCCTGGTGGAGGCCGTCAACCGCCTGTTCCTGCACGCCGAGGGACATGGCGAGGGCGCGCTGCGCCAGCCCGGCTTCGCCGCCGGCGCCTTCCGCTACCGGCGCGGCGAACTCAATCCGCTGCCCTTCGACGCCGTCGGCGCGCAGGGCCGCGGCGAGCGCCTGATGGCCGGCGACGGCCCGCTCGCGGCCCTGACCATCGCCTGCAGCGCCAGCGAGGAACTCAAGGGCGACGCTTACCGCGACTTTTTCGCCCAGCACTGCGCCGAACATATCGTCGGCTTGCTGAACGACCCGGGCGCCGGCTTCGAGGGCAAGGACGGCTTCGCGCGCCTGCAACCGGCCGACATCGCCGTGCTGGTGCGCGACCGGCGCGAAGCGGCCGCCATCCGCAAGGCCCTGCAAAGGCGCAAGGTGGCCAGCGTTTACCTGTCCGACAAGGATTCCGTGGTCGACAGCGACGAAGCGGCCGACGTGCTGCGCTGGTTGCAGGCGCTGGCCAATCCGCTCGACGGCGCGCTGGCGCGGGCCGCGTTCGCCACCGCCACCATCGGCCTCGGCCTGGCCGAGCTGGCGCGCCTGTCGAGCGACGAGCTGGAATGGGAGCGCCGCGTCGAACAGTTGAAAGGCTTGCATCTGGTGTGGCAGCGCCAGGGCGTGCTGGCCATGCTGCGCCGCTTCATCCACGAGCTGAGCCTGCCGGCGACGCTGCTGCGCGAGGCCGGCGGCGAACGGCGCCTGACCAATCTGCTGCACCTGGCCGAGTTGCTGCAAA
>DMYQ01000047.1:21716-22054 GCA_003482555.1 Janthinobacterium sp. | reverse complement strand
GGCGACGAGCGCGTGCTGCGCCTGGAGAGCGACGCCGAACTGGTCAAGGTGGTGACGGTGCATAAATCGAAGGGACTGGAATATCCGCTGGTGTACCTGCCCTTCGCGGTCACGGCGCGCAAGGCGGAGCGGCGCAACCGCAGCTTCTTCGAATACAGCGACGAAGCCGGCGTGCGGCGCATCGACATGGCCCTGACGGACGTGGCGATGGCGGCGGTGGAGGCGGCCCGTATCGAGGAAGACTTGCGCCTGCTGTACGTGGCGCTGACCCGGGCCCGGCATTTTCTGTGGCTGGGGGTGACGGCGCTGGCGGGCCGCAAGGCTGGCGAAAACACCCT
>DMYQ01000047.1:15929-21503 GCA_003482555.1 Janthinobacterium sp. | reverse complement strand
GACGCGCCCTGGCACCGTTTCCCGCGCGGCTCGGTGCCCGGCAACTTCTTGCACGAGCAGTTGGAATGGATGGGCAACGAAGGCTTCGCCGTCGTCGACGAGGCCCATTTCGACACGCGCCTGGGGGCGCGCTGCGAACGCGCCGGCTGGGGCCATCGGCAAGAGGATGCCGTGGCCTGGTTGCGCAAGGTGGCGACGACGGCGCTGCCGATGCTGGGTGCGCCACTGACGGCGATCGCGACGCTGTTGCCCGAGATGGAGTTCTGGTTTCCCAGCGAGCGCCTGCGCAGCGACGCGCTCGACCGCCTGTGCTCGCGCCACCTGCTGGGCGATACGCCCCGTCCGGCGCTGCCGAAACGCCAGTTGCACGGCATGCTGAAAGGCTTTGCCGACCTGGTGTTCGAGCACGGGGGGCGCTACTGGGTGCTCGACTACAAATCGAATTGCCTGGGCGCCGGCGACGCCGCCTATCACCGGGCGGCGCTGGCGGCCGGCATGGCGCAGCACCGCTACGACATCCAGGGCGCGCTCTACATGCTGGCCCTGCACCGCCTGCTGCGCAGCCGGCTGGGCGCGCACTACGCGCCCGAGCGGCACCTGGGCGGCGCGATCTTCCTGTTTTTGCGCGGCATCGCCAACCCGCACACGCACGGCTGTTATTTGATCGAGCCGCACGCCGCGCTGCTCGACGGCCTGGATCATTTACTCGACGAGACGGTGGCACTTGAACACGACAATTGACGCGCGCGGCGCCCCGCTGCTGGAACATTTCGATACCCTGACCGAAGCCGGCCTGCTGCGGCGCCTGAGCGTTGCCTTCGCCCGCTTCATCGGCTCGCTGGGCGCGGCCCCGCCGCCTTTGACCCTCGCTTGCGTGGCGCTGTCCGAACTGGAGGGGCGCGGCCACAGTTGTCTGATGCTGGACGAGCTGGTCAACGATCCCGGCGCCCTGATGGGCTGGAGCGAAGAGCAGTGGCGCGCCGTGCGCGACGCTGCCGGCGCGCTGCCGAAGAACCTGGCCGCCTGGCGCGCCCTGCTGGCGCAGTCGGAACAGGTGTGGCGGGTCGGCGACCTGGATTTCCAGCAGCCGCTGGCGCTGGACGGCGACCGCCTCTACCTGCGCCGCTACTGGCGCGACGAAACCCTGGTGGCCGGCGCCATCGGCGCGCGCGCCCGCGCCAGCCGCGCGCCGGAGCTGGCCACGGTGCGGCGCTGGCTCGACATCCTGTTCGACCAGCCGACCCCGGACGGCGGGCCGGACTGGCAAAAGATCGCTTGCGCCATCGCCCTGCGCGGCGGCGTGGCCATCATCACGGGCGGTCCCGGCACCGGCAAGACTTACACGGTGGCCAGTTTGCTGACCCTGCTGTTCGCCGTCTCGCCACAGCCGGAAAACCTGCGCGTGGCCCTGGCGGCGCCGACCGGCAAGGCGGCCGCGCGCCTGAAACAGTCGATCGACAAGGCGCTCGACAGCTTGGCGGCCAAGGTCGGCGCCGAGCTGCCCGAATTGAAGGAGCTGGCGCGCCGCATGGGCGCGGCGCGCACCCTGCACAGCCTGCTGGGTGCGCGGCCGGACACGCGCGCCTTCGTGCACCACGCCGGCAATCCGCTCGACGTCGACGTGCTGATCGTCGACGAGGCGTCGATGGTGCACCTGGAAATGATGGCGGCCCTGCTGGACGCCCTGCCGCCGACGGCGATCCTGATCCTGCTGGGCGACAAGGATCAACTGGCCTCGGTGGAGGCGGGCGCGGTGCTGGGCGACCTGTGCCACGAAGCCCAGGCCGGCGGCTATTCGGCCGCCAGCGTCGCTTACGCGCGCGCGGCCAGCGGCGAGAACATCGATGCGAGCTTCCTGGGCGCGGGCGGTCCGCTGGCGCAGCAAACCGTGATGCTGCGCCACAGCCACCGCTTCAGCGGGCCGATCGGCGCCCTGGCCGGTTTCGTCAATGCCGGCCAGGGTGGCGCGGCGCTGGCTTGCCTGACGGGCGAGAGCGGGGGCAAGGTGGCCTGGATCGAGCCGGCCCAGCAGAGCGACGTGCTGCAACTGGCGCTGGCCGGGCGCGCCGACGCGCCGGGCGGCTATCGACCCTACCTGGAATTGCTGCGCGCGGAGGCGCACGAGGGCCAGCACGAGCGCGAGCACGAGTATGGACATGAAGCCTGGGTGCGCGCCGTGCTGCTGGAGTTTGAATCCTTCCGCATCCTGTGCGCGGTGCGCGACGGCGAGTGGGGGGTGAGCGGCTTGAACGGGGCCATCGAGCAGCGCCTCGAGCGGGAAGGCTTGATCAAGCGCGGCGAATGGTATGTGGGGCGCCCCGTGATGGTCACCCGCAACGACTACGGCACCGGCGTCTTCAATGGCGACATCGGGCTGACCCTGCGCGACCCGGCCCGGCCGGCCTCGCTGCGCGTCTACTTCCTGGAGGGCGAGACGGTGCGCAGCGTGCTGGCGACGCGCCTGCGCCACGTCGAAACGGCGTTCGCCATGACGGTGCATAAATCGCAGGGGTCGGAGTTTCGCCACACGGTGCTGGTGCTGCCGAAGGAGGGCGGGGCGATGCTGGCGCGCGAGCTGGTCTACACCGGCATCACGCGCGCGCGCGATTTTTTCACGCTGGTGTCGCCGACGCGGACGGTGCTGCTGGAAGCGATCGAGCGGCGCACGCAGCGCGCCAGCGGCTTGCGCGGCCTGATCGGCGCCTGACCGTGCTCACCTGCCCACATTGCCAGGCCGCGCTCACCTGGTGGTCCGTGGTCAACATGAACCG
Organism: Janthinobacterium sp.; assembly: GCA_003482555.1. GTDB lineage: Bacteria > Pseudomonadota > Gammaproteobacteria > Burkholderiales > Burkholderiaceae_D > Janthinobacterium. The sequence continues at coordinate 18,732 of DMYQ01000047.1, read as the reverse complement.
CGGCGTCCACACCTGCCCCGCTTGCGAGGGGAGCTCGCATATCGATGGCGGATGGGGCTTTCAAGTGGCAATCTGGATACCCATCTTGCTGGGGCCTGTGCTGTGGTCGATGCTACTGATGTGGAGCGCAATGAAGGCGCCATGGATCGCTTGGGCGAGCATGGGGCTCATCATTCCATGGCTGGCTTACGCTTGCCCGGCACTGATTCTGAGGCTGGGCCGGCTGAACGTCCCCCGCAACCGCTGAGACGGCTTATGGGCGCGGCTATCCAGCCGGATCGATTGCAGGCATCGTCCGGCGGGCAAGCGACAAATGGCCGGGCCCAGGGAGCCCGGGCCGGGCCGTCGGCTCAGGGCGCCACGCGGCGGTGGTGGCGGTTCGGCTTGAGGATGGCGATCACGCGGCGGTGGTGGCGGGTCGAGGCCAGCAGCACTTTCGGTTGCGCCGTCTCGCTGCCGCCGGCCAGGAAGCGGCGGATATTCAAGGCGTCGAGCACGCGCGCCGAGCTGGCGCGCGCGTTCAGCAGCACCAAGGTGGCGTTCTTGCCGGCCGACTTGATGCGCATGATCAGGCAACGCCCCGCTTCCAGGGTGTAGCCGGTCTTCGACAGGCCGATTTCCCAGCCTTTGGCGCCCACCAGGCGGTTCGAGTTGTGGTATTCGACTTCGCGCCCGTTGATGTTGATGGTGTCGCTGGAATCGGTGGTGATGCGGCGGATGTCCGGGTAGGCGGAAGCGGCCGTGGCCATCTTGATCAGGTCGGTGGCCGTCGATTTATTGTTCGGCGACAGGCCGGTCGGCTCTTCCATCACGGTCTGGGTCATGCCCAGGGCCTTGATCTTGGCGTTCACGGCGACGGCGAAGGCGGTGATGCCGCCCGGATAGGTGCGCGCCAGCGAGGCGGCCGCCCGGTTGTCGGACGACATCAGCGCCAGTTGCAAGGCGTCGTGGCGGCTCAGGGTGGTGCCCACGGGCACGCGCGAGGTGCTGTGCTTGAGCATGTCGACGTCTTTTTCGTCGATGCTGATGGGGGCATTCATGTTTGGCTTGGCGTCGAGTACGACCATGGCCGTCATCAGCTTGGTCAGGGAGGCGATCGGCACCACGGCCGTGGAATTTTTTTCGAGCAAGATCTTGCCGGTGCCGTCTTCGACAACCAGCACGGATTGCGAGCCGAGCGGCACGGCCAGGGCGGCGGCCGTGCTCAGCGACATCAGCAGTCCTGCGAGTATTTTTTTGATCATAGGATTTTCAGGGGTCAACATTGAATCAAGGCGGCAGCCGGGGCGCCGCACACTTGTATTTTGTATATCTCAAGGCAACACTTTGCCGAGAATAGACAATACCATTACGGCGATTCAATGTCTACGGTGCATGCCGCTTCCAGCGCGATTGCCTCGACGCCTGCCTTGTTGAAGGCAATGCCGAACCGTCCCGAAAGCGCGGGCATCCAAGCCTGAGCGCTTCGAGCGCCGCAAGACGGCGTCGGCTTCATGCATGTCGATTCCTTGACTTGGCTTAAGGAAGGATTCAATGAGAATGATTATCATTTGCGTTCAATATTTATCTTTTGGATCGCATATGTCACCGATAACAGTACTCTTCATCAAGCGCCTCGCGCCCGCTTGGCTGGCTGGCGACGCAAAACTGTCATGGCAACGCCTGGCGCTCGCTCTCGTTCCGATCGCGGGTAGCGGTATTTTCCTCGGGCTTTTCATGCTCACCCTGAGCCACTTGAAAGTCGAAAGAATGTCGCTTGAATGGGTGCCGGCGGTTCGGATCGGCTTGTTGTTGTTCGGAAGCGGCTTCTCGGCTTGGCTGGCACTACGCATGGTCTTCACTCGGGTAAGCTGGCGTCATTCGCTGGCGTTCGCGTCATTCTTGCTGCCGCTCGGCTTGATCGACGGTATCTGGAGCGCCGTATTTTTCGGGTAAGACATCGGCGGCTTGCGCCTTGCACGCCATCGTACGATGGGTCTTCCTGGCAGGCCCATGCCATGGAGTCATGAGGCAATTGAGCAAGTGCGGCCATGTCGCTGGCCGACTCTTATTGTGAAAACAGGCAGCCATGGTCTAAAATCCGATCCGGAAAAGACAGGACTTGTCCATGCTTGAGCCGATGGCGGCGCCACGGATGCCGGAGCAGGACCCCATCCATTTTTGAAAACATTCGCGGGCAGGGCGGTCGTGCGCGCCTGGGCCAGCCGAATTTTCGCTTCGATTCCTCAAGTCCGACAGGCTGCCGCATTGAGCCGCTTAGTGTATAGTCGAAAACGCGCACTAAGAGGCGACACCCGTTTGGAATTGCTATCGGGAATATTTTGTGAGCGCACATGAGTCTTGAAATTCGTACCGCAACATCGACCGACGCGTTCGGGGCTTGCACGGTCTTGCGCCGTTCGATCAGCGAATGTTGCATTCTGGATCATCAAAACGATCCCCTCATCCTGGCCGCCTGGCTGGGCAACAAGACGCCGGAAATGGTGGCGGCCTGGTTCGCGTCGCCGACCAATTTTTCCCTGGTCGCTGTCGAGGCCGGCGTTCTGGTGGGGGTCGCCCTGTTGACGCGGGCCGGCAAGCTGGCCCTGTGCTATCTGCTGCCGGAGGCGCGCGGCCGCGGCATCGGCAAGGCTTTGCTGGGGGGTATCGAGACGCAGGCGCGCGAATGGGGCATCAAGGCCTTGCAACTGCACAGCACTGCCGGCGCCGAAGCGTTTTATGCCGCCCAGGGATATGTGGCCGCCGGCCACGTCAAATCCCCGTATGGCGTCGACACGGTCTTTTATTGGAAACAGTTCGAGGC
>DMYQ01000047.1:0-15717 GCA_003482555.1 Janthinobacterium sp. | reverse complement strand
CGGTGACGGATGGCCGCGACGCCGAGCCTGGAACGGGCAGGCCTGTCGCGCTCGGTAACACCTTCCCGCCGACGAAGATGTTGAGTTGATCGGCGCGAAGAGTCATCCGCTTGGCTAGGCCGGGCGCGGCCCTGCCGCTGACGCTTGCCGTCGCCGGGCGGCACGATTGGTGTAACAGGGTTTTTATTCCCCCCTACAATACGCTATAGTAGGCACCTTGAAACAATGGACAGACTATGGCATCGCGTAGAAATTTTATTCAGCACGGTTTAAGCTTGGCGGCCCTGGGCGTGATTTCCAGCCCGATGGTCGGTTGCGCCAGCCGCACCGTATCCTTGAATTCGGAAACCGGCGCGCCCCGCAAGCCGGTGCGAGCCGGCGCGGCGCCGGCGACACGGACGGCACCGCTCGCCTACCGCCCGCAAGCGCAGCGCCATGAGATGCCGGCCGCCAGCGCCGAGCTGGAACCACCACCGGATATTTTCGACGCCCAGGCGCTCGATCTGGAATTCTGGTTGCGCCCGCGCGTGCTGGAAGTGACGCGCCCGGCCAGCGGCGAACACGCCAAGCTGCTGTACTGGAAGGACGGCGAGGTCATCGACTCGGCTTACCAGGAATTGTGCCATTTGCTGCGCGACGTGAACGGCAAGGAAACAGCCGCCATCGATCCCAAGCTGCTGGAAACGCTGTGGGGCACCCAAGCCTTCGTGGCCCGCTACGGCATTGAACATCCGCTGGAAATCCTGTCCGGCTACCGCACCCCGACCTCGAACCGGCGCCTGATCGAAGCGGGCGTGCCGGCCGCGCGCCAGTCGCTGCACATCCAGGGCCGGGCGGCCGACATCCGCATCGCCAACCTGAACTCGGAAGTGCTCGGTTCGCTGGTCAAGAGCTTCAAGCAGGGCGGCGTCGGCTTTTACTACCGCCCCGGCGTCAAGGGCGGCTGGATTCATACCGATACCGGACTGAAACGCACCTGGAAGGGCTAAGCAGCCGAAACAGCCGAAGGGATAGCGCGCGGCCGCTCATATCCTTCCCGCCCGCGCCCGTCGGTGGCGTCGCCACCGACTCCGCGGATTCGCCATCCCAAGGTTCGTCCCAAGCGCCACGCCAGCGCGCCGTTCCCGGCGCTCGCAATGCGTGATGTGGCGCCTGTGCCTCATGTCTATTGCCGACGTCTTTTCACGCCCACCCCTAAGGCCCATCCTTTACGCCCGGACCCAATTCCATGTCTAAAGCTTATGGGTAATAATACGGCGGCGTGGGAACGCTATCCTTTTCAGCTTCCTCGAGCTGTTTCAAATCCACGGCGTGATCCCAATAGATATACCAGCCGCGGCGCTGATCCTCTACCACATCGGGATGCTTTTCGATGTAGCGATCGAGGAACTGGGTAAATTCCGACACATAGCCCGCGTGGCCGGGCCTGTAGCGTATGCGCTTGTTTGCCATGGGAGCCTCCGCTTATTTTGGCGCGCCGTCGATGCGCCCATACAAGCCATTGGCTTCATCGTTCGGGCCGGCCGCGAAAAACAAGGTCGTCTTCGGCTGCGTGTTGACGTCGTTGCCGAAGGCAAGGCCCCACAGGCCGTCGATGGCAAGCGGATGGTCGCTCGGATCTTTCAGGGCGCCCAGCCAGATACCCGAGTCCGGGTCGTAGGCATTGATCCAGCCATCGCCGAAATTGCCGACGAGCAGGGCGTCGGGGAAGCCGGGAAAAGCATGGGGCGCGAAAGCCATGCCCCAGGGCGCGTTCAGCTTGCCACCGGTGATCAGGCGTTTGATAAAGACGCCTCCGCTGTCGAAGACGTTGACGATGCCCAGTCCGGCGCCCTTGTTTTCGTCGGTGTTGGGCGCCGTGAACTGGGCATACGCCACATAGATGCGGTTGCCGCTGGCGGCCACGTTGAATGGCGTGTAATCGGCGGGCAAGCCGGGATCGGTGAAACTGCCGGGCAGGATGGCGGAAAGGAAGCTGCCGTTGTAGACGTCGACGCGGCGCTGCCTGAAGTTGGCCGCGTACAGATAATTGCTGCCCAGGTAGCTCGACAGCGCGACGCCCTTGTAGACGGCGCCGCCGACGCCGGTGTCGACGGCCGTCACGGCGTTGGTGGCGTTGACGGCGGGCGACCAGCCGGAAACGGTGCCGCCTTCGCCGACGAAGATGAACGCGGCTTTGCCGGATACGCCGCCCTGGCTGACGATGAAGTCGCTGGTCGGGTTGAAGACGATGCCGGTCGGCGCGGCCGCGCCGGAAGCGCCGGGCGGGATGCGGACGACCAGGCTTTGTGGCACGCCGTTGCCGTCATACAAGGTGGAAGTGGAAGTGCCGTTGTCGGCAACCCAGACGAAACCGGTCGGATTGAAGGCGACGCCCCAGCCGTTCTGCAGGTTCGGGTCGGTATGGTTGGCGGCGACGGGGCCGTTCGAGACCAGCTTGCTGACGGTGTAGGCGATCACCGGCGGCGGATGGAAGTGGGAATTGCCGCCACAGCTGACCAGTATGCCGGCCAGGCTCAGCATGATGCACGCCGTGGCCACTCTTTGGAGTTGCTGCAAGTGATTTTTCATCATGTGTCCTTTTTCGCCCAGCCCGATCGCGGCGCTGGTCTCTGTTGGATCGCCGCGAACCGGCCGCGTTGCACCGTCATTGTTGAGCCATGTCAGTGCCGCGGCGCGGGCGCGGGCGCCAAGTTCGCCTGGTGTATGCGCAAATGCCCCGCGGGGTTGCCACGGACGGTGGATAATGGCGCTTTCGCCAGAACAAGATAGTGGGATCACCATGCAAGACGCAACTGACACTGAAGCATCCAACACCGAGCCATCCACCCCGCGCTTCCGGCCCCGTCCCTGGGAACACCTGGAAACGCCGTATGACGTCGAGCTGTGGATCGAAGAGCACAACCGCAGCATGCAGGAAAACATCGGCCCGGCTGAAAGCGGTTATGGCGTGTGCTTCAGCCTGACCGAAGGCGGCGATATTTTCCTGCAAACGAGCGCCGACGGCGCCGTGATTGTCGACGTGACGGCCGACGCGGAATGGGTCGCGCCCTTGATCAGCGCGGCCACCGGCGGCGTGGCGTCGACGTCCTCGCTGTGGATCTTGCCGGACGACAAACTGATCCAGTTGATCGTCGGCTTGAGCAGCCTGGTGGCCACCAGCACCCTGGTGGTGGGGCATAATTTCGGCCTCAAGCGCCGAATGCGCTAGGCCGGGATAGCTCCTCACGTTTTCCAAGATCCGCAAAAAATTCTCATGTGCGTTTGCGCGCCCGCGCGGCGGTTCGGACGGCCTCATGCGAGCCGTATCGGCGTCGCCGTATTGATGTGGCGCAAATGAAACGCCGGCCGTCGAAAATCTTCTTTCTTTCCTGTATTCATTATTCTGCCGAAATTTCCGATGTAGACTCAAGACGTCGGGAACGCCAAGACCATTCTCTCCCGCAGCGGCATCAGAACCGCTTTCTGGTCGTCGCACCGGGCTCGCGCCTGGCGCGGCGGATGATTTCGATGATAGGGCGCGCGCCTGGTCGACGCCCGTAGAGATGACAGGAACTCCGATGAAACGACAACTCCGTCTGCCCGCGCTGCTCCTGGCCGTGGCGGCGAGCGCCGCGCCGGCCCATGCCGAACTGGTGATCGTGGTCAATCCGCAAAATCCCGCCTCCAAGATGTTTCCCTCGCAGGCGGCGCAATTCTTCCTCGGCGGTTCGGTGCTATTTACCCCGATCGAGCAAGCCGAGGGCTCGGCCATCCGCGCCGAATTCTATAAAAAAGTGCTGGAAAAAGAACCCTCCCAGGTGCAGGCCGTCTGGTCCAAGCTCATTTTCACCGGCAAGGGCAAGTTGCCCAAGGAATTCAAGTCGAGCGCCGAGGTCAAGAAGGCCGTCGGCGCGAACGTCAACGCCATCGGCTACATCGAAAAAGCGGCGCTCGACGACAGCGTCAAAGTCGTCGCGATCGTGCCATGATGCGCGCCCTTACCATGTCTGGAGACTGTCCGATGAAAAAATCACTGATCGCATTGGCGCTTGCCATGCTGGCGGCCGGCCACGCCGGCGCCATCGACTTGAGCGACGACGGTAGCTTGAAACTGACCGGTTTTTATAATCTGACCGGGGCCAAGGTCTTGAGCGGGTCGGCGCAGGGCAGCGGCGCGCCCTGGACTTATCAGCAATGGAAATGTCCGTGCACCATACAGGGCTGGGAATACGCCAGTGTCTATCAAAAGGACAAGGGTTTTCAATTCGACCAGGAATCCCTGCTGGGGGTGCAGATCAAGAAGGATTTCACGCCCACCCTGTCGCTGACGGCGCAATTGGTGGCGCGCGCGAATAATCCGAACGAGGGTTCGCGCCCGACCGTCGACTGGTTGTACGCGAGCTGGTCGCCGTCGGCCGATTCGGCCTGGACTTTCCAGGCCGGCAAGATGCGCATCCCCCTGTATTACTATAGCGATTATCTGTACATCGGTTACGCCTATCCCTGGGTGCGGCCGATGCCGGACGTGTATGGCTGGCCGATTTACGCCTACGATGGCGCCAACGTGAGTTACCGCACCCAGTTCGGCGCCACCGCCTGGGCCGGTACGTTCACGGCCTGGGCCGGCGGCTACACGCAAAAGAACGACGCTTACGACACCCTGATCTATTACACGACCCCGACCCACGAATCGTGGAAAAACATCGTCGGCGCCTCGGCCTCGGCGAATAACGGCGTGTTCGACGCGCGCGCCATGCTGATGCATTACAACGACACGACCTGGCAAGACAATCCGGATGGCAGCCGCGCCAGCATCGTCGACGACCAGAGCACCCGCATCATGGGTTTGTCGGTAAACATGGATCACAAGAACTGGCTGGTGAAGACGGAAGTCGACCGCTATGAGCAGATCGACGCCGGCAAGGGCCTCAACAACGTGTATAAATATGCACTGATGGGTGTCGGCTACCAGTACGGGGCGTGGACGCCGATGTATACCTTTTCGCGCTACCGCACGATCACCGCGCCCATCGAGGGACGCAACACCCAGTATCTGTCGCTGCGCTGGGACGTGCACAAGAATATGGCGCTCAAGCTGCAATACGATGTGTCGAAGGATAAGTCGCAGTATTCCTATCCTTTCTTTGGCGATTCGAAGTTGCTGTCGGTGTCGCTGCAGGGGATTTTCTGATTTTCTTTATCTCCGTGAAAAAACCGCATATCGATATGCGGTTTTTTTTCGACGCGTGGAGCGATTTTGCGTTATAAGTGCAGACTCCGCTATTTTTAAAAGGAATGCACCATCATGGCTTCTATCGTCAACGTTTCGCGCCGCCGCTCCGCCTCCACCGCCGTCAAACTGGCGGCCCTGGTATTTGCTTCCAGTTTCGCCCTGCACGCCGTCGCCGCCGATCTGCTCGACACCGTCAAGGCGCGCGGCACGTTGAAGATCGCCATGGAAGGCACTTATCCACCCTTCAATTTCAAGGATCAAAAATCCGGTGAGTTGAGCGGTTACGACGTCGACGTGGCCAAACTGCTGGCCGCCAAACTGGGCCTGAAGCCGGAATTCGTCACCAGCGAGTGGAGCGGTATCCTGGCCGGCCTGGCGGCGAAAAAATACGATGTGATCGTCAACCAGGTGGGTATCACGGCCAAGCGCCAGGAAACCTTCGACTTTTCCGAACCATACACGATTTCCAGCCCGCAATTGGTACTGCGCAAGGCCGACACCGCACGGTACGCCAGCCTGGCCGACTTGAAGGGCAAGAAAGTGGGCGTGGGGCAGGGTAGCGCGTTCGAGGCGCAAGCGAAGGCGGCCCCGGGCGTCGAGGTGAAAAGTTATCCGGCCGCGCCCGAATACTTGCAAGACCTGGCCATCGGCCGCGTCGACGCCGCCCTGAACGACAGCCTGATGGTGGCCTATCTGTTGAAAAACTCGCCGCTGCCGCTGAAAGCCGGGCCGCGCGTGGGCGCCAGCGAGCGCATGGGCATTCCTTTCGTGAAGGGCAATCCGCAATTCAAGGCGGCGCTGAACAAGGCGCTGGCCGACATCGCCGCCGATGGCAGTCTGAGCAAGGCTTCCGTCAAGTGGTTTGGCGTCGACGTCAGCAAGCCGGCCCCTTAAGCGCGTCCCGTGCTTCCGCAAGCAAACGATTTTTGACTGAGATTGATGGATTTACTGCAATTGTTGCGCCAGGCGGCGCCCGGCATGCTGACCGGCGCCGGCTATACCCTCTTGTTCGCGGTCGCCTCCATGTTGGGTGGACTGGCAATCGGCTTTCCCATTGCCATCTTGCGGGTGGGACCGTGGACGCCGCTGCGCTGGCCGGCCGCGCTATATGTGAGCGTGATGCGCGGCACCCCGCTGCTGGTGCAAATTTTCGTCATTTATTATGGTTTGCCCAGCGTCGGCATCGAATTCACCCCGGTGACGGCGGGCGTGCTGGCGCTGAGCCTGAACGCCGGCGCCTATCTGTCGGAAAGCTTGCGCGGCGGCATACTCGGCGTCAGCCAGGGGCAGTGGCTGGCCAGCTTCAGCCTCGGCCTCGGTTACTGGCCGACCCTGCGCCATATCGTGCTGCCGCAAGCCCTGCGCATGGCCGTGCCATCGATGAGCAATACCTTGATCAGCCTGATCAAGGACACTTCGCTGGTATCGGTGATCACGATGACGGAATTGATGCTCTCGACCAAGGAGGCGATCGCCACCACCTTTCAACCCTTGCCCCTGTATCTGGCGGCGGCGGCCATGTATTGGTGCCTGAGCCTGGCGTTTGAAGCCTTGCAGCGCCGCGTCGAACGGCGCGTGAATCGCGGCCACCATTGAGCGGGCAGGCGCGGGGCGCGCGCTTGCGCGGATAGCTCGACAGTTTTATTTTCGCATGCTAGTGTTAACTCCGAGGCATCATCGCTAGTGGAGGAACGACATGGACCGCAATCAGCATGCGCCGCCCGGCGTCCATCCCCATCACGCCGTCATGGCGGCCATGGGCGGCAGTCCGGAAACGGGACTGGGAACTTTCGACGAAACGGCCTTCAGCCCCGAACGCCTGCGTTTCGAGCGCGAACAAGCCTATTTCAACGATATCTATCTGCTGGCGCCGGTCGCCTATCTCGTGCTCGGCTTCGATACCACCATTTTGCAAGTGAACCTGGTCGGCGCCGACTTGCTCGGCATCGCCCGCGAGCATTCCGGCCGCCACCATTTTCGCGCCTTCGTGGCCACCGCCTTCTTGCCTGAATTCGACCAATTCGTGGGCCAGGCGCTCAATAGCAGCCAGCCGCGGCGGATCCAGCTGCAACTCAAGCGCGGGCGCGCCGAGCCGGGCTTCGCGGCGACCCTGACGGCCAGCGCGGACGGCAGCGGCCAGGCTTTCCGCGTCGTGCTGGAGCTGGCCGAGGGCAAGCTGGCCGCCCTCGAACGCAGCGAAGAGCGCTTCCGCCGCATCGTCCACAGCGCCGAGGAAGGCATCTGGGAAATCGACGAGGCGGCCCGTACCACCTTCGTCAACCCGAAGATGGCGCACATGCTGGGCTACCGCATCGAGGATATGCTGGAGCAGCCGCTGGTGGCCTTCATGGATGACGAGGGTCGCGCTCTGCTGGAACGCAATATCGCGCGCCGCCAGCACGGCGTCGCCGAGCGCCACGAATTCAAGTTCATCCGCAAGAATGGGGGCGCGCTGTGGGCCACCCTGGCCACCAACCCGATCTTCGACGGCGAGGGCGCCTATCTGGGCGCGCTGGCGCTGGTGACCGACATTACCGCGCGCAAGGAATCGTCGGAGTTGATCTGGCGGCAATCGAACTTCGACGAATTGACGGCGTTGCCGAACCGCCACATGTTCCTCGACCGCTTGAAGATCGACTTGAAGAAGGCGGCCCGCGAGTCGCGCGTGCTGGCGCTGCTGTTCATCGACCTCGACCATTTCAAGACCGTGAACGACAGCCTCGGCCACGACAAGGGCGACTTGCTGCTGGCCCAGGCGTCGCAGCGCCTGCTCGACTGCGTGCGCGCCAGCGACACCGTGGCGCGCCTGGGCGGCGACGAATTCATCGTCATCCTGGCCGGGGTCGACCAGCCGGCCAGCGTCGAACGGGTGGCGCAAAAGATGGTGGCCAGCCTGGCCCAGCCCTTCCTGCTGGACGGCGAGGAAGCGCTGCTCACGGCCAGCATCGGCATCGCCCTGTTCCCGGCGGACGCGGTCGACATCGACGAATTGCAGCGCCGCGCCGACCGCGCCATGTACGCGGCCAAGAACGCCGGGCGCAACCGCTACAGTTATTTCACGCCCGACTTGCAGGCGCAAGCCCAGTTGCGCCTGCGTACCTCGCTCGACTTGCGCACCGCCCTGGCCGAGCGCCAGTTTGAAATCCACTACCAACCCATCGTCGACCTGCGCGGCGGCGGCATCGACCGCGCCGAGGCGCTGCTGCGCTGGCGCCATCCCGAGCGCGGCTTGCTGGCGCCGGCCGAATTCTTGCCGATGGCCGTGGCCGGCGGCATGCTGGGCGAGATCGGCGACTGGGTCTTCCGCCAAGCCGTGCTGCAGCTCAAGCAGTGGCAAGCCGAACTCGATCCGGCCTTCCAGATCAGCATCAACAAGTCGCCCGTGGAATTTCGCTGCGACGCCGCCTTTTACCAGGGCTGGATCGAGCATCTGGCGCAGCAGGGTTTGCCGGCCCGCAGCATCGTCATCGAAATCACGGAAGGCGTGCTGCTCGACGAGGCCAAGCACGTCGTCGAGCGGCTGCGCCAGTTCCGCGCGATGGGTTTACAGGTCGCGCTGGACAACTTCGGCAGCGGATACTTTTCCCTTTCCTGCCTGAAGAAATTCGATATCGACCTGCTCAAGATCGACCCTTCCTTCGTGCACGCGCTGCAAGACGGCTCGGGCGACCTGGCGCTGTGCGAGGCCATCATCGCCATGGCCCACAAGCTGGGCGTGAAAGTGGTGGCGGAAGGGGTGGAAACGGCGGCCCAGCGCGACTTGCTGGCGGCGGCCGGTTGCGACTATGCGCAAGGGTATGTGTTCGCGGCGGCCATGCCGGCGGCGCAATTCGGCGCCATGGTCAAGGCAGGCGTGCGCGCGCACTAGCGTAGTGATTGGCCTAGCGTCGCGGTCGGCGCGCGCTCGCATGCCGACGCGGCGAGCGCGCTGGCCCCTGCATTAAGCTGACTGCATTTGGACACTTTTTTTGATTGGCAATTCAACGACGGCAATTTGCTTTATTATTTATTGTCGAACTTATTGAAACCAACCAAGAAAATCCTATGCCAGGACAATACTACCTCTACATTCCATTTTCCGCAGGCGAAGCGAATGACCAGCTTAGGGGCGAAGCAGTTAAATGGCGTCAAAATGTGGCAAGTGCAGATTTGGTTAACAGAAAACTGCCACGTCTGTGCGTGCGTGGAGAACATGCCCAAGTCTTGGCTCCGCTACAGGGACTGGCGCCCGAGGAGTACACACTATATGTCATGGCTCATTGTAATTTAGGTAAGAAAACAATTTCAAACATCAATATGATAGGGGTACTTGGGCGAATCGAGTTGACGGCGCAGGATCTGTCAAACCGCATGCTGGAGGATGGCTTGCCGCGCAATATCGCCAACATCAAATTGTTCGCCTGCCTGGCGGGAGCGGTGGCGCCTGCGGATGCGGGGAAAGTGCTCGAATCGTTTGGCGCGCGTTTCTACTTTTCGCTCGTCACGCGGGGTGTGGATACGGTACGCGTGACCGCTTACACCGTGCCGCTCACGGCCGCCACGGTGAACCCGATGACGGGACACAAACGAACCATGGTGGGCGATCGTCCCTCGGCCCATAGTAAATCCTGGCCCAACTAGTTCATGATTCGAAGAACCCGGGCTCGAATTCGATACGGTCGGGTTCTGTATTCCCGCCTGGGGGCCATGGCAAGCATGATCGCGGCTGGCGCGGCTGGCGCGGCCGGCGCGAAATCAGGTGTGCAAGCCCAGCAGGGATTGCACGCGCTCGCGGTTGATGCCGACCAGGGCCGAATTGACCGCCAGCAGGCCGTGGTAGCCGGGCGCGCCGGCCGTGGCGATGAAATTGCGCGCCAGGCTGTCCATGCCCACGCCGAGCGCGGCCGGCTGGGCCGTCGCCACCCGGCCCGAGGCTTGCGCCAGCGCCGCGCCGACCGCGCCGCGCGCCTGCTGCAAGTGGGCCAGGGCTTGCACCACTTGCTGCAGGGTCTGGCGCAGGGCGTCGATATCGCCCGTGTCCCAGGTTTCCGGCGCGATGACGGGCGCCGCCTCGTCGGTCTGCACCCGGTTCATTTGTCCGTCCGGATAGCGGATCCCGCCGCCGCGCACCGACAGGGTGTCGCGCACCATGGACCAGGACGTTTCCGGGGTGCTGAACACGAGCGCGCCGGCGTCGTCGCCGGTGACCCGGATGTTCGCCGGCGCCAGCGCCTGGTCGAAGCGCTGCACGATCTGCTCCTTGCTCAGACCGGGCTCGATGGAGACCGAGCCGGCCACCTGCTTGGCGCCGCCCACGGAAAAGCTCAGCACTTCCTTGCCGCCCGCTTGTAGATTGCTCAGGGTTAAGCCACGGATGCTGAAACGCTGGCGTGCCGGCTGCGTGCCGCTGTAGCGCAATTGCCCGTCCAGGCTGGCGCCCGAGACGTCGCGGCGCGCCCGCCAGGTGGCGCCGAACTGGCGCACCCGCGCCTCCACCTGGCTGGCGTGGCCCTGGCGCGCGGCCAGCTTGGCGGCCAGCTCGCCTTTCAAAGCCTGCAACTGGCTGGTGCTTTGATCGAGGAAGTCGAGCGCCTGCTGGGCGCTGGCGATATCGCCCTGCAAGGCTTGATCCCAGTTGCTCAAGCCGCGCCGCGGCGGCGTCGGCGTCGCTGCCGTCGGCTGCGCGGGGGCGGCGGCGACGGCGGCCTCGGGCGCCAGCGCGGCCGCCTCGAGCGCGCGCGCGCCGCCCGGGGCGAGGCCGGCGGATGCATTGAGCTGGGCGACTTGCATGATGCTCAGAGCACGTCGAACAGCGACAGGTTGCCGACCTTGGCGTAAGCCTTGTAGGTCGCTGCCAGCGCCGTCTGGTAGCCGTTCAGGTCGGTCGCCACGACGCCCACGTCGGCCGCCTGCAAGTCGTGCAAGGCCATCTGGTTCGACACGGACACGTTGGCTTGATTATTTTGCAAGGTGCCGAGGATGTTTTGGGCGCCGCCGAAGGTGGCGATCTTGCCCGACAAGGCAGACATCGCCGTGTCGGCACCGTCCAGGTTGGCTTTCAGCACCAGGCGCACGGCCGGGTCGTTCGCGCTCACGCCCGGCACCGCCAGGGTGGCGACGGCCAGGTCCAGATGATTGAGCATCGCTTCCAGGCCTTTCACGTCGACATTGGCGACCTGGGTCACGCCGTTGCCCACCACGACCAGTTGCTGGCCCTGGTTGCCCGTGTAACTGTAGCGCGCGCCGACCGGCAAGCTGGCATCGTAGCTGAGCGGCGCGGTGGCCGTGGCCGTGCCTGAAAACATGTAGCGGCCTTCCTGATCCTTTAAATTGGCCGTGTAAAACACGCTGTCGCGCAGCGAGGCCAGCGCGCTGGTCATGGAGTTCAAGTCGGATGCCGCATTGCCGCCGTCGGAAGCCCAGACCAGCTGGTCGCGCGCCTGGCCCAGGTCGCTGACCATGCTGCTCAGATAGTCTTCGTTCTTGGTCAGGCGCGTCTTGACCGAGGCGATATTGTCCTGGTATTGGGCGATGATGGCTTGCTCGCGGTTCAGGCGCGACACCCGCACATTGCCGATCGGGTCGTCCGACGGCAATTGGATGCGGTTGCCGCTCGCCATTTCTTCGCTGAGCGCGGTGATGCGCGCCTGGTTCAATTGAATCGCGCTATTGATGCTCGACTGGTATTGGCTGCTGGCGATGCGCATGGGATTGTCCTTAACGTAACATGGCCAAGGTGGCGTCGAACATGTCATTGGCCACGGAAATGACTTTCATATTCGCGGAATACATATTCTGGAAGGTCAGCAGGGCGACCGCTTCTTCATCTTTGTTGACGCCGCTGGTCGATTGCCAGTCGGCCACGGCTTGATTGCGCACCGTCGTGGCCGTGCCCAGCAAGGCCTGGTTTTGCTGGCTGGTGATGCCCAGCTTGCCCGCCATCTGGGTGTCGGCGTCGCCGATCAGCACCGACCCTATCGTCGGCAGCGTGACGGACAGGTTCTTGACCTTGATCAGCTCCTGCAAATTCTTGCTGTCGCCGGGCGTGCCATCCTGCGAAAACGCCAGGTCGGCGGCGGAAAACCCGGCGACAATGCTCATCAGGCCGGCGCTGTTGGGCGGCGCGAACAGGGGCGGGCCGCCGACGGGCGGCGGCCCCATGGTCTGGCCGGCCGCCAGCACGGTGTTGATGTCGGCGCCCAACTGGTTGGCGATGGCGGCCACCGACTGTTGCATGGGTTTCAGCACATTGCGCTCGAAGTCGCCCAGGCCGCCCAGTTGGCCACCGATGCCGACGTTGTCGAGCGCGAAAGAAGAGGTTGAAAATTGCAGGCTGAGCACTTGCGCGCCGCTGGCGTCCAGGCTGCTCGACAGGGTGCCGGCCAGGGAACCGATGACGAGCGGCTGGCCGCTCTTGAGCGTGACGTCGCGCGAGCCATCGGGCTGATCCGTCACTTCCAGCGCCATGTGCGCCGCCAGGCCGTCGATGGCCTGGTCGCGCGCGTCGATCAGGCTGGAGACGTTGGCGCCGCTGGCTGCGGACGCGCTGATTTTCTGGTTGAGGGCGGCGATATTCGACAGCGTCGTATTGGCCTGCGGAAGAATGGCGGCGCGCTGTTGCTGCACCGATAGCAACTGGTTGTTGAGCACATTATAAATGCTGTTGAAATGCTGGGCCATGGCGTCGGCGGCCGTCACCACTTGCTGGCGCAGCGGGCTCGAGGTGGGATCGACGCCGGCCGCGTTCAGGGCCCTGAAAAAGCCGTCGACACCGGCGCTGATGCTCGATACCTCGTCGCCCATCACCTGTTCGAGCTGGGTCAGATAGGGCTGGGTCTGCGAGCGCTGGCCCTGGTCGGAGGCGGCGCGCCACATTTGCTGGCTCTTGTAGGCGTCACTGAAGCGCAGCAGGGCGCTCACTTCGACGCCGTTGCCGGCCGAGCGCGCGCCGCTGGGGCCGAGCGCACCCAGCAGCACGCCCTGGCGCGTATAGCCGGGCGTTTGCAGGTTGGCGATGTTCTCGCTGCTGGCGCTGACGGCGGCCTGGGCGGCCAAGGAAGCACTCAGCGCATTGTTGATGATACTCATCGAAATACCTTTCCTGGTGGCGGCGTCGGTGCGGCCCGTTGCCGGTAATAAGCGACCATTCAGCGTGCAATCTTAAGCATGGGCGCCACATTTGCGGGCACGGGCACGGGCACGGGCGCGGGCGCAGGCGTGGGAATCGGGGGCGGCGCCGGTGGCAGTAACTGGCGCAGGATGGCGTCGGCGATGCCGAAGGCGCGCTGGCCCGCCATCTTGTCGGCCACCAGGGTATCGGCCATGTCCAGCATGTCGCTGTTGACGGGGTCCTTGGAAGCGCCGTCCGCGCCGGCCAGTTCGCGCGTGCCCGAGCGCATCTGGTGCAACATGTGGGCGATGAAGAAGCCCTCGAATTGCACGGCGGCCCGGGTCGCCTTGGCGGCGTAGGCGGCCCCGCCGCCGTTCGTCGCGGGCGCGTCCGACTCTTGCATGCCGGGCACGGGCGCGGAAGCTTGATCGTTGATATTCATGTCGCTCCTTAGATGACCACCAGTTCGCCTTCGATGGCGCCGGCCTGGTCGAGCGCCTGCAAGATCGCCATGATGTCGTCGGGCGAGGCGCCCAGGCTGTTGATGACGTCGATAATGGTTTGCAGCTTGGCGCCGGCCGGCCACTTGAACATTTGCCCCGAACCCTGATCCACGCTGAGCTTCGATTGCGGCGTGACCGTGGTCTGGCCGCGGCTGAACGGGGCCGGCTGGCTGACGCTGGAACTCTCGGAAATGACGACCTTCAGGGCGCCGTGGGTGACGGCGGCGGCGCGCACGCGCAAGCCTTCGGCGATGACGACGGTGCCGGTGCGCGAATTGAACACCACCTTCGGGGTGTCGACGCCGACCTCGACGCTGAGCGCTTCGAGCTTGGCCATGAAGGCCACGCGCTGGGTCGGGTCGGGCGGCGCCACCACGTCGACGCTGGTGGCGTCGCTGGTGGTGGCGATGGCGCCGAAGCGGCGGTTGAGGACCTCGACGATGTTGCTGGCGGTCTGGAAATTCGGATGGCGCAGGCTCAGGGTGACGCTGGCGCGGGTCGAGAAATCGCTGCCGATCTCGCGCTCGATGTTGGCGCCGTTCGGGATGCGGCCGCTGGTCGGCGTGTTGACCGTGACGCTGGAGCCGCTCTTGCCGGCCGCGCTCAAGCCGCCCACCACGACGTTGCCCTGGGCCAGGGCGTAGGTTTCATTATCGGCCGCGCGCAGCGGCGTGAGCAGCAAGGCGCCGCCGCGCAAGCTCTTGGCGTCGCCCAGCGACGAGACGGTGACGTCGATGCTCTGGCCGCGCCGATAACCGGGCGGAAACACCGCGCTGACCATGACGGTGGCGACGTTCTTGCTTTTCGCATCGACCCCGTCGGGCAGCTTGACGCCGAACTGCTTGAGCATATTCAGCACCGACTGGCTGGAAAATTTCACCTGGGTGGTGTCGCCGCTGCCGTTCAAGCCCACCACCAGGCCGTAACCGACGAGCGGATTGTCGCGCATGCCTTCGATGCTGACCAGGTCGCGCAGCACCTGCCCGGCCCGTGCCGGCGCGGCCGCGCCCGCCAGAAGGGCCAGCAGCAGATTAAAAAACACAGCAGAGGCGAAGCGGGGCATGCTCATCGGGTATCCTTAAAACGGCATCAGCGGGCCGGTGAAGAAGCGGGTCAGCCAGCCGGCCGTGTTGGCATCGGCCAGGGTGCCCTGGCCCGAATAGGCGATGCGGGCGTTGGCGATGCGCAGGGACGACACTTGATTGTTGGAATCGATGTCGGCCGCGCGCAGGTAGCCGCGCAGGCGCACGAATTCCTCGCCCTGGTTCAGGGTCAGGGTCTTTTCGCCGCTCACCTTGAGTAGACCGTTCGGCAGCACTTCCAGCACGATCACGGTGATGGCGCCGGTCAGCGCGTTTTGCTGGGTGCTGGTGGCGTCGCCGGCGAAGCCGCGGTCGGCCGTCATGTCAACGGCGGTCTTCGGCAGCGACTTGCCGAGCACGCTGAGCGGGCCGAAGCCCAGGGTCGAGCCCTTGCTGAAGCTGGTGCCCGCCTTCTTGCTTGCCTGCGTGATTTCTTCCAGGGTCACGGTGACGATGTCGCCGACGCGGAAGGCGCGGCTGTCCGACGTCAGCGAGAGGCCGGCGTCGGCGCTGAAGACGCCGCCGGACTGGCCGCCGCGCGGGGCGGCGCGCACCACCGGCGGCGCCTCGTCGCTGGGGCCGGGCCGCACGGCGGGCGGCGCCAGGGCGGCGCAGGCCGTCAGCGCGAGCGGTGCAATGGCAAGGGCAAGAAGGGAGGGCGCGGCTTTCATCAGCGCGCCGCCTGCGACAGGTATTGCAGCATATTGTCGGCCGCCGACAGCACCTTGGTATTCATTTCATAGGTGCGCTGGGCCGCGATCATGTCGACCATTTCTTCCACCACTTGCACGTTCGAGCCTTCCAGCGCCCCCTGTTTCAGCTTGCCCA
>DMYQ01000046.1:5160-6520 GCA_003482555.1 Janthinobacterium sp. | reverse complement strand
TGCCAGTACTACTCGGTGGTGTTTGGCGGCTACGTCGGCCTGGCCCTGTGGATGACCGAATACTATGTCACCGAATACGGCTTCGACTTGCGCCATGCGGCCCTGCTGGCGGCCTGCTTTTCGCTGCCGGGCGGCGTGCTGCGCGCGCTGGGCGGCTGGATCGCCGACAAATACGGCGCCGCCCGCGTCAGCTGGTGCGTGATGTGGGTGTGCTGGGTGTGCTTCTTCCTGCTCTCGTATCCGCAGACCAGCATGCAGATCAAGACCGTCGGCGGCCAGCTGGGCTTGCAACTGGGCCTGGGCCCGTACCTGTTCACCGGCCTGCTGTTCGTGGTCGGCATCGCCATGGCGATCGGCAAGGCCTCGGTCTTCAAGTTCATCGCCGATGATTTTTCCGACAATATCGGCGCCGTCTCCGGCGTCGTCGGCCTGGCCGGCGGCATGGGCGGCTTCGTCCTGCCCATCCTGTTCGGCGCCCTGGTCGACTTGACGGGGGTGCGCGCTAGCGCCTTCATGCTGCTGTATGGCGCCGTCTGCGTATCCCTGGTGTGGATGCACTTTTCCTTCAAACCGGCGCGCACGGGCGCGCCCCAGCCTGTTTTGAATCCCCTGAGGAGCGTGTCATGAGTAGATATATGATTAATACCTGGGAGCCGGAAACCTCGAGTTTCTGGCACCAGAGCGGCAAGGCCACGGCCGGGCGCAATCTGTGGATCTCGATCCCGGCCCTGCTGCTGGCCTTTGCCGTGTGGATGGTGTGGAGCGTGGTGGTGGTGAACTTGCCGAATATCGGCTTCAAGTTCAGCACCAACCAATTGTTTTGGCTGACGGCCCTGCCGGGCCTGTCCGGTGCCACCCTGCGCATCTTCTATTCCTTCATGGTGCCCATCTTTGGCGGGCGCCGCTGGACGGCCATTTCCACCGCCTCCCTCTTGATCCCGGCCGTCGGCATCGGCTTCGCGGTGCAAGACCTCAGCACCGGCTACCCGACCATGTTGGCGCTGGCCCTGCTGTGCGGCTTTGGCGGCGGCAATTTCGCCTCGTCGATGGCGAATATCAGCTTCTTTTATCCCAAGTCGCGCAAGGGCTTCGCGCTCGGCATGAACGCCGGCCTGGGCAATCTGGGTGTGTCGGCGGTGCAATTCGTGGTGCCGCTGGTGATCACCGTCGGCGTCTTCGGCGCCCTCGGCGGTGAGCCGCAGAGCTGGGCCAAGGCTGGCGTCAGCAAGGACATGTGGTTGCAGAACGCCGGCTTCATCTGGGTTCCCTTCATCCTCGTCTCCACCCTGTTCGCCTGGTTCGGCATGAACGACATCGCCTCGGCCAAGGCGTCCTTTGCCGACCAGGCCGTGATCTTCAA
>DMYQ01000046.1:3575-5005 GCA_003482555.1 Janthinobacterium sp. | reverse complement strand
TATTCGGCCGCCTTTCCCTTGCTCATCAAGATCCAGTTCCCCAGCGTCAATCCGCTGGAATACGCTTTCCTGGGGCCCCTGGTCGGCGCGCTCGCGCGCGTGGCCGGCGGCATCGTCTCGGACAAGCTGGGCGGCGCGCGCGTGACCCTGTGGTCGTTCTGCGCGATGATCGCGGCCGTGCTCGGCGTGCTGCACTTCATGCCGCAGGGCGGCGTGGCCGGCAACTTCACCGGTTTCTTTTGCATGTTCATGCTGCTGTTCGCCGGCACCGGCATCGGCAACGCCTCGACCTTCCGCATGATACCGGTGATCTTCTTGACCGAACGCCAGCGCGCCGCCGCCGGCCAGGGCCGGGCGGCCGAAGAGCAAGCCATCGTCGACGCCAACCGCGAGGGCGCCGCCGTGCTGGGCTTCACCTCGGCGGTGGCGGCCTACGGCGCCTTCTTCATCCCGAAAAGCTATGGCACCTCGATCGCCCTGACCGGCACGCCGGACGCGGCGCTGTGGTGCTTCATCGGCTTTTATGCCAGTTGCATCGCGATCACCTGGTGGTGCTACGCGCGCAAGAACGCCGCCATGCCTTGCTGAAACGCCGGCCAGCAACCCCGCCGGCGGCGCACGTGCCCGCCGGCGTACGCTTTTCAGGAGTAGAACATGAACGCCACCCGCAATGTCATCGCCCTGGTCCCGTCGGTTGAATTCGACGCCGCCCTGATACGCCGCCTCAACCAGATGGGGCCGCGCTACACCTCGTATCCGACGGCGGACCGCTTCGGCGCCGCGTTCGGCGGCGATGATTACCGCCAGGCGGTGGCGCGCCTGCGCCAGGGCGGCGCGGCCCAGCCGCTGTCGCTGTACGTGCATATTCCGTTTTGCGAATCGCTGTGCTACTACTGCGCCTGCAACAAGATCATCACCCAGGATCGCGACAAGGCGGTGCTGTACCTGGACTACCTGAAGCGCGAGATCGAGATGCAGGGCCGCCTGCTGGCCGGCATCAACCGGGTCGAGCAATTGCATTTCGGCGGCGGCACGCCCACCTATCTGAGCGAGGAGCAGATGCAAGAGCTGATGCTCTGCCTGCGCCAGTGGTTTGATTTCGCGCCCGACGAGGGCGGCGAATATTCGGTCGAGGTCGATCCGCGCACGGTCACGCCGGCCCGCATCGCCGTCTTGCGCGCGCAAGGCTTCAACCGCATCAGCCTCGGGGTGCAGGACTTCGACGCCGACGTGCAGCGCGCCGTCAACCGCATCCAGCCCGAGGCGCAGACGGTGGCAGTGATAGCGGCGGCGCGCGCCTGCGGCTTCCGCTCGATCAGCATCGACCTCATTTACGGCTTGCCGAAGCAGAGCGTGGCCACCATGGGCCCGACCCTGGACAAGGTGATCGCCGCCAATCCCGACCGCGTCGCGATCTACAATTACGCCCA
>DMYQ01000046.1:1973-3417 GCA_003482555.1 Janthinobacterium sp. | reverse complement strand
CTCGACATGCTGGGCCTGTGCATAGAGCGCCTGTGCGCGGCCGGCTATGTGTATATCGGCATGGACCATTTCGCCAAACCGGGCGACGACCTGGCCGTGGCGCAGGGCGACGGCCGCCTGCACCGCAACTTCCAGGGCTATTCCACCCATGCGGAAGCGGACATGGTGGCGCTGGGCGTGTCCGCCATCAGCGCGCTGGCCGGCTGCTACAGCCAGAACGACAAGACCCTGGCCGGCTACTATGCGCAAATCGACGCCGGCCGCCTGCCCATCGTGCGCGGCGTCACCCTGAGCGCCGACGACTTGCTGCGGCGCGACGTCATCGGGCGCCTGATGTGCGACTTCGAGCTGAGTTACGACAGCGTCCGCATGCCGGACGGGATGCAATTCAGCGCGTATTTCGCGGCCGAGCTGGAAGCCTTGCTGCGCCTGCGGGCGGACGGCTTGCTGAGCATGGACGGGCAAGGCTTGCGCGTGAGCCTGAAGGGGCGCTTGCTGATCCGCAATATCTGCATGGTGTTCGACCGCTACCTGGCCGCGCCGGCCGCCCACGGTCCGGCGCCGATGCGCTATTCGAAGACAATCTGAGGGTGGCGATGGAAGACAGGGACAGGCCGGCGGCCGAGGGCAAGGATAAAAAGGCGCCCATCAAGGTGCAAGCCTTCCTGGCTCAGTTACCGCTGTTCCAGGCCATGACGGCACCGGAACTGGACCGCCTGGCGCGCGGCGCCAGCGAGGTGCACCTGGCGCGCGGCGCCACCGTGTTCCAGTGCGGCGACCCTTGCCGCGGCTTCCACCTGGTCATTTACGGCCAGGTCAAACTGGCCTTCGTTTCCGCCAGCGGGGCGGAAAAAGTCCTCGAAGTGATCGGCCCCGGGCACAGCTTCGGCGAAGCCCTGATGTTCATGGGCAAGCCCTACATCGTCACCGCCCAGGCCCTGTCCGATTCCTTGCTGGTACACGTGGACAAGGCCAGCGTGCTCGATGAGCTGAGCCGCGAGCCAGCCTTCGCCTGCAAGATGCTGGCCGGCTTGAGCCGGCGCATCCACGGCCTGGTGTGCGACCTGGAGTCGTATTCGCTGCGCTCCGGCACCCAGCGCGTGATCGGCTACCTGTTGCAGGACGAGGCGCCCGCACGTGGCGGACGCATGCGCCTGGCGACCAGCAAGAGCGTGCTGGCCTCGCGCCTGAACCTGACCCCCGAGCATTTTTCGCGCATCCTGTCCGACTTGAGCGGACAAGGCATGATCGCCGTTTCCGGCCGCAACGTCACCATTCTCGACCTGGAGCGGCTGCGTCAATATGCCGGCTGAAGGCGCGGCTGAAGGCGCAGCGCGCGCCACAGATTCCACCCCAGATAGCCGTTCGAGGCCAGCACCGCCAGCGCCGCCGGGCGCGCCAGCGCCGGCCACACGGCGGCCCCGGCCAGCAGCGCGACGGCCGC
>DMYQ01000046.1:1531-1779 GCA_003482555.1 Janthinobacterium sp. | reverse complement strand
ACGCAAAACCCAGAAAAAACAGCACGCCCAGCAGCAGAGCCTTGGGCGTCGCCTCGAGCGGTGCGAACCACAGCGCGGCGCAAGCGAGCAGGCTGGCCATCGAGGTGCGCCAGAACAGGGTGGTGGGATCGGGCGCCGGACGCTTGCGTTGCGCCAGCAGGCGCAGGGTGAGCAGGGCGAAGAGCGCAAAGGCGCCCGCCAGCAGGGCGTGCGCGAGCGCCAGGCTCGAGTGGCCGGCGATCCCGGCG
>DMYQ01000046.1:0-1302 GCA_003482555.1 Janthinobacterium sp. | reverse complement strand
GCCGGATAGACAGGGGTGACCTGGAACATGGGAATGACCTGGTAGGCGATCGCCGTCAGCAGCGCGCCTATCCAGCCCAGCGCGCCGAACAGCAGGTGCAACTCGGTCAGCCGGGCCAGCGGCCAGGGCAGACCCAGGGCCAGGGCGGCGCCCATGACCGCGCCCAGCGCCACCGTGAGCAGCAGCGCGAACAGGGCCACCCGGACGCCGCCCAGCATGGCGTCGGCCGGACCGGGGCGGGCTTGCCACAGGCCGCGGGCGCAGGCGGCCGGCAGCCACAGCAGGGCCAGGATCAGCGCCGCCAGCGCCAGCTTGAACAACAGGGCATGGCCGCCCAGGAAGGCGGCCGCCAGCAGCGCCGTGCCGCAGCACAGCAGCGCGTGCATGGCGCGCGCGCTCAGGCGCGGCCCGCTGAACGCGACATCGGCCACCACCGGCAACAATTGCAGCAGCGCGCCGATGATCACCATGCTCAGCGTGCCGAGCGTGATCAGGTGGGTCGCGGCCAGCATGGCCGGCGACCAGCGCGAGGCGAAGGCGGCCGGCCCCTGCCACAACAGCAGGGCGCCGGCCAGCGCGGCGAAGGCCGGGGCGCTGACGAAAAAGCGCAGCGAATACGTCAGCGGCGCGCTGTGTTCGAGCGCCAGGCGACGCTGCATCAGGCCGGGCGCCAGATCAGCAGGTCGTAGCGGTGGTCGGGGCGGCCGGTGATGCAATGACGGTAGCCGTGCCGATCCAGGATCTGGTACAGCGGGCGCGGCTCGCGCTCGATCAAGACGGCCAGCCTGTCCCTGGCGTCGAGCAGGTCGAGCGCTTCGAGCACGCGCTGCATCGGTTCCGGCGCTTCCAGGCCGCAGACGTCGATGGGAATTTCTCGCATGGCAGTCCTTTCTTGTGTGTGCGTATAACTTCTTACCTGTCGACATTTTGCATCGGAAATAAGGTTTTAATCCTTGATCCAGATTAAGGACTCCACCATTCATGCGGGGCTATAGTTTGACGCGTTGCAATGCACCACAATTCGAAAGGTTTATGACATCCATTCCCACCCCAACCCCTGCGGCGGCGCATCCGCCGCTGGAACTGGTCTGCCCCGCCGGCAGCCTGCCGGCCCTGAAGGCGGCCGTCGATAACGGCGCCGACTGCGTCTACCTGGGCTTTCGCGACGCCACCAACGCGCGCAATTTCGCCGGCCTGAATTTCGACGACAAGGCGGTCGAGGAGGGCATACGCTACGCCCACCAGCGCGGCCGCAAGGTCTTGCTGGCCCTGAACACTTACCCGCAGCCGCATAACTGGGCG
>DMYQ01000314.1:36812-38965 GCA_003482555.1 Janthinobacterium sp. | reverse complement strand
AGGCGCACGCGATCGGCGAACGCCTGTTCCTGACCTATTGCGCACAATGCCACGGCTCTGATGCGCGCGGCAACAAGGGCTTCCCCAACCTGACCGACAAGGATTGGTTGTATGGTGGCACGCCGGAATTGATCAAGACCACGATCATGCACGGCCGTAACGGGCAAATGCCGTCGATGGCGGCCGCGCTCGGGTCGGACGAAGACGTCGCCAACGTCGCCCAGTATGTGCTGAGCCTGTCCGGTTCGACGGCCGATCCCATCAAGGTGGTGTTCGGCAAGGCCAAGTTCGGCGCCTGCATGGCTTGCCACGGCGCCGACGCGCACGGCAACCAGGCCATCGGTTCGCCGAATTTGACCGACAAGATCTGGCTCTACGGCGGCAGCGCCGACACCATCATGGAAACGATACGCAAGGGTCGCAACAACACCATGCCAGCCTGGGGCGATTTCCTCGGCGAAGCGAAGGTGCATGTGCTATCCGCGTATGTATGGAGCTTGTCGAATCCGCAACCCACGCACTAACCGTCATAAAGAGAAGCACAGATGAACGCCCCAGAACCCCAAGTGATCAAGATGTATGCGGCCCGCGATGAGATTTATCCGCGCGAAGCGAAAGGACGCTACGCCAGCTTGCGTTGGGCGTGTCTGTGGCTGACCCAGCTCGCCTTCTACGGCTTGCCGTGGATGAGCTGGAATCATCGCCAAGCCCTGTTGTTCGACCTGGGCAGCCGCAAGTTCTATATCTTCGGCGTGGTGCTGTGGCCGCAGGACTTCATCTACCTGGCGGCCCTGCTGATCATCTGTGCCTATTTGCTATTCCTGGTGACGGCCATCGCCGGGCGGGTCTGGTGCGGTTTCGCCTGCCCGCAAACGGTGTACACGGAAATCTTCCTGTGGGTCGAGCGCAAGATCGAGGGCACGCGCAGCGCCCGCATGGCGCTCGCCAAGCAGCCGCCCTCGCTCTCCAAGGCCGGCAAGAAGATCGCCAAACACACGGCCTGGGGCGCCATCGCCCTGTGGACGGGTTTTTCCTTCGTCGGCTACTTCACCCCCATCCACGTGCTGGCGCATGAAGTGGCGACTTTCAATTTCGGACCGTGGGAATGGTTCTGGGTCTTGTTCTACAGCCTGGCCACCTATGGCAACGCGGGCTGGTTGCGCGAACAGGTGTGCAAATACATGTGCCCCTACGCCCGCTTCCAGAGCGCCATGTTCGATCACGACACCCTGATCATCACCTACGACGTCAAGCGCGGCGAGCCGCGCGCCCCGCTGGCCAAGAAGGCCGACGCCGTCGCGCCGAAGACGGGCGATTGCATCGACTGCACCCTGTGCGTGCAAGTGTGCCCGACCGGTATCGACATCCGCAAGGGCTTGCAGTACGAATGCATAGGCTGCGCCGCCTGCGTCGACGCCTGCAACACGGTGATGGACAAGATAGACAAGCCGCGCGGCTTGATACGCTACAGTACCGACCACGCGCTGGCGAATAATTTCACCACCAAACAGATACGCCAGCGCGCCCTGCGTCCGCGCGTGCTCATTTACACCGCCATACTGGCCTTGATCACGACGGCCGTCTGCACCTCGCTCTACCTGCGCACGCCGCTCAAGCTGGACGTGATCCGCGACCGCGGCGCGATGGGACGCGAAGTCGAAGACGGCATGATTGAAAACGTGTATCGCCTGCAAATCATGAATACCTCGGAAACCCCGCACCGCTTCAAGGTCACGGTCTCGGGCATGCCGACGCTGACCCAGCTGACCTCCGACGAGGTCAGCGTGGCGGCGACCGAAACCTATTCGCTGCCGGTGCGCCTGCGGGTGGCCCACGGCAGCGGCGTCAAAGGTTCCAACAAGATCGCCATCGAGCTCACGTCGCTCGACGACGAACATGTACACGTGAAAGAAAAAGCGGTATTTTTCGTGCCGCGCTAAATGGCTGAAACAGCGCCTCACACCACAGGAGTATCAAATGTCGAATGTCTTGCCCCTGCGGCCACAAGCCGCCACCGAAGGCCCCTGGTATACGCAACGCTGGCCCTGGCTGTTGATGCTGGGCCCTTTCCTGGTCGTCATTGCCGCCAGTTACACGGGCTGGGTCGCGTTCAAGTACGAAGATGCACTGGTGGTGGGCGACTACTACCAGCA
>DMYQ01000314.1:20033-36720 GCA_003482555.1 Janthinobacterium sp. | reverse complement strand
CTGACCCTGCACCTGGCCCATGCGACGCAACCGGAAAAGGATATCAAGCTTGAGGTGCGGCCCGACGCGGACGGCAAGTTCAGCGCGCCGCTGCCGATGTTCGAGCGCAGCCGCTGGCAAGTGGTGGCCGAAGACGGGGCGCGCCAGTGGCGCCTGGGCGCGACCTGGATCTGGCCCGGCCAGCACGGCATCGAGTTGCGCGCCGATGCGCCTAAATGAGTTTTTTCAGCCGCAGGTGCCGGCCGTGATCGCCTTGAGCATGACCGGGTCGAGGATTTCAATTTCGCGATTGCTCACGCGCAGCCAGCCTTCCTTCTTGAATTTCGACAGCAGGCGGCTGATGCTTTCGATGGTCAAGCCCAGGTAGTTGCCGATTTCTTCGCGCGACATGCGCAGCTGGAATTTCAAGCCGGAATAACCGCGCGCCTCGTAGCGCGAAGCCAGGTTGACGATGAAGGCGGCAAAGCGCTGGGTCGCCTGCATATTGCCCAGCAAGAGCATGACGCTTTGCTCGCGCGTGATTTCCTGGCTCATCATGCGGTGGAAGTGGCGCAGCAGGGTCGGCATTTCGCCAAGCAAATGCTCCAGGCTGGAAAACGGGATTTCGCACACGTCGCTGTCTTCCAGCGCCACGGCGTTGCAATGGTGGCGGTCGGAGCTGATGGCGTCCATGCCGAGCAGCTCGCCGGCCATCTGGAAGCCCGTCACCTGTTCTTCGCCGCCCGGGTTGATCTGGTAAGTCTTGAAATGACCCAGGCGGATCGCGTACAGGTTGACGAAGGGGTCGCCGATGCGAAACAGGGTGGCGCCGCGGGCGATCTTGCGGCGCCGGCCGATGATCTGGTCGAGCTTGTCCATATCGCCCACGTCCAGGCCCATCGGCAGGCACAACTGGTGCATGCTGCAAGTCGCGCAACGCGCGCGCAGAATTTCCACGGGAACGCGCGGCAGGGAGAGCGAAGGCAAAGCTGGGATCATGATCGGTTACCTGATGTGGATTGCAGTAGAGAGTTTACTGCATATAAATCATACTGAGGGGCAATTCCCTTAAACGCCACAATCAGCGTGCTTTTGTCGTTTAATTATATGACAACATGCACGATCTGTCTTTTCTCGAGGTAAATTGGCAACGCCGCCCCGGACTTGCGCGTCGGGCCGGGCGCAGCGATAGCGAGCCATCGCGAGGACGCGCTACGACCAAGGCGCGGCCGCGCGCCTGCACGACGGCATCTGCAATTTTCCGGTAACTCAGGATATGCGCCGCGTACCGATGCCGGCCCGGCATTATTCAAGATCGGCGTCGATTCGGACGATCATTCCTTCCGCATTCACGGACACTTTCAGCAAACCGATTTCGTGTCCGAAATCGCCGCTGAAATCGACACGCACAAGCGCCCGGTGATCGCCGAGGCTCTCCATAGACAGGAAGCGAGTCCGCGTGCGATACCCGATGAAATATCGCTCGATATAATCGCGGATGCCGGCGCGACCATCGAAACAGTGGCCCGTCGACGGGTCGTCGATCACCGCATCTGACGTAAACAGTGATAACACCCGCTCCACATCGTAGCAATTGCTTGCAGCGATGAACGCTTCGCTGGCCTTGCGCAGCTTGTTCGTCTTTCCGCTCATCACATCAACTCCCGGGCTGCCAGCTTTTATAGACAAATTCAAGGCGATAGCCGTCCAGATCCCTCACCTGCGCCGCATAGTAGCGGGAGTCGTAATGAGCTTGCGCTCCAGGCGGATGGATCAAGGTGGCGCCGGCCGCCAATGCCTCGGCACAGGCGGAGTTCACCATCGCTTCGGAATCGGCGGCGAACCCGATATGCACGGCGTCGGGTGCAACCGGGCCTCGCCTCAGCCAGAAAAACATACGACCCTTCGCGCCAAATCCCTTCAGGTCAGGATGGCCGGCCGGGCCGTCCTTTCCGTCGTAGTCGAGGCGGTTGACGATGCCCAGCGGTGCCAGAGCGGCGGTATAGAAGGCGATGGAACGGTCTATATTGCTGACCGATAGGAATAGGTGATCCAGCATGGCTTTGCTCCTTTCCGCTCAGATGACGTGGCCGCCAGCGACTTCGATGTTTTGCGCGTTAATCCAAGCTCCATCTTCGGTCGGCAGCGTGGCAATCACGGGTGCAAGCGCCTCAGGCTCGCCAACGCGACTCAGCGCGGTCTGTGCGGACGGCATGGCTTCGAATTTGTCGTTCAGGCCGCCACCCGGTTCAGTGCGAATCGCGCCGGGAGAAACAGAGTTGACGCGGATGCGACGTTCCGCGAATTCCTTGGCCATGTATCGCGCTAGCACTTCGTTGGCTTTATCCAGCTCGCTGTTGTAGGTGAGGATGAGGCCCAGTCCACGGCGCGCGCATTCCATTGCAGTGCTTGCTCCGATACCGCGGCCGCCGCCGGTGATAATGACAACGCTCATTTTGTGACTCCGTTAAGCGATTAAATGAGCCTCCATGGTAGCCATCGACGTCGAATCCAGCATGCCATTTCATGCTTCAATCCTGCCTATTCCTGCTTTTCAGTTGCATGAGATTGGCAGATGATGTTTAATCATCACCATGAAAAAGCAACTCGATGAACTTCGTACGCTGACGTCCCATGCCGCGAACCGGCTCACTGAGACGGGCATGCCGCGCGTCGCGATGGTACAGGGAAGCATCCCGGAACATCAGCTGGCTGCCGCCTATGAGCCCATGATTAATCTGATTCTGCGGGGAAGCAAGAGCATGAGCGTTGGCGGACGGACTTTGCACTATGATCCAGCGACTTATTTCGTCATGTCCGTGGCTCTGCCCGCGGCCGGGGTAGTGCGCCCGTCCGAGACCGGCGAACCCTATCTCGCAGTCAGCTTGACTTTGGACGCCGGCACTATCGCGAATCTGCTTGCTGATCTGCCTGATACTGGCAAGCGATGGGGTGACGAGAAAAATGCGTTCTCCATTGCAGCGGTGACAGCGGAATTACTCGATGCCTGGGTGCGGATGCTGCGCTTGATGAACCATCCATCAGACATACCGGCGCTGGCGCCGGGCTATGAACGAGAAATCCTGTATCGCGTCTTGCAAGGGCCGATGGGCTGGATGCTGCGCGACATCGCCTTGCCCGATTCGGCACTGGCACGCGTGAATCAAGCCATTCAACAAATCCGCCGCGACTATGCGCTGCCGCTGCGTGTGGGGGATCTGGCAGACAGGGTAGCCATGAGCGTATCGGCATTTCACCGGCACTTCAAATCCGTCACCGCGCTAAGCCCGGTTCAATATCAAAAACAAATCCGCCTGCTCAATGCCCGCACGCTACTCATAGCCTCCGGCTACAGTGTTACCGCCGCCGCCCATGAAGTTGGCTACCAAAGTTCCAGCCAATTCAGCAGGGAATATGCGCGCGAATTTGGTCAAGCCCCGGCACGTGATGCCATGAGGATCGCTAGTGAAATGAGCTTATAGCGCTGCTGGCGCGGTAGAAGCGGTCGCCCCCGGTGTGGGTGCTGAGCGGTGCGCTTGACAGCTCCTTGCGCACCGGCGCAGACGCCAGAACCGCATCGTCTGGCAGTGCGATTTTGCTTGCAAGCCAGCCGCGCGTATCCGAGTCCCGAAGGTGGCGCCTTAGCGCCGACAAGGAAATGGCTCCTTGACGCCGGCTTACTGTGGCGTCTGCAGCAAATTCACGCTCAGTGTACCTTGATCATTGCCAGAAACCCAGGCGATACGGCCCGCGTTCGGACCGCCGCCAAAGCGTATCAGCGGCAATTCGGTCACGAACTCGATGCCAGGCATGGCGGCCGACGCGGAAATCACTTTCAGGTTGGCGTCCAACAGCGCGAAACGCCACTCGATGACTTTATTCGTGCGATTGCTGGAATTCCATAGCCCGTAACTGACCAGGATATTCGCCCCGACCGATTCCAGCTTGGGCATGATGGCTTGCACATTCACGGCGTTGCTGGTCAGCCAGGCACTCGATTTCGTGGTCCCGTCCGTGCCGCCGGCAATGACGATACGCACGTCGCGCGCCGAGCGACCCTGGGCCGTGGTGTGCACGATGGCGAAATTGCCGCTGGCCAGCTTGATGAATTGGCCCGTTTGCGCATTGGTGGCGTTGTCGCCTTCATTGCCGCTTATCGCCAGATAGGATTGATTGAAGAGGGGGCTGTCGTTTTTGCTGTAGCCGGCAAAGTCATAGGCGGCAAAGCCCAGTTGCCGCGAATACGCGTCGCCATGCGCCAGCAAATACGCCGTGCCATTGTCGATCAACACGCGCTGGTTGAAATTGTGCGAATAGAACCAGCCCGTGCCCGTATTCGAGGCATGGGTATTGCCGGGCGCCGCCAGGGCGCCGGTGGCGGGATCGAAGTAGCGCAAGATGCCCGCCTGGTGCCGGGTGCCGCGATCGCCCCAGGCCATTTGATGGGCGGCATACAGTATCAATTTTTGATTGACCGCATCGTAAGCCAATACGCCAGACCCGGCCGCCCCGGCATTGCCCTTGCTCATATCGGCGTTATTGTCCTGGGCGCCGAACACCAGTGTGTCCCAGGCCTTGGCCGCAAAACTGCTGGCGGTCGACTTGGCGATCCTTAACTCGTTGCCATTGACGTTGTTGGCGTCGCCCGAAATCGCATTTTTGTATGGATGGTCGGCGTTATAAGCCACGTAATAGGCGCCGGCGCCATCCCTGGTGAAACCGAGCAATTTATATGACTGCAAGCCGGTGGCCGTGGTGGTGCCGGTGCTCAAGTCCGGGTTCACATGCGTGATGCTGATGCCGTGCGGCGAGCCGAGGCCGCCAACCGAGCTACTGCCGGCGCCACTGTAATCGAGCCAGGCGACATCGATACTGCCATCCCCGTTGACGTAAGAGATGATGGGATTATGAAAGCCATAGTTGGAAACCGGGCTGGGCGGGAAAAAACTGTCGTTGAAGAAGTTCGCTTTCAGGCTGAAAACCTTGGCCGCGCTTCCGGTGGGAATCGCATGCGTGATCACGCTAAAAGCGGCGCTGGTTCCCGGCGCGTTGCTCGTATCCGGTACCGTGGCCGGTACTGTGCCTGTAGCGGCAGGCGGAACGGTTTCGGCGACCGGCGTCGTGGCCGCAACCGATTCCGTTTTCGTCGCGCCGGCACCGCCGCAAGCGGTCAGCAATAGTGCCGACGAAAACATCAGGGTGAGCAGCGACGCGGACTTGGCGGTGACCTTCAATGCGGGATATTTCATTCCAGTAGTACGTAAAGACATTATTTTTTGACTTTCTTATTGAGCGGGTTTTGCGCATAGAAATCTATTGCTTATCGCTATGCCTGCGTTCATCAGTCCGCTACACAAGCAAACACCATGCCATGCGAATATCCAAAAGAACATTGCACCCAGCCGTGTTGAAATTCCGTCAAAAGGCCACCTCTGTCATTTTTTAGCCATTTTTTGTCAACGACAAGCCTATAGTGTTGGAAAGGTGACATTTTTTGTCAGCGCAAGAGCGTCGGCCCGTCCGGCGCGGTTTACCTTGTTTTGTCGGGAAGTATCGCGACTCACGCTTTCCGCGGGGCGGCGGCGGCGCCGGCCTTGCCAAGAGTGCTTATTGATAGGACAATTCCCTGCAATATGCTTCGACGCCACGGTATAGCTTAAGGAAACCATGAAGCCACTCGGCATCAAAGCGAAAGTCGCCCTGGCAACGAGCCTGACCTCCATCGTCATGATCGCGCTGGTGACGACCGCACAAATC
Source organism: Janthinobacterium sp. (assembly GCA_003482555.1). Classification (GTDB taxonomy): domain Bacteria; phylum Pseudomonadota; class Gammaproteobacteria; order Burkholderiales; family Burkholderiaceae_D; genus Janthinobacterium. Next base: position 30,984 of record DMYQ01000314.1, on the reverse strand, counting down.
CAGCGCATGCGCGAAGACTTCACCAAGGTCTTGTTTTCTCAGCAAACGGCGCTGATCAACCGCACCGCCGAGGAACTCGACGACAAGCTTGGCGTGTTGCTCGACACTCTCACTCTGGCTGCCAAGCAGCAGCCGCGCGATTTGCTCGGCTCCGCAGACAAGTTGCGCGACTACTATTCCCGCAATGCCATTCTGGCCCTGTTCGACGACGTCATCGTGCTCGACGTGCGCGGCAAGGTGATCGCCGACGTGCCGACCTTGCCGGGCAGGGTGGGCACCGACTCGACCGACCGCCTCTACTTCCAGACGGTGCTGCGCACGCGCAAGCCGATGATCAGCGAACCGGTGCTGGGTAAAATCACCAAGATGCCGATCGTGCAAATGGTCGCGCCCCTGCTCGACGACCAGGGCCAGGTGAGGGGCATGTTGATCGGCGTGCTGCGCCTGTACAAGGACAACGTGCTGGGCCACCTGCGCACCGCCAAGGTCGGCAAGAACGGCTATTATTTCGCCCTCACGCGCGGCGCCAGGCCCGTCTACGTGCTCTATCCCGACTTGCGCCGCGTCCTGCAGCCGCGCCCTGCCAATGCCAGCCCGGCCGTCACGCGCGCGCTGGGCGAAGGCTTCGAGGGCTCGTCGCTGAGCACCAACAGCAGGGGCATGCGCGCGATCAGCAGTTTCAAGACGCTCAAATCGGTCGACTGGCTGCTGGGCGCTTCCCTGCCGGAAGAAGAAGCGTTCGCGCCCTTCGAAGGCCTGTTGTACCGGCTGGCCCTGTGGAGCGTGTTCGCCTCGCTGGCGGCGGCCGCCGTGGTCGGCTGGCTCACCTTGCGCCTGTTGTCGCCGCTGGTGCGGCTGCGCGACACCATCCTCGCCCTGCACGCCGATCCCGGCCGCTTCGCGCCCATCCCGGTGGCGCAGCGCGATGAAATCGGCGAACTGACGGTGGCCTTCAACGAGCTGATGAGCGAGCGCCTTGGCGCCGACGCGCGCCTGCAAAGCCTGATCGAACTGGCGCCCAACGCGATGGTCGTGGTCGGCGCCGAGGGCAAGATCGAAACCTTCAACCGCCAGGCGGAACGCTACTTCGGCTATGCGCGCGCGGACATTATCGGCCAGCCGCTGGAAGCGCTGATCCCGGTGCGCTTGCGCGCCGTCCACGAAGGCGATCGCCAGGGCTTTTTCGCCGCCGGCTTCAGCGCCGAGCCGCGCCAGATGGGACAAGGATCGACCATGTGGGGCTTGCGCGGTGACGGCAGCGAATTTCCGGTCGAGGTCAGCCTGAGCGCCATCAAGACCGACCAGGGCACCAAGGTGCTGGCCGTGATTTCCGACATCACCGAACGCCACCGGCTGCAGCTGGAAATCGAGGCCCGCGCCGTCGAACTGGAAGCGGAAAGGGACAGGGCCGAGGCGGCGAACCGGGCCAAGAGCGACTTCGTGGCGAATATGAGCCATGAAATCCGCACCCCGCTGAACGCCGTGCTGGGCATGGCCTATTTGCTCGGCAACACCGCGCTCAGCACCGAGCAGCGCAAATACCTGACCATGGTGCGCGTGTCGGGCCAGTCCCTGCTCGGCATCCTCAACGACGTGCTCGATTTTTCCAAGATCGAGGCGCGCCGCATGGAGTTGTCGCCGACCGAGTTCGACCTCGACGAGGTGATGAACAACCTGGCCACCACCATGACCATGAACGCCGGCGAGAAGGAGCTGGAACTGGCGATCGGGGTCGAGGCCGACGTGCCGCGGCGCCTGCTGGGCGACGCCCAGCGCCTGCAGCAAATCCTCGTCAACCTGGCCGGCAACGCCATCAAGTTCACGTCCTCGGGCGAAGTGGTGGTCGGCGTCAGCCTGGCCGCCACGGCCGACAGCGACGCCGACGACCGGGCGCTGCTGCGCTTCGAAGTGCGCGATACCGGCATCGGCATGAGCGCGCCCCAGATGGGGCAATTGTTCAATGCCTTTTCCCAGGGCGACGAAAGCATCACGCGGCGCTTCGGCGGCACCGGCCTGGGCCTGGCCATCAGCAAGCATTTGATACGCATGATGGGCGGCGACATCGCCGTGCGCAGCGTCGAGGGCGAGGGCAGCGCCTTCTGGTTCAGCCTGCCGTTCAAGGTCTTGCACGCGCCCTTTGAAGAGCGCCGCAAGCCGGCCCTGGGCCAGTTGCGCCTGCTGGTCGCGGACGACAACCAGACCAGCCGCGGCTTGATCGGCAAATTGATACAGGCCTGGGGCTGGGAAGTCGACGCGGTCGATTCCGGCGCCGCCGCGCTGGCCATGTACCTGCGCCGGCAGGGCGCCAACGAGCCCTACGACGTGGTGCTGGCCGACTGGCACATGCCCGGCATGAACGGGCTGGCGACGGCGAAGGCGATCCGCCAGGCAGCGGCGCGGCACAAGCAACCCATCGTGGTGATGGTGAACGCCTTCGCGCGCGACCGCCTGGAAGAAATCTCCAGCGCCACCGAGGCCGACGTGGTGCTGATGAAGCCGATCACCGGCTCCAGCCTGTTCGACGCGCTGCACCAGGCCCTGAGCGCGAAAGAAGGCGGCGACGAGCACCTGATCCAGAACCTCGAGCTGGGCGGGCGCCTGCTGGGCGCGCACTTCCTGCTGGTCGAAGACAATCCGCTGAACCAGGCCGTGGCGCGCGGCATCCTGGAACACATGGGCGCGACCCTGGACGCCGTCGGCGACGGCTTGCAGGCGGTGGAGCGGCTGCGGATGGACGGGCGCCGCTACGACATCGTGCTGATGGACATGCAGATGCCGGTCATGGATGGCTTCAGCGCGACCCACATCATCCGCACCGAGCTGCGCCTGACCCTGCCCGTGATCGCGATGACGGCCGGGGTGCTGGCGTCCGAGCGCGAGCGTTGCCTGAACGCCGGCATCAGCGACTTCATCGCCAAACCGGTGGTGGTCGAGGAAATGCTGGAAGTCATACAGCGCAACCTGCCGCGCAAGGCCGCCGACGAGGAGGGCGTGTTTTCGATGGTGGCGCTGACGCGCGCCATGGGCAAGGACGTCAAGGGGCGCGACATCCTGCGGCGCATGGTGGGGGAAGCGATCAACCAGGACATGGCGCCGCTGCGGCAAGCCGAGGCGGCCCTGCGCGAGGGGCGCGCGGGCGATGCCGCCAAGCTGCTGCATGCCATGCGCGGCTCGGTCGGCGTGCTCGGCACCAAGCGCCTGATCGCCGCCTCGCTGGCGCTGGAAGTGGCCATCGCCGAGCTGCGCGCGGCGGACATTCCAGAGCTGCTGACGCGCGTGGACGGCGAGCTGGAGCTCGTCCTGGCGCAGGCGAAGACCTGGCTGGCCGGTGCGCAAGAGCCGTGACGCGCGGCAGCGCACGGGCAGCGGGGAAGCGGCGTCCCTGTCCGCCTAGGCGGGCACGCCGAGTATCACGCTGGACGCCTTGAAGATGGCGCTCGCCCTGGCGCCGACGGCCAATTGCAGCGCGGCCCGGCTTTCATTGCCGATCACGGCGACGATGGCGGTGCCGCCCGCCAGTTCGAGCACGAGCTCGGTGCTGACGGCGCCCGTGCGCAGGCGCACGACGGTGCCGCTGAACTGATTGCGCGCCGAAAAGCGGGCGCCGGCGCCGTCGGCGACGACGATGACGGACGACGCCTTGATCAAGGCGTAGGCTTCGGCGCCGGGCGCCAGCCCCAGGCCTTCGCTGCTTTCGCGCGTGACGATGGCGACGATGCTGAGCCCGCCACCCAGCGCCAGCGTGATTTCATCGTTGACCGCGCCCTCCTTGCGTTCCGACACCCGCCCCAGGAACTGGTTGCGGGCCGTGGTTTTCAAGGCCATCCGGCGTATCAGCACGAGGTCGTCGGCGATGCCTTCGGCCTGACGGCCCAACTGGCGCACGAAGTTCTGATGCTCGCGCTCGATAATCTTGAAGTTCTGCACCAGTTGCTCGCCGCGCCGGGTCAGGCGCGTGCCGCCGCCGCCCTTGCCGCCGGCCAAGCGCTCGACCAGGGGCTCGCCGGCCAGTTGGTTCATCGCGTCGATGGCGTCCCAGGCCGCCTTGTAACTCATCTTCACCGCCTTGGCCGCCTGGGTGATCGAACCGCAGTCGCCGATCGCGGCCAACAGGGCGACGCGGCCGGCGCCGCCCAGGTTTTCGCCACCCACCGTCAGCCACACCGAGCCTTGCAGCTCGATCGGCTTGTCCTTGTCCAAATCGTCCATATTGTCCGGCTTGTCCATCAAGCGAACCTTCCCTGCGCGTCGTCGATGCGGCCCTCGCGCAAATGCAGCACATGCTCGCCCAGCGCGGCGGCGTCGTCCGGATCGTGCGTGATCAAGACCATGGGCACGTCCAGGCGGCGCTGCAGGCGATCCAGTTCGTCGCGCATTTTCACGCGCAAGGCCGGGTCCAGGGCGGCGAAAGGTTCGTCGAGCAGCAGGGCCGACGGTTGCGCCACCAGCGCCCTGGCCAGCGCCACGCGCTGACGCTGGCCGCCCGACAAGGCGTCGGGAAACTGTTGCGCCAGTTCGCGCAAGTCGAAGGCGTCGAGCCAGTGCTCGACGGCATCCTGGCGCTCGGCGGGACGGGGATTGCGCCAACCGCGCGCCAGGCCGAAGCCGATATTCTGGCGCACCGTCAAATGCGGGAACAGGGCGTAATCCTGAAACAGGTAAGCCAGCCCGCGCGCCTGCGGCGCCAGGTTGATGCCGGCGCCGGCGTCGAACAGGGTGCGCCCGTTCAAGCGGATATGCCCGCGCCGCGGCGTCACCAGGCCGGCGATCGCCTTCAGGGTCAGGCTCTTGCCGGCGCCCGAAGGCCCGAGGATGACGATGCGCTGGCTGTCCGAAACGCAGCGCACCTGCAGCTCGAAGCTGCGCTTGCCCGAGCGAAAGGTGGTCTGGATGTCGAGGTCGAGTTGCATGATCTAAGGCGAAGCGGGGTTGGCGACGCGGCCGGGCGCCAGCCGGCCGGCGGCCAGCAGCATGAGGACGCAGACCAGGGAGGTGAGCAGCACCATGCCGTTGGCGGCCTCGTCCTGGCCAGCCTGGACGGCGTCGTAGATGGCCACCGACAGGGTCTGAGTCTTGCCGGGAATGCTGCCGGCCACCATCAGGGTGGCGCCGAACTCGCCCAGCGCGCGCACGAAGCCCAGCAGCACGCCGGCCAGGATGCCGCGCCAGGCCAGCGGCAGGGTGACGCGGAAAAAGACCGCCGTTTCGGAAATGCCGAGCACGCGCGCGGCCTGTTCCAGCTGGCCGTCGACGGCTTCGAAGGCGGCCCGGGCCGGTTTGAAGACGAGGGGAAAGGCGACGATGGCGGCGGCGACGACGGCGCCCTGCCAGGTGAAGATCAGGCTGACGCCGAAGTGCTGTTGCAGCCAGGCGCCCAGCGCGCCGCGCCGGCCCAGCAGCACCAGCAGATAGTAGCCCAGCACGGTGGGCGGCATCACCATCGGCAAGGTCAGGAGGGCGTCGATCAGGTCGCGGCCGGGGAAACGCGCGCGCGCCAGCAAGAAGCCGGCGCCGACGCCGAGCACCAAGTTCAAGGCCGTGGCCCAGGCCGCCACTTTCAGCGACAGGGCCAGCGCGCCCCAAGCGATATCCATGCCGTTTATCCCGTTTAAGGCTTGAGGAAGCCGTATTTGCCGAAAATCGCCTGCGCCGGCGGCGACAGGATGAAGTCGACGAAGCGCCTGGCCTCGTCGGCGTTGGCGCCCGTGTTCATGGCGGCGATCGGATACGTCACCGCCACATCGAGCGGAACCTGGAAAGCGACCCTGACCTTGTCCTTCATGATGGCGGCGTCGGTGTTATAGACGAAACCGGCATCGACCTCGCCGCGCGCGACATAGTCGAGCGACTGGCGCACGTTTTGCGTGGCGATCGTCTTCGGCTGAAAAACCGTCCACAGCTTCGCCGTTTCCAGGGCGCGCTGGGCGTAGCGGCCGACCGGCACGCTGGCCGGATTACTGATGGCGATACGGGTGACGCCCGGCTGGCCCAGGTCTTCCAGACGTTTCACGTGGAACTTGCTGTCGGCGGGCACGATCAGCACCAGGCTGTTGCGCACGAAATTGCGCCGGGAAGCGGCCGCGAACAGATTTTGCTTTTGCGCTAAGTCCATGGTTTCTTCGTCGGCGGAGGCGAACACGTCGACCGGCGCGCCCTTGGCGATTTGTTGCAGCAACATGCCGGAAGCGCCGAAATTGAGCGCCACCTTGACGCCGGGATGCTCGGTTTCGTAAGTCTTGGCGGCCTCCTTGAAGGCGTCGCTCAGGCTGGCGGCGGCCGACACCACCAGTTCGGCCGCCGTGGCGGAGACGGCGGCGGTGGCCAGCAAGGCGGCGCCGAAGAGGGTGACGAGAGACATATGCATATACTGAGCGTTGATCGATAAGCGCAATATACACCGATATATAGCGACGGATATAGGCAGCGACTGATAGAGAGGCTTTAGGTGCGCGGATGATGCCACTGCGCGTGATGTGATTTGATCTTAGCTGGGACAGGATCGAAATATCGTAGCGGGAATGATCGGAGGGGAGCATGATCCAAGCACGGGCCGCAAACTGGCTGCGGACGGTTTAGGAGTGAATTGGCATGACAACCAGGATCACTGTAGTCGCTGACCACGCCAGGATCGGCGATCTTATTTACAACGGACTTGGCACTGGCAAACACCCGACCTACGCTTGGGAAGCTATCACCCAGGTCAATTCGGTGGATGGACTGATTCAACTGATTACAGGCCATCTCGACGGCCCCCACGGTGAATTCTGGTTCGAGCCGGACGAATCAGTTGTCGTGGTTCGCCGCCCACAGATAGAGCCCAAACCAGCTACCGCGCAGCTCAATAACCAGCGAACTCACGGGCATTAGGACAGGCTTGATCCTTGGAGGCGGTTGCATGATGGCCCATTGGTGCCACACATGCCGCGCGGACGTAAAAAGACCCCCGTCGCGCGGCAGCGCGGGCGGGGGTGGAGCGACAAGCGGGCGGAATTAACCGGCGGCTTTGACTTTCAAGTCATTCTTGACTTCTTTCACGCCAGCAACAGAGGCGATCAGTTGCACGGCATGGTCGCCGGCTTCGGCGCTGGGGATGCTGCCCGTCAAGACGACGACGCCTTTTTTGACTGCCACATTGATCGGCAGGGTCGCGCTTTGCGCGTCCGAGCTCAGGGCCGCTTTGGCCGAGGCGGCGATGGAATCGTCGCTCACGGCGGCAGTGGCGGACAGGCCCACCGGGGTCGCCATTTTATCGCTCTGGTCAGCTGCTTGGGATGCCGTGATGGATGCGCCTGACAACAGAACGACAGCAACGAGAGAGTTCAGTAGTTTCGATTTTTGCATGTTCATGGTAGATCCTTTTCATTGGTTTTTGAAGCAACACCGTTTGAAGCGTCACACCAGGACATATAGCAAGCGCCATGCCAGACAATTAAAATCCATACAAATCAATGATTTACGATCAGCACCATGGAAAGGAAGGTGGAAAACATGGCAATTTACCCATTTTTCGTCGTGTAACGGCGACAGCATTCCGGGTCAAATAGCCAAGTCATTGATTATATGGTACTTATTTCTGTCGCTCATCCACGACAAGCTCGCCATCGCCCCTGAACAGGGCCGGCGTCAACTCATATTTTTGCAGCAAACGATAGAACTCGGTGCGGTTGCGGTCGGCCAGGCGGGCCGCGTCGGCCACGTTGCCGTCGGTCAGGCGCAGCAGCTGGATCAGGTAATCGCGCTCGAAGCGCTGCTTGGCCTCGTTGTAGCTGAGCGCCTCCAGCGAAGGCACGCGCAGGGCCCGCCGCACCAGCGACAGGGGCACCAGCGAACCGGTGGCCAGGGCGCAGACTTGCTCGACGACATTGAACAATTGGCGAACATTGCCGGGCCAGGCCGCCGCCACCAGCGCCGTCAGCGCATCCGGCGCGAAACCGTTGAGCGGCTTGTCGTATTTGCCGGCCAGGGTTTGCAGGAAATGGTTGGCCAGCAGCGCGATGTCTTCGCGCCGCTCGGCCAGGGTCGGCAGCGCCAGCGTCACCACGTTCAAGCGGTAATACAAGTCTTCGCGGAACTGGCCCTCTTGCATGGCCACGTCGAGGTCGCGGTGGGTGGCCGACAGGATGCGCACATCGACCGCCTTGACCTCGTTGGCGCCCACCTGGCGCACGGCCCGCTCTTGCAGCACACGCAACAGTTTCACTTGCAGGGGCAGCGGCATGTCGCCGATTTCGTCGAGGAAGAGGGTGCCGCCATTGGCCGCCTGGAACAGACCGTCGCGGTTGCTGAGCGCGCCCGTGAAGGAACCCTTGACGTGGCCGAACAGTTCCGACTCCAGCAATTGCTCGGGGATGGCGCCGCAATTGACGGCGATGAAGGGCGCCTTGGCGCGCCGGCTGGCATTGTGCAGCGCGCGCGCCAGCAATTCCTTGCCGGTGCCGCTGGCGCCGCGGATCAGGATGCTGGCGTCGGAGCCGGCCACCAGCTTGGCTTCGGCCAGCAATTCGGCCATTTGCGGGCTGCGGCTGATCAGTTCGGCGCGCCAACTCTCGTCGCAGGAGGCTGGCGCCGACGGCGCCGTGCCCAGGTTCACGGCATACGCCACCTTGTCGAGCAGCAGTTTGCCGTCGAAAGGCTTGGTCAGGTAAGCGAAGGCGCCGCGGGCGGTGGCTTCCACCGCGTCGGGAATGGTGCCGTGCGCCGTCAACAGAATGACGGGCAGGGCCGCGTGCTGGCGGCGGATGTCGTCGAACAGGGCCATGCCGTCGCGGCCGGGCAGGCGCACGTCGCTGATGACGACGTCCGGCAGCTCGATGGCCAGGCGCGCCAGGGCCGCCTCGGCGCTGGCCACGGCCGTGACGCGGTAATCGCCGGCGTTGAGGCGGATGGTAAGCAGGCGCAACAGGTCGGGGTCGTCGTCCACCAGTAAAACGTGGCCTTGATGCCGGACTTGCGGCGCCGGCGGAAGGTGCTGGGCGGCGCTCATTTGACGGGCGCGGCCGGGCGTGCCGACAGGGTGCGTTCGATGTTTTTCAAGGCTTCCAGCTTTTCGTTGAGCAAATCGTTGCGGCGCTGGCCCTCGCGGATTTGCGCGTTCAGCTTGTCGGCCACCTCGTCCTGGCGGCGCGCCTCGGCGTAAGCGGCGGCGAGAAACTGGGCCAGCCCTTTCAAGGCTTGCTCCTCGGCGCCGCCCGCTTGCAAGACGCCGTCCAGCAAGGCCTGGGCGCGGCCCAGGTCGCCATTGCCGCGCACGGCGGCCAGCAGCATGGCGCGCCGCACGGTGTTCTTGGCGGACGCTTCCTGGCGGCTCAGTTCCAGCAAGGCCCTGCTCACTTCAGCGGGCGGCATTTGCCGCAGGCCGGCCTGGTAAGTCAGCAATTCATTGATGAGCGAGTCGGGCGCGGGCGTCAGCACGGCCACTGGCGGACAGGGACGGGGCAGCGGCGCGGGCGCGGGCGCAGGCGTGGTTACGCAGGCCGACAGCAGGAGCGCGCCCAGGGCGCAGAAAAGTTTAGGCGTCGGTTTAAGCGTCAGTTTAAGCATCATAAGGAAGTTCAATCCGGAAATGGGCGCCGCTCGGGCGCGGTTGGAGGCTGACAGTGCCGTGGTGGGCGACGATGTATTCGCGCACGATGGACAGGCCGATGCCGTTGCCGTTGCGGGCCCCGGCGGCTTGCCGCGCGCCCTGATAAAAAGGTTCGAAAATGCGGGCTTCGTCTTGCCCGGCCACGCCCGGGCCCTGGTCGACGCAATCGATGACGATGCCGGCCGGGGTGGCGGCCACGCTGAAGGCGACGCTGCCATCCTCGGGGCTGAAACGCACCGCGTTCGACAGCACATTGGCGAGCGCGGCCGACAGCTTGTCGGGGTCGACCAGGGCCCTGACCGGGGCGCCGGCCAGCAACACTTGCAAGCGCCGGGCCTGCCACTGCAAGCGCTGCTCGGCGATCACTTCGCGCAGCAGGGCGATCAGGTCGACTTCGACGCGCCGCAAATGCTGGGCATCGAAGGCCGCCGTGTTGTAGCGCAATAAATCCTCGATCTGGGTTTGCAGCGAAGCCGTGTTCTGGCGCAGGATGCCGACGATTTCGCGCTGGCCGTCCGCCAGCGTGCCGGCCACTTCATCCTCGAGCAGGGCGACGCCTTCGCGCAGGGCGGCCAGCGGGGTCTTCAACTCGTGCGAGATGTGGCGCAGAAAGCGCTCCTTGTCGGCGTCCAGGTCGGCCAGGCGGCGGCGCAACCAGTCCAGCTGTTGCCCCAGACGCCGGGTGTCGGCCGGGCCGCCCACGTCGATGGCCTGGTCGAAGCGGTTTTCACCGAGCCGCTCGATGGCGCTTTCGATGCGGCGCAGCGGACGCGACAACAGGAAGCCGAAACAGGTGGACAGGATCGCGGCCAGCGCGATGGCGCCGGCCACCAGGCCCGACAGCAGGCGGCGCTGGCGCTCCAGTTCGTCGAGCAGGGCGTCGTTGCGGCGCCCGATCTCGCGCTTGCTGGCGCGCGCCAGGCTGTCGTTGAGCACGGGCAAGCGCTCGAAGACCTTGTACACGACGGGGTGGCCGGCCCGATTGTTGCGTTTGCCCGCCTTCAGCGCCGTCCACGCCGTCGCGCTTTGCGTCTGCCATTCGGCCAGCAGGGCCGGCGGCAGACCGGGCAGGGCCGCGTTCAAGGATTGCAGGACGGCGCTGGCGTCTTGCCAGGCGCTGTAATAGCGTTCGCGGAACACGGGGTCGTCGAGCACGAGGAATTGGCGCGCGCTGCGCTCCATCGCCAGGGTGCGTTCGGACAGGCTTTGCGAGCGCTCGGTGAGCATGACGGCTTGCGCGGCGCTCTCGCGCCCGAGCCGGGCCAGGCGTTCCAGGGTCAGCAGCGCTTGCACCGAGGTTGCGGTCAAGACGCCGGCAATGAGGATGAAAGCGGCAAATAGCAGCTGACGAAAGGAAAGTTTGGACAA
>DMYQ01000314.1:1985-19888 GCA_003482555.1 Janthinobacterium sp. | reverse complement strand
TCACATTTTCGACTTTCGATTGGCAGGCAGGCGCCCAGCGCGCTACCGTCCGGCTCAGAAGCGATCCCAGTAGGGCGGATCGCCAAAGCAGGTCTTCAGGTGGGCGATAAATAGCTGCGCCTTCGCCGCGTGCGACCGGCCCGGCATGCGCACGGCGTGGATGGCGGAGGGGATTTTTTTCAGGGGCGCTGGAAGGTCCGGAAACAGGACCAGCAATTTGCCGGCCTTGACCATGTCGCCCACCAGCCAACTGGCGAGGTGGACGATACCGATGCCGGCAACGGCCGCTTCCAGCAGCGCTTCGGTGTCATCCGTCCTCAATGTGCCATGCACGGCGAGGGCGGCCTCGCGCTGGACTCCCGCAAAACACCACCATCCCGCCGGCAGCGGTGCCGAGGCGACCGTCAGGCAGTTATGATCCATCAATTGCTCGGGTGTCGCGGGGCGGCCATGGCGGGCGATGTAGTCGGGACTGGCGCAGACCAGCCGTCTCATCGGGGCCAAGGGCGTGGCCACGAAATCGCTGTCCGGCAATATCCCGATGCGAATGGCGACGTCGACCCTGTGCGCCGTCAAATCCACGCGTTCGTCGCTCAGGTGCATCTCGATTTCGATCAAGGGATGCAGCCTCAGGAAACTGGCGATGGCGGGCACCACGTAGCGGCGCCCGAACGCGGCCGGCACGGTGACGGTCAACAGGCCCCGATGGTCGCCGTGCAGGTCCGCCAGCGTGCGCTTTGCGTCATCGAGTTCGGCAACGATGTTTTTGGCGCGTGACAGGAATTGTTCGCCCGCGTCCGTCAAGCGGATGGATCGGGAGCTGCGCACGAACAGCTTCGCGCCCAATTCGGCTTCCAGCGCGCCGATCTTGCGGGCGACGGAAGAGACGGCGATATCGTGGCGCCGGGCCACCGCGCTGAAGCTGCCGTCCGCGGCGACGTCGATGAAAGTCTTGATCGTATCGAACATATTGGTTTTGGGGCAGTAAAAACGCCGGCCACAAGGGATGGGGCTTGCCACTTTTTACCTTTGCAAAAAACGCAAAGGCATCTTGCGAATCGCTCCATTGTACGGAAATACGCAAACGATCACAATCGTCGTCATTCAAGCCCCTTTAAGGAAAAAATCATGCGATCGACTCTCTTCATCCACGCCGCGACCTTGCCAGCCAAGCCGAGCATCGGCACCGTTTTGACATCACTCGCGCTCGCGCTCGGCCTCGGCTTGGCGTCGATGGCGCAAGGACAGGTGCCGGCGTCGGCGCCGGGCATCGAACTGCAAGGCGCCGCCAGCTACGCCTTCAGCGTGGGCGATATCCGGTTTTTCGCCCTCTCGGATGGCAGCGTGCCGCAGGATTTGCACGATTTACTGCGCGACACCAGCAACAAACAGACCGACGCCCTGTTGCACGCCGCCTTGCTCGCAAACCCGGTGGAAGCGTCCATCAATGCGTTTTTGTTCAAGCTCGACGGCAGGGTGGTCTTGGTGGACACCGGCTCGGGGCAGATGTTTCCAGCCGGATATGGCGGCAAACTGCTGGGTAGTCTGGCCGCGGCCGGCGTGACGCCGGAGCAAGTCAGCGACATCTTGCTCACGCATGCCCATGACGACCACATTGGCGGCCTGGTGCGTGACGGCCACCCGGTATTTCCCAATGCCACAATCCACATCGGCAAACCCGATATCGATTTTTTCCTGGACCGGTCAAACGCGGCGAAGGCGCACTACGACATGAAGTATTTCGATGAAGCCAACACGGCCCTCAAGCCCTATATCGATGCCGGCAAAGTGCAGACCTTCAGCGGCAGCGGCGCGATCATGACGGGCGTGACCGCCACGGTGCATCCAGGACACACACCCGGCAGCGCCTTCTACGAGGTCGAAAGCGCGGGGCAGAAAATTGTCTTTGTCGGCGATATCGTGCACGTGGCGGCGGTCCAGTTTCCCGAGCCGAACATCACCATCACCTACGATGTGGATCGCGCCAAGGCCGCTCAAGTGCGTGAAAAAACGTTTGCCGCGTTCGCGCAAGATCGCACGCTGATCGCCGTTCCGCATATGTCCTTTCCCGGCATCGGCCATATCCGCGCCGTGGGCCAGGGCTACGAGTGGCTGCCTGTGGCTTATGGCAACCGGCAAATCAAGTAGTCGGGCCCGGCGTGCCCGCCGCGCTCGCGCCCGGTGGTGGCGCGGCGGCGCCGTAGTTGCTTAAAACCACTTAAAACGCGTGCGTGATGCCGACGTTGAACAGGGTCGAATAATCGAAATTGCCGCCGTCGTGGCCGTCGTAGCCGTCGATGCCGAAGGCCGCGTTGCCCTTGTTCTTGATCTTCGCGTAGGAAGTGTAGAGCGTGGTGCGCTTCGACATCGAGTACAGATAGCCGAGGCCGAACTGGCCGGCGCTGTTGGCGTTCGAATTCTTGCCGGCCGAGCGGTTCCAGCTCGCCATCATCTGGCCGTTGGCGCCGACCGGCGCGCTCACACCGAGCAGATAATAATTCGCTTCGTCCACGTTGCCGGCCGAGTTGGCTTTCTTGGTGGCGGCCAGCGCGTACAGCTTGAGCGCGCCCAAGTCATAGGTGAGGCCCAGGGCGTCGCTCTTTTGATTGAAGGCTATGGTGTCCGCGCTGACGACGCCGGCGCTATTGTCATGGATGTGCACGTAACCGATGTAGAACGGCCCGGCCCTGTAACTGAGGCTGCCGATGCCGATATTACCCTGGCTGGCCCGGGCCGCTTCGCCCACGCCGTACAGCACGCTGCCGCTGAAGCCGTTCATGGTCGGCGTGTCGTAGCGGATGCTGTTGTCGGCGCGGAAGGCATCCAGCCCCATCCAACCCTGTTGCGGCACGCCCTTCAAGCCGCCGACCGGGAACAAGCCCTTGTTGCCGGCCTGGATATTGCCGGCCGACCCAGCCAGGCCCACGCCCATGGGATCCACCGTATTGAGCAATTCAAAGGCCGGCGTGTCCTGGCGGCCCAGGTGCAGGGAACCGAAGCCGCCATTCAAGCCGACCCGGGAAGTGCGCCCGAACAGGCGCCCGCCCTGCTCGGAGCGGCCGGTGTCGAGCAAGACGCCCATTTCCAGTTTGAAATCCGCACTCAAGCCGCTGCCCAGCTCTTCCCGTCCCTTGAAACCGAGACGGCTGCCGGCCAGGTTGTTGCCGGCGCTGGAATCGATGCGCGTGACGGCGCCGTTCGGCTCGAGGCCGCCGTTACTGCCGGAAAAACGGTTGACCGACACGTCCGCGATGCCGTAAATCGTCACGTTCGATTGCGCCGCCGCCAACAGGGGCGCGCCCAGTACCGCCAGCGCCAAGAGTGTTTTTTTCATTTTTTTTTGACTCCCGATTCGATGAATTGCAAATATATAATGCATGACCTTAATGATAACGTCGAATCGGGATGGCGCGCATCAGCTCAATGAGAAAATGTAGTGTTTTAGAAACAAAACCCCTTGATATGCATCATGCTCTCGTCACAGCGCCGTGCGCAGGGCGAACAGTTCGGGGAACAGGACGACGTCCAGCATTTTCCGCAGATAACTGACGCCGGCCGTGCCGCCGGTGCCGCTCTTGAAGCCGATCACCCGCTCCACGGTGGTGGCGTGGCGGAAGCGCCAGAGGCGGAACGACGTTTCCAGGTCGACCAATTTTTCCGCCAGCTCATACAGCGACCAGTATTTGTCCGTGTCGCGGTAGACGGTCGTCCAGGCCGCCTGCACCGAGGCGTCGGCAACGGTGGCCAGGCGCCAGTCGGCGTCCAGACGCGCGGCGGCCACGGGCAAGCCGGCGCGCGCCATCAGCATGACGGCCTCGTCGTAAATGGAAGGCGCGTTCAAGACGCCTTCCAGCGCCGCGTGCGCGGCCGGCTTGTGCGCGTGCACGCGCAGGTGGGTCGCGTTTTTATTGCCCAGCAAGAATTCGATTTCGCGGTACTGGTGCGACTGGAATCCCGAGGAGCTGCCCAGGTGGGGGCGCAGCGCCGTGTATTCCGGCGGCGTCATCGTGGCCAGCACGTCCCAGGCATGCACCAGCTGGTTCATGATGCAAGCGACGCGGGCGAGCATCTTGAAGCTGGCCGGCAAGCGGTCGGCGCGGATGGCGGCGCGCACCGCGTGCAATTCGTGGAGCATCAGCTTCATCCACAACTCGCTGGTCTGGTGCTGGACGATGAAGAGCATTTCATTGTGTTCCGGCGACTGCGGATGCTGGGCCGCCAGTATCGTGTCGAGCGACAGGTAATCGCCGTAACTCATGTCGGCGCTGAAATCGAGCTTGGCGCCGTGATAGTCGGTCTGGGGGGTAAATGGACATTGCATGGGGAAACTCCTGCTTGCGTTTATTTGACGGCGATATGACGGCGCGGCGATATGACGGCGTTTAAGTGACGGCACCGCGCGCGGCATCGATCTGGTAATCGCCCCGGTCGAGGATGGCGGCCAGGGTGTGCACCGCGTTCCAGACGTCGGCGTAAGCGGTGTAGAGCGGCGTGAAGCCGAAGCGCATCACTTGCGGCTCGCGGTAGTCGCCGATGACGCCGCGGGCGATCAGCGCCTGCATCACGGCATAGCCGTGCGGGTGGCTGAAGCTGACGTGGCTGCCGCGCTGCGCGTGCGGGCGCGGCGTCACCAGGGTCAGCCCGTGACCGGCGCAGCGCTGCTCGACCAGTGCGATGAACAGATCCGTCAGCGCCAGCGATTTGCGGCGCAACCCGGCCAGCGGCGCTTGCGCGAAGATGTCGAGGCCGACCTCGACCAGCGCCAGCGAAACGATGGGCTGGGTGCCGCACAGGGCGCGCCGGATGCCGGCCGCCGGTGCGAAGGCGGGCTGCATGGCGAACGGCTGCCGGTGCGCCCACCAGCCCGCCAGCGGCTGGCTGAAGGCGCCCTGGTGGCGTTGCGGCACCCAGATGAAGGCGGGCGAGCCGGGACCGCCGTTCAAGTATTTATAGGTGCAGCCGACGGCGAAGTCGGCGCCCGCCGCCGTCAACCCGACTT
Source organism: Janthinobacterium sp. (assembly GCA_003482555.1). GTDB lineage: Bacteria > Pseudomonadota > Gammaproteobacteria > Burkholderiales > Burkholderiaceae_D > Janthinobacterium. The sequence goes on along the minus strand of DMYQ01000314.1, from coordinate 14,889 downwards.
CGACCGCGCCGGCCGAGTGGGCCAGGTCCCAGATCATCAAGGCGCCGGCCGCGTGCACCTGGGCCGTGACGGCGCCCATGTCGAACATGCGCCCGGTGCGGTAGTTGACGTGGGTGAGCAGCACCACGGCCACGCCCCCGTCATCGTTGAGCGCGTCGGGCAATTGATCCCAGGAATCGAGCAAGCGCAGGCGGTAGCCCCGATCCAGCCAGGCGATCATGGCTTCGGCCATGTAGATATCGCTGGGGAAACTGTCGCGTTCCGTGACGATGGTGCGCCTGTGCCCGTTTTCCGGGCTGTCGGCCTGCAGCTTGATGGCGGCCGCCAGGGCCTTGAACAGATTCACCGAGGTCGAGTCGGTCACGACCACTTCGCCGGGCCCGGCGCCGATCAGCGGCGCCAGCTTATCGCCCAGGCGGACGGGCAAGTCATACCAGCCGGCCGTGTTCCAGCTGCGTATCAAACCGTCGCCCCATTCCGCCTCCAGCACCGCGCGCGCCCTTTCCGGCGCCGCCTTCGGTCGCGCGCCCAGGGAATTGCCGTCGAGGTAAGTGACGCCCTCCGGCAGGGCAAACTGGGCGCGCAGGGCCGACAGCGGGTCGGCCGCGTCGAGCGCCAGGCAATCGTCTTGCGTTATTGGCAGCTTGCTTTCTTGTGGGGCGCGCATCGTCGGTCTCCGGTATGTGTTTTCGATAAAGTATTTTAGGCCGGGGAAGGCGATTTTTTTCCGCGTAATCCGGCGTGCCTCGCGCCAATTTCGGGATATTATTCGAAGAATTGCATAAACTTGAGTGGATGATTCGAATGAATCTGGACGTGATCGATTTGAAGATTTTGAAGGCGCTGCAGCGGGACGGCCGCATCAGCAACCTGAAGCTGGCGGAACAAGTGTGCCTGTCGCCGTCCGCCTGCCTGCGCCGGGTCGGCATGCTGGAAGAGGGCGGCATCATCCGCGGCTACACGGCCCAGCTCGACGCCGGCCTGCTGGGGCTGGAAGTGGAAGCCTTCGTGATGATCACGATGCGGCGCGACGTCGACCGCTGGCACGAACAGTTTGTCGCCGCGCTGGGCGATCTGGACGAGGTGATCGGCTCGCACGTCGTCACCGGCGAAGCCAATTACCTGCTGCGTGTGCGCACCCGCAACTTGAAACATTATTCCGACTTCGTCCTGGAAAAGCTCTACAAGATGCCGGGCGTGCTCGACATCCGTTCCTACATGGTGCTGCAAACGATCAGCGACAGCGCCTTCATCGGCGAGCAATCACTCGGCGCAAAACGCTAACTTGCGGCTAACTTGCGGCGTTGCATCACCCAGCCGCCAAACACGTTCACCAGCAGCCCCGCCATGACCAGCGCGGCGCCCACGACACGCACGGAAGAAAGGTGCTCGTCGAGCAGCAGCGCGGCCGAGGCCAGGCCGATGATGGGCACCAGCAGGGAAAACGGCGCCACCTGGCTGGCCGGATAGCGGGCCAGCAGACGGCTCCACAAACTGTAGCCGAGCAGGGTGGCGACGAAGGCCAGGTAGACGATCGCCAGCACCGATGACAGGCTGATGCCGCTGAGCGCCGCGGCGATGCGCCGCGGCCCCTCGACGCAATACGACAGCGCCAGAAACGGCAGCGGCGGCACCAGGCTGCCCCAGACCACCAGGCTGACCATGTCGGCCCGGCCCATCTTCTTCGTGATGATATTGCCGGCGGCCCAGGACATGGCCGCGCACAGGGTCAGCGCGAAGCCGGCCAGCGTCATCGCGCCGCCGCCCGCCGCACCGATCACGGCCAGGCCGGCGGCGGCGATCAAGAGGCCGACGAGGTTTTGCGCGCGCAAGCGCTCTTGCAGGAAGAGCACGGCGAAACCCAAGGTGAAAAACGCCTGCGCCTGCAACACCAGCGAGGCCAGGCCGGCCGGCATGCCGACATACATCGCGGAAAACAGGAAGGCGAACTGGCCCAGGGAAATGGTGGCGCCGTAGGCGAGCAGCCAGCGCAGCGGCACTTGCGGGCGCTTGACGAACAGCACGGCGGGGAAGGCGGCAAGGCTGAAGCGCAGGGCGCCCAGCAGCATCGGCGGCACCCCGTGCAAACCCACCTTGATGACAACGAAATTGACACCCCACACCAGCACCACGACCATGGCCAGCAACAAATCCCGTAACGACATTTTCATTCCCTCAGATTGAAATCGACGCCGGAACCCCGCGCGCGGCGGCGCGCGACTTCGAGCACCATGTTATTTACTTAACTATAGCACGCGCTGTACCTTGAGCAATTCGGAGCGGGCGCAAGATTTGGCGGGCGCAAGGGGCGTACTGGCCCCCCGGGCCATGCGCCTGGCTCTTGCGGTCATTCACCATCCCGCGCCTGCGTTTGATATCGTCAGGGAAGATGCCGGCCAGATCGTCCGTGTCTGTCCGGCACAGGCGCTTCCATCGACAACGCTTCGAGAGGGACAATTCAGAGGGATAATTCGCCCTCGCCGTCGTCGCGCCGTCGACTTCCCCTCAATCAGCGCCTGCCGTCGACCTTGCCACGCCCGCGCCGGGCGCCGGACGGATATTCTGGTTGCAGCGGAACAGATTGCGCGGATCGTACTTGGCCTTGATGCGCGCCAGGCGTTCGTAATTTTCCCCGTAGGCTTCGGCAATGCGGTTCTGCTCGTCCTGCGTCAAGAAGTTGATGTAGACGCCGCCGGCGGCGTAGGGCGCGGCGGCGCTGAAAAAGTCGCGCGCCCACGCCACGCACTTGGCGTCCTCGGCCGGATCTTCCCAGCGCGCGTGCACGTTCAGCGCGTACAGCGCGTTGCGGTGCGGATAGGCCGTGGCGCTGGGCGCCACCCCGCTCGCCTTGGCGCCCAGTCGACCCAGGAAAATTTCGCACTGCGGCGTCGGCAGCGTACCCGCGTATTGGATCAAGGTATCGATGGCGGCATCGCTCAAAGCCGTGAAGTTATGCGATTTCCAGTAATTGCGCGCCCCCGGCGCCAGCAGCGGATGGAATGCCTGTTGCCACGCCTTGCAGGGCATGACGCCTATATGCTCGCCCAGCGGCTGGCCGAAGCTGCGCAAGGCCCCGATGGCCGGCAGGATGTCCTCTCCTTGGACGGCGAAAAGACGGCCAGCACCATCACGTTGGCGCCGTGCACGTCGACCGGCAAGAAGGGCAGCGGCGGCGCCCTGCGCAACACGGCCCAGACGCTGAGGTCGTCGCGCATGGAATTGACGGCGTCGCGGTAGCTGCTCAGCACTTGCCTGGCCTGGTCGAAGGGAAAAACGATCAGTCCGGCCGTCACCTCGGGGCCGACCGGGTGCAGCTGGAACTCGAAGTTCGTGACGACGCCGAATTTGCCGCCGCCGCCGCAGATGGCCCAGAACAGGTCGGGATGCTCGGTCGCGCTCACGCGCAGGCGGCGGGCGTCGGCCGTGACGATTTCCGCCGCCACCAGATTATCCACCGTCAACCCCAGCGTGCGGCTGAGCCAGCCGAAGCCGCCGCCCAGGGTCAGTCCGGCCACGCCCGTCGTCGAATTGATGCCCAGCGGTGTGGCCAGTCCGAACGCCTGGGCTTCGTGGTCGAAGTCGGCCAGGGTGGCGCCGGCCTCGACTTGGGCGCGGCGCGCCTCGGGGTCGATGCGCACCGAGCGCAGGCGCGACAAGTCGATCACCAGGCCATCGTCGCACAGGGCGCTGCCGGCGATATTGTGGCCGCCGCCCCGGATCGCCAGCGGCAGGTCGTGCCTGGACGCGAAGGCAACCGAGGCCAGCACGTCGGCGGTGCCGGCGCAACGCACGATCAGGGCCGGGCGCCGGTCTATCATCGCGTTCCAGATGGTTCTGGCGGCGTCGTATTCCACGTCGCCGGCCTGCAGCACGGTGCCGCGCAGGGTGGACTTGAAATCTTCGATCACAGCGTTTTCTATCGTCCTCATAAGGCCTCCCATGTCACGAAAAATGGGGCCGCCCGCCGCCGGCAAGCTCCCCTTTCGCGCACCGCGACGTGGCCTTCGCTCAGGTGACAACGTGCTGCAAAAGACCGATACCCGCTACGCGGTGCTTGATCTCATATTAGAGAGGCGGGCGCCACATGCAAGTGGGCTCATGCGCGTGAAACGCGCCGGCTTTGCCGCGGCGGCGCGGCCCGCGCGAGACAATTTCCGAGGGTGGTTGGTTTCAGGATCGCAGACGTTGCCTGAGGTCGTCCAGCAACCATCGTCCGGCATGCCCCAGCGTCCGGCTGCGCAGATGCGCCGCATAAATCGTCAACCCCTCGCGAGGCGTGGGATCGTGCTCGATTTGAAGCGCGGTCAGGGTTCCGCTCGCGATCAATCCGGACACGAGATGGTCGGGCATGCGGCACCATCCAAATCCGCCGAGCAGAAAGTCCAGGCGCCGGCCGAGATCCACGAAGCGCCACAGCCTGGCACTCGCCAGCCCAAAGTTTTCAGCACCGGGATTGACAGGGTCCGACAGTACGAGCTGGACATAAGGTTCCAGATCGGTCTGCGTCGCCGGACGTCCCAACGACGCAAGTGGATGCCCCGACGCCACCACAGCCTGCATGCCGACACGCAACAGCGGATACGCGGCAATGTCGTCTGGAATGGAAGGAAGCAGCAAGCAGATCCCGATGGCGGCCGGGTCGGTTCGCAGGCGCCGCAATGAACCGCCCAGGCCTTCCGTCGAAAAGCTGACGGGCAGGTTGGGAAAAGTTCGGCTCAAAGCGGACAGGCTTTCAATGAAGGGCGCGGTAGGCGCCAGCGGATCTATCGCAATGACGAGTTCGGGCTCCAGGCCCGAGCGCGCGCCCATCGCCACTCCCTCGAAGCGGGCGGCGCTCGCCAGAACCAGGCGCGCCTGCTCGACCAAAACCCGTCCAGTCTCGGTCAAGCTTGGGCGGTGGCCAATGCGCTCAAACAGCAATACGCCTTGCACATCTTCAAGCGTCGCTATGGTCTGGCTGATGGCCGATTGCACGCGGCCAAGTTTTCGGCCGGCGGCAGAAAAGCTTCCCGTATCGGCGATCGTTACCAGAACCCGCAACTGATCAAGCGTCAGATTTCCAATCAAAGTATTTTCTCCTACTCCATCACAATTACCGATGGATTTCATCATATTTTAATCTCTATCGTGAATAGGAGGGTGGCGATATATTGTAGGCACACACCCAGCCTGATCGGCAAGCTTGCCTGAGGCTTTCCCTATACTATTTTTAAGGATCACTGTCATGACTAAGCTTTTGGTCGTCGAGACCAGCCCCCGTGGTCAATACTCCGTGTCGCGCAACATGACGCGTCGCTTCGTGCAAGACTGGCTAGCCGCCCACCCGGATGGCGAAGTCATCGAGCGCGACCTCATGGACGCCGGACTTGAGTTTGTCAACGCGGCCTGGTTGCAGGCCTACTTCACGCCCGCGCAGCACCATTCTCCCGAAATGGCGAACGAGTTGCGGCTGTCCGACGAACTCGTCGCCGAATTGCTCGCTGCCGATTACATTGTCATTGCAACGCCGGTCTACAACTACAATGTGCCGGCAGTGCTCAAGGCATGGATCGACCATATTGTTCGCAAGGGATTGACGCTGGGCTTCGATGGACGTGGTCTCATCACCGGCAAGAAGGCAACCGTATTGATCGCTTCGGGCGGCATCTATACCGAAGGATCGCCCATCCAGAATCGCGACATCGCAAGCCAATATCTGCGCCTGATACTCGGCGTGATCGGGATCAAGGACGTGACATTCGTTGCCGGTGGCGGGGCCAAGGCGGTTGATCTAGGCGAGGAAACCATGGAAGGCTTTGTGGAAAAGCTCGGGGCGGATCTCGCACAGGCGGCAAGCGTCTGACGCCGGGTGCCGGCATACGCGCCGTGGCCAACTTTCAGAACGAGATATCTGCACCAAATTATTCCGCCAGTCCCGGCGCCGCTGGCCGGGAGCGGCACGGCGTATTGTCCGGGAACGTTACTTCAGCCGCAAATTTCGGATAGATAGCAATTGAGTGAAAGTGTCATGCACTTGTAGCTATTCATTACGCATTGTCCCAGCAATTCCGCATACTTCGGCTCAATCTCCCAGCCTATCAGGGAGGCGATGATGTCTAGCGCTTCCCACGGATGGGTGTCGTCGTAGTGGGCATGCAATTTGAGCCAGCGCATCGCTTTTTTGCGCTCTTCCGGTGCGAAGGAATTTTCGTAATCGGGCGCGGAACATACCAGACTCGCCCACTCGCCGGTTGCCCCTTCAATGGCCAGGTTGGTCGCCGCCATGCTCGTTGCCAGCGATGTATGTTCGGAGCTATGCCAGCACCAGTGACTGAGCGCCTGGCTCTCGACGGGTAGGTAACTGTCAAGCAAATCGCGTTCGCTCACCGCGCATGCCTTCGCCCATTCCACCCAATGTTCCGCATGATTTTGTTCGACGCGAATATTTTTCATCAAGTACTTGCGCGCCATGTTCTCGCCGAGCGAGCGTCCATATTGAATCTTGCAAAGATTCACAGCCATGAATTGCGGGAATTGCACCACCACGGGCCAGCCACCGATGAGAAAATTGCGCATGGCCTTGGGCGTCAGCACCGCATCCCTCATCATCGCAAACAGATCGTGCTTGACCACCTTTTCTTTTGCCTCAAGCGTCGAGAGCATCATATCTTGTGCCCAGCGAGGATAGCTGTCGAGCTCCATCAAGGGGCCGTTTCGAACAAATTTTTCATTCATGGCATGACACCGTTGTGATAGTTTGAAAAATTTTGACAAATATGCGCTTCCATAGTTCCGGCTTCGCGAACATTCGCTTGGCCGCTGGCGAGATGGATATGTGCCGTGGTCAAGTGATTTCAACCGACAATAGCTTCGCGTGCTGCCAGACACAAGCATCCCGCGCCGATGCGAATGTCGCCGCTCCGCACCCTCGTCCAGATGATCTAGCACAAGAAACCACAAGTGGCGTTCCGCTCCAGCGAACGATGTCATGCCCCATCGGTCACACTAATTGATGAGGTAAACGGCGCTACCCGACTAACATGGAGAATGAAATATGAACACCACGAGGCTGAACGAGAAGGTGGCATTTCTGATCGATTCATGGGGGCAGATTGCGACATGGAATGATGCATGCATGCACTTTCTCGGCCACAGCGCCAAAGATATCCTCGGCAAGAATATCAGCGGCCTGCTCGATGAAGCAGGGCAGCGCCTGTTTCGTGAATACATCGATGCCCCGACATGCGTATCAGGACGCTGGCGCGTCGAGGTGGCGCGCGCCGACGGCGACTACGCCCTGTGCAACCTGATCCTCGTGCCACAGGCCGGCGCGCCCGGAATCAACGATTTCTTTTGTGCGATCCTCGATCCGCGCATGGATGTGCGCACCGCATCGGAAAGGGAGTTGATCGGTCAGATCCCCATGACGGAAATGACTGACTTTCTTGCCGGCACGTTTTATGTGATCAATCGCGCCGGTCATTTTGTACTATGGAACCAAAGGGTTGAGCTGGCAACCGGGCGCAGCGCCGACGAATTGAAGGATATTCATGTGCTCGACCTGTTTGCGCCGCACGAACAAAATATCGTCGGCGACAAGATCCGTACCGTATTCGAGCAAGATGGCGAAGTCTTGGTCGAAGCCCATCTTCTGTCAAAGACCGGCAAACCAACGCCCTACATTTTTTCAGGCTGCCGCTTCGTGGCCAATGGCAATTTTTTCCTCGTCGGCATGGGCCTCGACGTGTCCGAGCGCCAGGAACACCTCGAACAGTTGCGGCTGCGCGATCGGGCCCTGCACGCAAGCAGCAATGGCATCATCATTACCCGTTGCGTGGGGAGGAAGAATTCGATCGAGTATGTCAACGCCGCTTTTGAACGCATCACGGGCTACAAGGCGGAGGAAGCGATCGGACATGACGCGCGCTTTCTTGCCGCCCCCGGCCTTGACGACTGCGAGCGCACGAAACTGCGCATCGCAATCAATGAGCGCCGGGAAGCGAGCGTAATCATCCGCAACCTGCGCAAGAGTGGGGAGCTATTCTGGAATGCCCTGACGATTACCCCGGTGCTCGATGAAAAAGGCGTGGCGACGCATTTCATCGGCGTGCTCAACGATGTGACCGAATCGATCCATCGGACTTCTCACTTGGAGCATGAGCTAAACCACGATGCCTTGACGGGCTTGGCAAATCGGAACTTGCTATGGGATCGACTGGAGCAGGCCGTGCATGTCGCACAACGAAACAAGAGCTTGGTGGCCACCTTGATGGTCGACCTGGACAATTTCAAGGAAATGAACGACACCCTGGGACACGATGGCGGTGACGAAATCCTCAAAGTCGTGGCAAAGCGCCTGCAGGCATCGATACGCGACAGCGATACGGTGGCGCGACTCGGGGGCGATGAGTTCGTGCTGGTCCTTGAAAACCAACCCTCCTTGCGCTACACGATGCGTATGATCGACCGCGTGCGCGAAAACATGGCGAAGGTCGCCGTTGTCAATGGCAAGGAAGTCACTATTCGGATGAGCTTGGGCGCGAGCGTTTTTCCACACGATGGCTCCTCGGTCACCGAACTGATACAGGCCGCCGACGTGGCAATGTATCATGCCAAGACGGCAGGCCGAAACGATGTCCATTTCTTTTCTTCAGACATGAAGTTGTGCACCGAGTCAAAGAAAAAGATGGATACCAGCATGCGCAACGCCATCGACAAGAATGAGTTGTTCCTGGCTTTTCAACCACGAATTTGCCTGCGATCAGGTCGGATCGTAGGGGCCGAAGCGCTGCTGCGCTGGCGACATCCGGAACAAGGTATCTTGTTGCCGGCCGCCTTCCTCCCTGAGGCCGAGGATAGCGGCCTGATCAAGTCAATTGGAGAATGGGTACTCAACGATATTTGTTCCAGCTTGCAGCGCGTGCGCCATTTGGGATTTGACGAACTCGTCGTCTCGATGAATGTGTCATTCAATGAATTGTGTCAAAAAAATTACGTGGCAATGGTGGCAAACAAGCTCAATCAATCGTCGCTGCCATTCAAGACGCTGGAACTGGAAGTAAAGGAAGTTTCGCTGACGCGCAACCCGAATTTGACCAAGGATTTGTTTGGCGAAATACAGCGACTGGGCATCAAGCTGGCCATAGATGAATGTGGGGCGGGGCTGTCGAGCCTGCGCAATCTGCATGAACTGGGCATCTCCCATCTAAAAATACCAAGGGCGTTTGTCGATTCCATCGGCGTGCAAAATACCGATGGCATCATGGCCAAGACGATGATAGGCATCGGACACAATATGAATATAGGCGTCGTCGCGGAAGGCGTCGAAACAGGTATCCAGCTCAATTTTCTCAAGCAAAACGACTGCGATGAAATGCAGGGCAATTATGCCTGCGAGCCCTTGTCGATATCGGGATTGGAACAGCTGCTAAAAACCGACGGCGCGGAATTGCACATGCCAGTCCAATAGGAGTCACAAGCTATTGCGCCAGCGCATGACATCTTTTTCATGCCATTAACAGATGTTCAAAATCCTGTGCGGAAACGGGCGGCGAGAAAAGGTGTCCCTGCGCATAGTCGCAGCCGACCATCTTGAGCCAATCGCGTTGCTCGGCCGTTTCAACGCCTTCGGCAATGACTTCGAGACCGAGCCGGTGTCCCATCGCGACGATCGTTTCCGCGAATGTCCTGCTTTCCATATCGGCGGCCATATCCCTCACAAAAGACCGGTCGATCTTGAGGAAATCGATATGGTACTTCCGGAGGGTGGACATCGATGAATAATTGGTTCCGAAGTCATCGATACTCAACTGTGCACCAGCGAGCTGGAATGTTTCGAGGCGCTCTCTTACCCAGGGAAGATCATGCAAGAGAACCGATTCGTCGAACTCAATTGAAATGCAATTCCACACCGAGCGCATCATTGTCAGCTGTGCATCCCAGCGCTTCAACGGCGCCTTGCTCAGTAGTTCCGCCGATGAGCGGTTCACGCTGATCTGGAAGGGTTCGCCACGCAAGGCGCTCCACTCGCGTGCCCGCATGACGGCCTCGCCCATCACCCATTCGTCGATGGCGCCGATCAAGCCTGCCTCCTCTGCCAGCCCGATGAACTGCGGGGGATGAAGCAAGCCCTCCGTTGGATGTTGCCACTGCAATAGCGCTTCCGCTTTTACAATATCAAGCGTTCCCAAGTCGACGATGGGTTGAAAAGTAAGCACAAATTGACGTTGCGCCAACGCATGGCGCAACTCGCCGATAATTTTCATGCGCGTGCCAGAGGCTTCACGCATGCTTTGCATGAAAAAGTTGAAGCGATTGCGCCCCGTATTTTTCGATGCAGACATTGCCTGGCCTGCGTTCCTGAACAAATCTTCGGGCAAACCCGTGTCTTGCGGGAAAAGACTGATTCCGATGCTTCCTGAGATGACGATATCGTTATCGAGAACGGTGAACGGTCGGCCAAGTTCATCGATAATTTGCTGAGCCAGCAGGCCGACATGCGCCGTATTTCGCACGTCCGGCAGAATGACCGTGAATTCATCGCCACCAATGCGCGCCACCGTATCCATTTCACGCACGCGGGACTGGATGCGCCGCGCCGCCTCGCGCAACAGCAGGTCGCCACCCTCGTGACCAAAACGCTCATTGACGCCCTTAAAACCGTCAAGATTGATAAGCAAGAGAGCCAGGGGCAGGCCGGTACGCTCGGATCGTATGGTTTCGCGTTTGAGGAGATCAAAAAAGAGTGCCCTGTTGGGCAGCGAGCTCAGCTTGTCATAGGTGGCATGGTCCGTGGCAAGTTCCAGCATTGCATGGCGTTCGGAGACTTCCCTGGCCGTTCCGGCGACCGCTTCGATCCGGCCACCGCCATCAAACACGGGAATCAACAAGTATTCATAGCTCGCCTGCGCATGGGAGTCGAGCATGTACGACAAGTCGCCGCGGCACGTAGTCTTCGTGGCGACGACGCGTGCAATCAATTGCCCGAGATCGGGGACGCTGTGTCGGCCAAGGTCGCTAAATTTCTTGCCTATCACTCCACTCAGATGGGTGCCATACAGATCCGTCAGCGCCTTGTTGGCGTAAATGAGGCGGCCTTCAAGATCGGTGAGGCAGTTCAAATCGGGCGACGATGACAATAGGATGTCGAACCACCGTGTCATCCTGTCCGTCCCCGCCGTGCAGCGCCAAAGTAAATCCGTGAGCGCCTGGTCGATGGCCTCGTTGAAGCGGGCAGGTTTGTCGACCGTGTCTGGAGCGACCGTATTGATCACACTCCACAGATACAAGACGCTGGCCCGTAGCGCCCGGAATTCGGACATTGTATCGTTGACGCTGAAATCTTTCGACACCCGTGACGTGCCATTCGATTCCGCGTCCGCCTCGCCCGCACTGGGCGGAGCGCGTCCCATGGGCTTCTCGGATTGCTCGACGCTAGTCTGAAGCTTGTCGAGGTCGATGGCAATGGCGAGCAAGATATTGGCCGCGTGCTCGCGCAAGGCCCCGCCTTCCATGTTCTTTTCCGCACTCAGGTTCTGAGCGAATTGTTCCCATGCGTCGAGAATGGATTCCAAGTTCGTGCGGATAAAACGGGACAGACTCGGTGTGCTCATATGGCCTCCTTTGGCCTCCTTTGGCCTCCTTTGACGCTGCTTACTGGCATCGAAATCCAGGCAGATCGTTACAGACTTTCTCAGAAGCGCATATAAAGCAGCAGCGGACAACTATATCGACTTGATCGTCGTTTTACGCATTTGCACGATTCAGTGGCAGCGACTTGTTGGCGAACAGCATTCTCGACACGCGCGCGCGTAAACAGTTCGACCATCGATAGAGGTGCTGGTTCACACGTTTGACGTCGGCGCCTGACAGTGAGGCCTTCTCAAATCAGCTTGTCGAACGCAAAGATGGCCTTGCGCGTCTTTCCGCGCATCCATGTCGCTCCGGTTCAAGACACAGGCCGGCATACCGGATACGATGCCCGACATGCATTCCCCCCCCGATCCCGACCGCCGTCCAGTACGGCCACCAGCGACGACACAACTTCGCGTTGCCTCGATTCAAATGGCCTGCGAGCTTGGAAACTTTGAACGAAACATGCTTCGTGCCGCGGAACTCATCGAAGACGCCGCGCGGCAAGGCGCGAAACTGGTCTTGTTACCGGAGCTCATGCCAGGCGACAACACTTTGACCGAACAGATATGGGACACGGCCGAACCCTTGCACGGTCCGACGAAAGATTGGCTGGGCGCCTTGTGCCGAAGGCTGGACATCTATGCCGGCACGACCTTCCTGGAAGCCGAGGGTGCCGATTTTTACAATACCTTCATCCTGCTTGATCCCGATGGCAAAATTTCAGGAAGAGTCCGCAAGAGCCCGCCGGCCTCCTTCGAGGCGTACTTTTTTCGGGCCGGCAGCGATCTTCACTGGTTCGTTACGCCGCTAGGCCGGATTGGCGTCGGGATTTGCTTTGAGAACGCGCTGTACGAACGCTACCTTGAACTATACGCCGCTGACATCGACCTCTATCTGCGTCCGTTTTCCGGAGCGTCGTTTGAGGCAAAGTTCCCGGTCCGCCAGTGCGATGTTGAAATGTTGAATGGCGCCTTGCGCGATGGAACGGCCGAGACCGCCCGCACCATGGGCATTCCCGTCCTCATGTCGAACAAGGTTGGGCGTCTGGTGACCGCGCTACCGGCGGGCTTTCCGTCCCAAGACATCCAATTCCCCGGCTTCAGCGCCATTGCCGACAGTGACGGCACCCTGCTCGGCCGACTGGAGTCGGGCACGGAGGGCGTGGTGGTCGGCACCGTCACACTCGATCCGGCACGCAAGCAACGGCAACAGGCGCCCAACACCCACGGCCGATGGACCGCCAAGATGCCCTGGTGGTCGATCATTTGGTTATTGACGCAAAAGCTGGGGG
>DMYQ01000314.1:0-1823 GCA_003482555.1 Janthinobacterium sp. | reverse complement strand
CCGCGCATCAATTCACCAGAGCTACGCTGATAAATCGTGCGCACCTCGCGCGTAAAATGCGGCTGGTCGGCATAACCGTGAGCGGCCGCCTCTTCGACACGGCTGGCACGTCCAGCAGCGCCCGCTCAAGGCGCAGCATACGCTCCACTTCCCCCGGCGTCAGGCCAGTGAGCTGGCGAGTGCGCCGCTGGAAATGCCGCTGCGTCCAATTCGACACGCCCAGGGCCGCCACCCTGGCGCGGTATTGCCAGGCGTCGCCGATCAAGTCGACCCAGCCCCGATGCTTGCCGGCGACCGCCGCCCAGCGCGACGCCAGGAACCGTTCGCAAAGTGCGATCCGCTGGGCATGGTCGGGCGCCTCGGCCACGGCGTTCAGCAGCGCTTGCCAGTCCGACGGCAGTTGCGGCCAGGCATCGGTGATGGAATCGACTTGCTGGTTCACATCCATCCCGCTCAACAAAGCCAATGCACCGGGCTGAAAGACGAGGCCAAACGAAGAATAGGGCGTGATCGTCTTGGAGCGGTAGGCATGCCGGTGTGCGCCTGCCAGGAACACGGCCGGCAACTCGGAGGCCAGCGATTTTCCGGCGCATTCCACCAGGAGCGCGCGCCCGTCCAAGAGCCAGACCAAGGCGTTGTAAGGGCTCGGCGGAACATAGGTGAGGCGCTGCCCCAGCGTCAAATCGCCGCAATCTGGCAGATCGTGCCAGTAATAGGCGCGCACGCACGCGGTAAGGTCGCGACCAGGGAGAGCCAGGGCGGAATCCGCACGGCGGGTTTGCGGGAACTGTTTAAGACGCATCATCAAGCTGTCGAATTTGGTTTGCAAGGATGGTCGCTACTGCCCGCCATGGAAACTGGCGCCTGGGGGAAGATTACGTGAGAACCCCGCACAAGGTGCCTATTATTGCACTGGGCTGATGTGCCCCGCCACCAGTTGCCACTGCGCCGTTGCGGTTTGGCGCCAGACCCGCGTGAAGCGAAAGTCACCGCCGAACGGGTGCTCACCGAAAGCGGCGGCGACCTGCATCCGTACCGACACGACGGCAAGGTTCTCGTCGCAGTGTAACCGAGAACGCGAGAGATCCCAAAAGCTTGGTTCGAAACGGTGGCGGGTGCGGCATGCTTGTGTAGTGTTGCGACAAAAATGGCACAGCCCGTAAGGTGCTGCGCCACTTGTGTCGGACTTAATTGTTTAGGCACATTACTGCGCCCCGGCCCGTCGCTTATTCCACCGTGACCGACTTGGCCAGATTGCGTGGCTTGTCGACGTCGGTGCCACGGGCCAGGGCCGTGTGGTAGGCCAGCAATTGCAGCGCCACCACGTGCAGGATCGGTGACAGCACGCCGTAATGTTCCGGCAGGCGTATCACGTGCACCCCTTCGCCCGAAGTGATGCGCGAATCGACGTCGGCGAATACGAACAACTGGCCGCCGCGGGCGCGCACTTCCTGCATGTTCGACTTCAACTTTTCAATCAGGGCGTCGTTCGGCGCGATCGTGACGACTGGCATTTCCTCGGTCACCAGCGCCAGCGGGCCGTGCTTCAGCTCGCCGGCCGGATACGCTTCGGCGTGGATGTAGGAAATTTCCTTCAGCTTCAGCGCGCCTTCCAGCGCGATCGGGTAATGCATGCCGCGGCCCAGGAAGAGGGCGTTTTCCTTGCGCGCGAAGTCTTCCGACCAGGCGATGATTTGCGGCTCCAGCGCCAGCACGGCGCTGATCGCGACCGGCAGATGGCGCATCGCCTTCAGGTGCATGGCTTCTTCCGCGTCCGTCAGGTGGCCGTTGATCTGCGCCAGGGTCAGTTTCAGCAAGAACAG
>DMYQ01000035.1:21485-26850 GCA_003482555.1 Janthinobacterium sp. | reverse complement strand
CACGACGTGCCGGTGCCGCATTTCGGCGTGGTTCTGGATTGGGAGGAGTTTCATGCGTTCGCGCAAAGAATCAAGGCCGCCGGCGTGGCATTCGTGATCGATCCATATATCCGCTTCAAGGGCCAGGCCGGGGAGCAGGCGACGATGTTTTTCCTGGATCCGGCCGGTAATGCCTTGGAATTCAAAGCATTCCTCGATCCGGGCCAATTATTTGCCAAGTAAGCTTCCCGCATGCGCGAGCTTGCCGAATATTCAACTGAAGGAAATACATGTCATCCACTCAAAATCAGGATCTATTGACTGTCGGGCTGGCACAGATTGCACCGATCTGGCTGAACCGCGAAGCGACCGTCGCGAAAATAGTCGATTACATCGGACGCGCCGCGCAGCGGCAATGCCGCTTCGTCACCTTCGGAGAAGCCCTGTTGCCCGGCTATCCGTTCTGGCTGGAACTGACCGACGGCGCACGCTTTAATTCCTCGATCCAGAAAGATATCCACGCTTACTATTTGCAGCAGGCGGTACAGATCGAGGCCGGGCATCTGGATGCCGTTTGTGCGGCGGCAGCCAAACACGGCATCGCCGTCATGCTCGGTTGTATCGAGCGGCCGGCGGATCGCGGCGGCTACAGCGTGTATTGCTCGCGGGTGTATATCGGAGCGGACGGTGTGATTGGTTCGGTGCATCGCAAGCTGATGCCGACCTATGAAGAACGCCTGAGCTGGTCGCCCGGCGACGGGCATGGTTTGCGGGTTCATCCGCTCGATGCCTTTACCGTCGGCGGCCTCAATTGCTTTGAAAACTGGATGCCCTTGTCGCGTGCCGCGCTGTATGCGCAGGGCGAGGATCTGCATGTCGCCCTATGGCCGGGCAATCTGCGCAATACCGAAGACATCACGCGCTTCATCGCCAAGGAGGGGCGCAGCTACACGATCTCGGTATCGGCCCTGATGCGGCGCGAAGATTTTCCCGCCGATACGCCGCACCTGGATCGGATACTCGAAAATTGCCCGGAGGTTTTGGCGAACGGCGGCTCATGTATCGCCGCGCCAAATGGCGAGTGGGTGATTCCACCGGCCGTCGGTGAAGAGTGTCTGCTGGTGGCGACGCTGGACCGCAATGAGGTAAGACGTGAAAGGCAGAATCTGGATCAGGCTGGTCACTATTCCCGGCCGGACGTGACGCGGCTTGTCGTCGACCGGCGGCGTCAAAATGTCGTGTCGTTTGAAGATTGAGGTAAGCGAAACGACCGGCAAGCGGTTCGCGCCAAAATGCCTTCCGACATTTGGTCGCGGGCCGCGATGGTTTGACCTTATGCGTAACGGCGCATGGCGTTGGCTATCGGCATGCGTCGCGGCCATGGGGCGGCAACGATGGCGGGCGCTTGCGTTTCCCGCGTGGCGCTCTCGTCGACCCTGAAAAAGCTCACCACTTGCATCAGGCTGCCGGCCTCGGTTTGCACCGCATCCGCCGTCGCGGCGGCCTCTTCGACCAGGGCGGCGTTTTGCTGGGTGACATTGTCCATGTCGGCGACGGCGCTGTTGATGTGGCCGATGCCGGCGTCCTGCTCCGAGCTGGCCAGGCTGATTTCGGCCATGATGTCGGTCACCCTTTGCACGCTGGCGACCATGTCTTCCATGGTGGCGCCGGCCGTGTGGGCCAACTGGCTGCCAGCCTCGATTTTTTCAGCGGAATCGTTGATCAACGTCTTGATTTCCCGCGCCGCCGTGGCCGACCGCTGCGCCAGATTGCGCACCTCGCTCGCCACCACGGCGAAGCCGCGTCCCTGCTCTCCGGCCCGCGCCGCTTCCACGGCCGCGTTGAGCGCCAGAATATTCGTTTGAAACGCGATTCCGTCGATGACGCCGATGATGTCGACAATTTTCTTTGCCGAGGCGCTGATGGCGTCCATGGTCTCGACGACCTGGTCGACCACCTTGCCGCCCTTGCTGGCCACGTCGGACGCCGACAATGCCAGGTCGTTGGCTTGGCGGGCATGGGCCGTGTTGCGTTTCACGGTGGAGGTCAGTTCGGCCATGGCCGACGCGGTTTCTTCCAGCGCCCCGGCCTGGTGTTCGGTGCGGCGCGACAAATCCAGGTTACCCGTCGACAGTTCGCGCGACGCCGAGTCGATCGTCAGCGCGCCGTCGCGCACCCGCGTGATGGTGCCCGCCAGGCGGGTCGTCATATTGTGCAGCGCGTCGACCAACTGGCCGATCTCGTCGCCGCGCTGGGGCTCGGTAAAGTCGCGCAAGTCGCCGACCGACACGCGCACGGCGATCTCGACGGCGTGGCGCAGCGGGCCGACGATGCTGCGCGTGATCGCCCACGCCAGGACTGCCCCGGTCAGCAGGGCGAACAGGCCGAAGCCGATCAGGGTGGCGCGGCTGTCGGCGTACTGCCTGGCGGACTCGGACGCCAGCAATTGCGCTTCCCGGGTTTGGTAGTTGAGCAATTGCTGCAGCGCCGACGTATAGTTGGCGAAGCTTGTTTTCAAGCTGGTGTCGGCCAGTTGCTCGACTTCCTGGGTCTTGCCGCCATCCTTGAAGGCAAACGCTTCCTTGCGCACGCTCAAGTAGGCGCTCTTCCGTTCGGCGGCGGCGCCCAGCAAAGCGGCTTCGTCCCGATTGTGGCGCAGGGCCGCCAGCCTGGCCTCCAGGGCCAGGACCACCTTGTCGCCTTCAGCCAACCGGGTCTGGAAGTACTCGGCCACTTCCAGGCTGTCGCTCTTGGCGATGGACAGGGTGCGGATGCCGTTCAACTTTGCCGCGGCCAGCAAGTCCGATGTCAATTGTTGTTTTGCCAGTTTATCCTTGACCAGGTATTCCGTGGTTTCGTTGGCCGCTTGCAGGCGCCACAAGGCGATGGCGGTGATGCATGCCATGACGAACAGCATGACGCCGAAGGATAAGAGAACCCTGGGGCCGGTTTTTACGTGTAGGAATTTCATGTTTTCAGCCAATGCGAGACGGGAAGGGGACAGCCTGTGAAGCCGAATGGTAGCAAGGGATTGTTACCGTGCAATTACATGACGGTAACTAACATTGTTTAATTGAAAATTACCGGGAGGCGGCCGGGGCGACTGGGGCGGCCGGAGCGCTTGGCGCGATGATGGTTTTCGTCAAGGAGATCGGATACCGGCGTGCGGGAAAGGCGGGCGGCGTTTTGGCCCGGTCGAGCATTGCGCCCGTGCTCAGGCGCATTTCCCAGCGGGCCTGGAACAGCATTTCCGGCCGCTGGGGGATGAGTGCCAGGCTGATGCTGGGCAGCCAGTTTTGATTTTGTCTGAGCGCGCCGCGATAGTTGGCAGAGCGGGTGATCGTCGCCGTCGCCAGCATGCCTTTTCTGGTGCAGGATAGGGCGATCGCCACGTCGGGCGCATCCATCGAGCCGAGAATCGGGCCGCGCACGAGCAGGTGCGCCGTCGCTCCCCGCGTGGCGACGAGCGTGATCGCTTCCTGGGCGGCCGGCGCGGGCGCCGCCGGCAGCGGCTCGGCGGCCACGCTGAGGTCGCGCAGCGCGCCGGCCGCGCAATCGAGCTCCAGGGCCGGCGCGCGCGTTGGCGCCAGGGTCAGCGCCAGGATCAGCGCCAGGGTCGGCATGACGGTCGGCACGAGCGGCGCCGCCCATTTTTTCATCGGCCGCGCCATGCCAGCGCGGGCGCCGCCGCGCCCTGCGAACGACGGCGCCGCGACAGGAGCAGGATGGCGAGTCCGGCGCCCATCAATGCGGGGCTACCCGGCTCCGGCAGCGGCACCGGCGCCAGCAAGAAACTGGTGGCGGTGGTGCTGCCGTCCAGATTCACGTCGACCGTGTAGGCGAATCCCGCCGCCGTATTGCTGGTCAAGGCGGGGTGGGTGCCGGCCGCGTCCGAGAACAGGCTGAAGGCGAATGTGCTGCCGGAGGTGGCCACGCCATCCGGCGCTTGCAGGGCGGGACCGAACAGGGTGACATCGAAGGACAAGGCGGTGCCGAAGGCAAAGCCGTTGAAGTAGTCGTTGAATCCGCCGCCATTGTCGAAGGTGAGGGTGGCGGGCAGGGGCCCGCCGCTGACGTCGCCGCTGATGACGGGCGCGCTGGACGGCGTGCCGTCGCTGCTGAAGTTTTGTATCTGCAGCATGGCCGCCTGCGCCGTCAGCGGGCCGGGGTTGAAGTTGAAATCGAGGGCGCCAGCGCTGCCGCTGAGGGACGAGGTATCCACGTTCACGTGGTAGATGGCGGGGAAGGCGCGTGCCCATCCAGCCAGGCAAAAGCCCAGCGCGCCAATGGCAAGTAATTTAAAGGGTCTCATGATTCATTAAAACTCCCAGAGTAAGAAACGGGCGCAAAACCGATCGCTCCGTTGGCAGGGTTTTGAAACATCACCGTGACGCTGGCCGACTGGCCGGGTGCCAGGCTGCCCACGGAAGGGATGGTCATATATGGCCGGCCGCCGAAATTGCCGGCCGAATTGCTCACGGTGACGCCGGCCGTGTGGGAATCGAGCACGATCTGGAACGGGCCGCCGACCGTGGCCGCGCTGACATTTTTGATGCTCACGGTGCCGTTGGCGCCGCCGTTGACCTGGAACACGAAGCGCGTGACGCGGGTGTCGTGCGCGGCGGACGCACGGCGGGCCGACTCCCGAAAACGCGGGCGTGGAGCCACTTGAACGCTGGTATGGGAATAATCCTCCTCAGGTTGGACAGACTTCTTCACCATGCCCATGCAATGTTCGTGCCAAACATATTAATATCCATCAAATCAAGCACGTAGTGAGCCGTCGCCAAAACTTTGATTGATGGATGTAAAATTTTTCGACAAGCCCATCCCTGCCGCGAAGGTGGAATGATGTCGATTTAGTATGGGATAATGGGGTTTTTATCGAAAGGAATCTTCCATGTCCGATGCCACCATCATTCGTCCCGTCCGCGCGGCGGATTTCGCGGCCTGGTCCGTCCTGTGGGATGGCTATAATGCATTTTATGGCCGCGCCGGCGAGACGGCGCTGGCGCCGGACATCACGGCCCTGACCTGGTCGCGTTTTTTTGACGGCGACGAACCGGTGCATGCCCTGGTGGCGGAGTGTGACGGCGTGGTGTCGGGCTTGGCGCACTATATCTTCCACCGCAATACCATCATGGCGGGGCCGATCTGCTACATGCAGGATCTGTTTACGCTGGAGACGGCGCGCGGCAAGGGAATCGGCCGGGCCTTGATCGAGGCGGTATCGCTGCGGGCGCGCGAGGCGGGCGCGAATCGCTTGTACTGGAATACCCACGAAAGCAATTCGACGGCGATGAAACTCTACGACACGCTGGCTGTGCGTCCGGGTTTCCTCGTCTATCGAAAGGCTCTGTAGTTTGCTGCTGGTTGCTGCTGGTTG
>DMYQ01000035.1:20039-21394 GCA_003482555.1 Janthinobacterium sp. | reverse complement strand
GCTGGTTGCTGCTGGTTGCTGCTTATTGCGCTCGATTAGCGACCCAGACCGGACATCCAGTAGGGTTGCGGATTGGCGCGGGCCAGTTCACGCATACGGAATTCCAGGTCGTAGCGGTCGACGGATTCGGCCAGATAAGCTTCTTCGTAGGCACGTTCGCGGTGTTCGGCGCTTTGCACGAAGAAGGTGTGGACGCGGGTGGCAACGCTGCGCACGGTGGCGATGAGGCCGTCGATGTTAGCGATGGCGGGGGTATGCATGGTGGTGATTGTGGCGGACATGGCGTGCTCCTTTAATGTTGAGAAGGGTGCGTCACACTGTCGGTATTTCTGTAACGCAATGCCAGTATCCATCAAATCAAGTTATACGTATACTTTCATTTTCAAATGACAGGCATCCGTATTTCATATAACTGGAAAGCAAAACAGGCGCTTCCGGCCTGGCCCGCGGCCGTTTTTCCGGCCAGTTATTTCCAAACCGTATCACCGGCATTCGCGCGCCTACTGACAGGGCGCGTTTGCCAACATGGTGGCGGCGTGTAAAAACTCGTTCAGCCGTACCCAGCGCGCGTCTTCCCGGCCGCTCAGGGGCACGTCGCGCTTGTGGGCGATTACCATGTGACGCTGCGGCGAGACCAGGATGAATTGTCCATATACGCCCCAGGCCAGATAGGCGCCGTGCAAGGCCGAGCCGGGCGGGCGGTCCAGCGTCCACCACTGGGGGCCATAGTCGAGGCCGCGCCGCGTGGCCGGGGTGCATGTCGGCGCCACGGGTCACGGGCGTGGTGATGCTGGCCGCCCATTGCGCCGGTAGTAATTGCCGACCGCGCCAATTGCCCTGCTCATGGCGAGGTTGCTCTTGCGGGCCGAGAAAATGTAAGCGGCTTGCTCGACCGGGGCGTTTTGTACAGCACGCGGCCGTTTTGCTCGGCCATCAGTGCGGTACTGCTCAGGGTGCGCAGGTAGCGCATGGTCGCGTCCAGATCGCGCCGGCAAGCCGCGCTTCGCGTCACCGCCGGAATCGTTTCCCTGGTGGCGCCCGGAAACACGGGCGCGGCGGCTTGCCCGGCGCCGGCGCAAGCGAGGAGGGCGGCGCCGGCCAGTGCCGCCAGGCGGGAGAGTGAGATGCGTTGCAAGTGCGATGCCGGCACGTGGAATCTTTCCAGTGGAAGACGGGCAGGGAGCCGGCGAGCCGGCACGCATGAGTATAGGGGGAAGTGTCATCATTGACAATCACGCAATTAACCCCGCCCGGCGCGCGTGCGCGAGCGCATGGGCGGGGGCTTTCGGGCATAATGCCCGCGCGGCGCCAAGGTAGCGCTAACACCTCGCACCGGGCTCCGCCGCGTGGGGGCG
>DMYQ01000035.1:16712-19897 GCA_003482555.1 Janthinobacterium sp. | reverse complement strand
ATCGTCACTGTCTTGTTCTTCATGTGGGGCTTGCTGACCTCCTTGAACGACGTTTTGATTCCCCACCTGCGCTCGATTTATGCGCTCAGCTATGTGCAGGCGATGCTGGTGCAATTCTGTTTCTTTGGCGCTTACGCCCTCATTTCACTGCCGGCTGGCATCTTGATCCGGAAAATCGGCTACCAGAACGGCGTGGTGGCCGGCTTGCTGATCGCCGCCGCCGGTTGCGCCCTGTTTTACCCGGCATCGGCAAACGGTTATGCCTTGTTCTTGCTGGCCTTTTTTGTGCTGGCGGCCGGCATCACGGTATTGCAGGTGGCGGCCAATCCCTATGTCACCGAACTGGGCGATCCGCGCACGGCGTCCAGCCGCCTGACCCTGACGCAGGCGTTCAACTCGCTCGGCACGACGGTCGCCCCCACCCTGGGCGGCATCCTGATCCTGTCGGGCGGCGTGTTGACGGCGGCCCAGTTCAAGCTCTTGCCGGCGGCCGAGCAAGTGTTGTACCGGGCCAAGGAAGCCGCTTCCGTGCAAGGGCCGTATCTGGCGCTGGCGGCCGCGCTGGGGATTCTGGCCTTGCTGTTTGCGCTGGTTAAGCTGCCGGCCATTTCGCACCGGGACGAGGTTACCGTCGCCGGCGCGGACAAGAAAACCTCGGCCTGGGCCCATCGGCATCTGGTGCTGGGGGCGATCGCCATCTTCCTGTATGTGGGCGGCGAAGTGAGCATCGGCAGTTTCCTCATCAACTTCATGGGCGAAGCCAATATCGCCGGCTTGAAGCCGGTCGAGGCCGCGCATTTCGTCAGCTTTTACTGGGGCGGTGCCATGCTGGGCCGCTTTGTCGGCTTCGCCGTGATGCGCTATGTCAGCCCGGGCAAGACCCTGGCCTTCAACTCGCTGTGCGTGATCGCGCTGATTCTGGCGGCCATCTTTTCGCACGGGCAAGTGGCGATGTGGTCGCTCATCGGCGTCGGTCTGTTCAATTCGATCATGTTCCCCACCATTTTCAGCATGGCCTTGAACAAGCTTGGGGCATTCACGGGCCAGGGTTCCGGCATCTTGTGCATGGCGATCGTGGGCGGGGCCATCGTGCCCTTCGCTCAAGGTTTCCTGGCCGATCGCATCGGCTTGCAGATTTCCTTCCTGGTGCCGGCCGCCTGCTATACCTTCATCCTGTATTTCGGCTTGAAGTACGCGGGCATGTACAAGAAATAAGGACAGGGACGGCCAAGGCCGCCGCTATTTTGGCGGCAACGGGGCGGTGAAGTCGGCGCCCAGCACGTCCTGGCACACGGCCAGCCAGGCGCGGGCCGCGTGCGACAGATAGCGCCCGTTCCAGATGTGCGCCACCTGCCACGCCACTTCGGGCGCCACGATGCGCACGGCGTCCAGGCGTTCGCCGGCCAGTCGTTGAATGAAGGGCTCCGGCAGCAGCGCCACGCCGAGCCCGGCCGACGCCATCGCCACCAGCCAGTCCCATTGGCCGCTCTGGGCCGCGATGGTGGGCGTGAAACCGGCCTCGTGAAACGCTAGTCGCAGGCTGCGCGTGAGCGCGAAATCATCCTTGAGCAAGACCAGGGGCATGTCGCCGAGCGCCTTCAGATCGAGCGTGGTGCGCTGTTTTTGAAACGTGCCGGCCGCGGCCAGCGCCCAGATCGGGTAACTGGCGATCGGCACCGCCACCAAGTCCAGGGCCGGGTCGACCGGCAACACCGTCATGCCGATTTCCAGTTCGCCGGAGGCCACCTGGCGCTCGATGGCCTGGCCCGTGTCTTCCTGCAAGGTGAGGGCGATGTCGGGGTGGCGCGCGCGGAAAGCCTTGAGCACCGGCGTGAACAAGAGATTGATCATGGGCGGAATGCCGACCGTCAACTGGCCGCGTCGCAGCGCCTGGGTGTCGCGCACTTCCAGCGCCAGTTGGCGCATGGTGGCCAGCATTTCCTGGCCGCGCGTAAAGACGATGCGCCCGGTGTCGGTCAGGCTCAGCTTGCGCCCTTCGCGTATCAGCAATTGCGCGCCGACTTCGTCTTCCAGCTGGCGCACCATCTTGCTGATGGTGGACTGGGTCACGTGGAGTTCTTCGGCGGCCTGGGTGAAGCTGCTCAGGCGTACGGTTTCGACGAAGTAGCGCAGGGAACGGATATCCACGGCAATGTCCCGGTGGGGCATGAAAAATACGACTTGGAATGCCGATTTTAATTCATGCAATGCATGTGAAGACGATTTTATACTGAAATCCAATAACAGGAATTCATTTTCATAATAATCAGGAGCACACCATGCATCAGGACCGTATCCGCCGCCCGGCCTTATTGAGTAAAGTCATGACGGCGGAGGACGCCGCCCAGTTGTTTCGCACCGGCATGACCGTGGGCATGAGCGGCTTTACCCGCGCCGGCGACGCCAAGGCGCTGCCGGGCGCGCTGATCGAACGTTCCCGCCACGAGCCGCTGAGTCTGACCCTGATCACCGGCGCCTCGCTCGGCAACGACAGCGATGGTTTGATGGCCGGCGCCGGCCTGCTGGCGCGGCGCTTGCCATTCCAGGCGGACGCCGGCTTGCGCCGCAAGATCAATGCCGGCGAAGTCATGTTCATCGACCAGCATCTGTCGGAGACGGCCGAGCAGTTGCGCTCGCACAGTCTGGCGCCCATCGACATCGCCGTCATCGAAGCGACGGCGATCCTGGAAGACGGCAGCGTCGTGCCCACCATGTCGGTCGGCAATTCGGCCAGCTTCGCCGAGCAAGCCGCGCAAGTGATCATCGAAATCAACCTCGCCGCGCCGCTGGCGCTGGAAGGCTTGCACGATATCTATGTGCCGGGAGCGCGGCCGCGGCGCTTGCCGATTCCCCTGATCAGCCCGGAACAGCGCATAGGCGCCACCTCGATCGCCATCGACCCGGCCCGCATCGCCGCCATCGTCATCACGGACAGTCCCGACAGCCCGTCCACGGTCTTGCCGCCGGACGCGGAAACGGACGCCATCGCCGGCCATGTGATCGCCTTCCTGGAGGGGGAAGTGGCGGCCGGGCGCATGGGGCTGCAACTCTTGCCTTTGCAGGCGGGCATAGGCACGATCGCCAACGCCGTCCTGCACGGCTTGATCGGTTCACCTTTCCGCGACTTGAGCATGTTTTCCGAAGTGTTGCAGGATAGCGCCATCGAATTGCTCGATTCCGGCCAG
>DMYQ01000035.1:15930-16533 GCA_003482555.1 Janthinobacterium sp. | reverse complement strand
TTCATGGAAAATATTGAAAATTACCGCTCGAAGATCGTGCTGCGTCCGCAAGAGATCAGCAACCATCCCGAGATCGTGCGCCGGCTCGGCATCATCGCCCTCAACACGGCGCTCGAATTCGATCTCTACGGCAATGTCAACTCGACCCATGTGTGCGGCACGCACATGATGAACGGCATCGGCGGCTCGGGCGACTTCGCCCGCAACGGCCAGTTGTCCCTGTTCGTGAGCAAGTCGGAGGCGAAGGGCGGGCGCATTTCCAGCGTGGTGCCGATGGTGTCGCACGTCGATCACACCGAGCACGACGTCGACGTCCTCGTCACCGAATGGGGCTTTGCCGACTTGCGCGGCCTGGCGCCGCGCGAACGGGCGCCCTTGATCATCGAGCGCTGCGCCCATCCCGACTACCGGCCGCAATTGCGCGCCTATTTCGAGGAAGCTTGCCGGCGCGGCGGCCACACGCCGCACGTGCTCGAGCAGGCGCTGTCGTGGCACGCGCGCTATCAAGCCACGCAAACGATGCGCGAACCGTTCCAGCGCGAAGCTTGAGCAAGGCCGGACGCGGCGACCCGGCCTGCCGGGGGATCATGCTTGCCAGGCATG
>DMYQ01000035.1:13869-15776 GCA_003482555.1 Janthinobacterium sp. | reverse complement strand
TGCTTGCCAGGCATGCCCCTGAATGAGTTCCCCCGCTTGGCGCGGCGCGACCCGCGCCGGCGTTTTCCTCCCTGCTTGCCCCCCTCATTCCCGCGCGCACGTCTTGCGCACCTGTCGTCGCCACCGCGCCTATAATTCACAATGACCGGACAAAGCAAGCTCAAGCTATGCGAAATCCGATAAAGCGGGGAAAATAGCACCGGAATATGCAATGCGCAATGTGCAAGCCCTGCGGCGCAAGCACCGCGACCCCGGCCGCCAACAGCGGCCGGCGGGACACTCACTTTTTTGACGGGATCGCCACATGACCATTAAAATCAGCCAAAACTTCGACTCGGGCGCCATCGAGGTAGTGCGCGCCGACAGCGCCGGCGCCATCGACTTGAACATCCGCAAGGATTCCCACGCCGACATCCACCAATGGTTCCACTTCCGCCTGCAGGGCGGGCGCGACCAGGCTTGCACGATACGCTTCTTGAACGCCGGACTAGCCACTTACCCTGGCGGCTTCGAGCACTACCAGGTGGCGGCCAGCTACGACACGGAAAACTGGTTCCGCGTGCCGACCAGCTTTGACGGACAAGTCATGACGGTGCAGCACACGCCGGAACTCGACAGTGTTTATTACGCCTATTTCGAACCCTACTCCTGGGATCGCCACCTGGGCCTGCTGGGCGAAGTGGCGGAAAATCCGCTGGCGCGGGTGCTCGACCTGGGCAGCAGCGTGGACGGGCGCGACATGAACCTGGTCATCATCGGCAGCCCGAAGGCGGAAAAGAAAATCTGGATCATCGCGCGCCAGCATCCCGGCGAGACGATGGCCGAATGGTTCGTCGAAGGCTTGATCGATTCCCTGCTCGACGACGCCAACCCGATCGCCCGCAAGCTGTTGCAGCGGGCCGCCTTTTACATCGTGCCGAACATGAATCCGGACGGCTCCGTGCGCGGCAACCTGCGCACCAACGCGGCCGGCGCCAACCTGAACCGCGAATGGATGACGCCGAGCCTGGAACGCAGCCCGGAAGTGCTGTGCGTGAAAAACAAGATCCACGAAATCGGTTGCGACATGTTTTTCGACATCCACGGCGACGAGGCGCTGCCCTACAACTTCGTGGCCGGCAATGAAATGCTGAGCAACTTCAGCGAGGCGCGCGGCGTCCAGCAAGCGGCCTTCATCGAGCGCTACAAGCAGGCCAGCCCTGACTTCCAGAACAAGGTCGGTTATCCGGTCAGTAAGTACAAGGAAGACATGCTGACCCTGGCCTCGAAATACATCGGCCACCACTTCGAATGCCTGGCGCTGACCCTGGAAATGCCGTTCAAGGATAACGCCGACTTGCCGGATGCCTACACCGGCTGGAACGGGGCGCGCAGCGCCTGCCTGGGCGCGGCGCTACTGCAAGCTATCCTGTTGTCGCTGGACTGATATGGGCGTCGAAATCGAGCGCAAGTTTTTGCTGGCCGGAGACGGCTGGCGCGTCTTGGGGCGGCCGATGCTGTTGCGCCAGGGTTATCTGTCGTCGCAGCGCGAGCGCGTGGTGCGGGTGCGCATCGAGGATGGCGCGGCGATGCTGACGATCAAGGGCAAGAGCGTGGGCGCCAGCCGCGGCGAGTGGGAGTACCCGATCCCGCTGGCCGACGCCGAAGAGTTTCTGGCGCGCCTGTGCGAGCAACCCATCATTGAAAAATACCGGCGCCGCATCGATTTCGGCGGCATGGTGTGGGAAGTCGATGAATTTCTCGGCGTGAACGCCGGCCTGGTGGTGGCCGAGATCGAGCTGGCGGCGGAAGACCAGGCGTTCGCCAAGCCCGACTGGATAGGCGAGGAAGTGACGGACGACGCGCGCTATTTCAACGCCAACTTGATCGCCCATCCGTTCACAAGCTGGTAAAACACGGCTGGTAAA
>DMYQ01000035.1:13099-13767 GCA_003482555.1 Janthinobacterium sp. | reverse complement strand
TGGTAAAACACGGCTGGTAAAACCCGGCCGCTAAAACCGCGGCAAGCGCTAAAGCCGCGCCGTCAGGCCGGGATTTTCCGATCCCGGCCCGCTGGCGCGCGTCGTCTCGCGCCCGCGGGCGGTCAGTGGAAGTGCTCGTTGCCCGGCGGCGTGTCTTCCGGCATTTCCGCGTGCACCAGCTCGCCCGCCGGATCGGCGAACAGCGGCGCGCCGCAGTCGTCGCAATACTCGTTCACGTAGCGCTCGCCGTGCCGCTTGACTTGCGTCACGCCGGCCGCCGTCAGGCATTCCATGATTTCATCGATCGGCACCTTTTGCTTTTCGATGCCGGTGATGCCGGCGTGGATCAAGCCTTCGATCGGCGTGCCATCCTCGTCCTCTTGCCCGTACAGGGGCCAGACGATGCCGTACACCACGTCCGGGGTCTGACGCAGGGTGAAACCGACGCGGTATTCGTCGATCTGGCCGTCGCCCGCTTCCTCGCCGAAGCCGGCCACGACGGCGCGCAACTCATCGGCTTCCACGCCCAGGGTATGGGTCAGGTAATGCACGGCGGCGCGCACCGACACCGGGCGGATCAGCTTGTCGGCTTCGCGGCAAGCCACGTAATACGCTTCCGGCAGCAAGAGTTCGATGCCGCAGCCGGGCAAGAGGCGGGTGATGCTCGG
>DMYQ01000035.1:8287-12917 GCA_003482555.1 Janthinobacterium sp. | reverse complement strand
GTGCCGTCGGCCAGCAGGTGGGCGGCGAAATGGGCGGACAGGGTGCTCAGCAGGTCGGCCGGAATCGGGCCGGAAGCGATCGAAAAACGCGTCCACGCCAGGATGGGCACGGCCACCAGCAGCGCGTCGTAGCGCACCGGGACGC
This sequence comes from Janthinobacterium sp., assembly GCA_003482555.1. Taxonomy (GTDB): domain Bacteria; phylum Pseudomonadota; class Gammaproteobacteria; order Burkholderiales; family Burkholderiaceae_D; genus Janthinobacterium. The sequence goes on along the minus strand of DMYQ01000035.1, from coordinate 12,772 downwards.
CGTTTTCCTCTTGCGTGATGACGGTCGATTCGCTGACCGCTTCGACGCAATCCATCAGCACGTCGTAGGCGTTCAAGTCTTCCTTGAACAGGCTGCCCAGCGTGGTGTCGATGGTGTCTTGGTGGCCGGACTTGAGCAGCTTTTGCAACTGGGTGTCGAGGCTGTGCTCCCAGGCCCGCTCTTCGATGCGGCTGGCCGCCTGCACGATGGCCTGCGAAAAGGTGACCAGGCGTTGGCTGTCGGCCGTCAGTTTGTGGGGTGAATCTTTGGATGGTCGACGCATAGCGGGATAAGAGTCTCTGGAAAGTGAAAAAAATGGATTAATACGTATCAAACGATGATAAACCCTTATGTGCCCTATTGTAGAGGATTCGGCCACTATCGATGGGTCGGCCCGTCACAGATCGTGGCCGATAGGGCAAATTTCAAGCGTCCAGTCCCGTTTCAGCCCTTTATTTCGCCGGCGCGGACGAAAAAAAACGCCGGACCAAGCCGGCGTTTCAGTGGGGCGCTAAGCTCGCGGATTAAGCGGCCAGCAGTTGACGCAGCACGAATGGCAGAATGCCGCCGTGTTTGTAGTAATCGACTTCGATCGGGGTATCGATGCGTAGCAGGACGGTGACGTCCTGGCTGCTGCCGTCGGCGCGATGGATGACCAGGGTCACCAGTTGCTGCGGCTTGATCTCGCCCTCCATGCCCTTCAGGTCGTACGTTTCCGTTCCGGTGATGCCCAGGGTTTGCACGCTGTCGTCGCCGATGAATTGCAGTGGCAACACGCCCATGCCGACCAGGTTGGAGCGGTGGATGCGCTCGAAGGAGCGGGTGATCACGGCTTTCACGCCCAGCAACTGGGTGCCCTTCGCGGCCCAGTCGCGCGACGAACCCGTGCCGTACTCTTCGCCGCCGAACACCATCGTCGGCGTGCCTTCTGCAACGTAGCGCATGGCCGCGTCGTAGATCGACATTTCTTCGCCGGACGGCTGGTGGATCGTGATGCCGCCCTCGACCGCGGAACCGTCGGCCTTGGCCGGGATCATGCGGTTTTTGATGCGGACGTTGGCGAAGGTACCGCGCATCATGATTTCATGGTTGCCGCGGCGCGAGCCGTAGGAATTGAAATCGGCTTTCATGACGCCGTTGGCCAGCAGCCATTTGCCGGCAGGGCCGTTTTCCTGGATCGAACCGGCCGGGGAAATATGGTCGGTGGTGATCGAATCGCCGAACACGCCCAGCGCGCGCGCGCCCTGGATGCCGGTGGCGACGGCTTTTGGCGTCATCGTGAAGTCGTCGAAGAATGGCGGCTCGGCGATGTAGGTCGATTTCGGCCAGTTGTAGACTTGACCTTCGACGGTCGTCACTTTTTCCCACAGCTTGCCGGGGGCGCCCTTGACGTCGGCGTAATTCTCTTTGAACGTTTTGGCGTTCATGGCGAATTTCATCAGCTTGGCCACTTCGGACGAGGTCGGCCAGATGTCGCCCAGGTAGACGTCCTTGCCGCCCTTGCCCTTGCCGACAGGTTCCGTCATCAGGTCGCGCGTCATGTTGCCGGCGATCGCATAGGCGACCACGAGCGGCGGCGAAGCGAGGAAGTTGGAACGGATGTTCGGGTGGATCCGCGCTTCGAAGTTGCGGTTGCCCGACAACACGGCCGAAGCGACGATGTCGTTGGCGGCGATGGCCGCGTTCATTTCAGGCGTCAGGTCGCCGGCATTGCCGATGCAGGTGGTGCAACCGTAGGCGGTCACGCCAAAGCCCAGCTTTTCCAGGTAGGGCAGCAGGCCGGCGGCGGTCAGGTATTCGGTGACGACGCGCGAGCCGGGGGCCAGCGAAGTCTTGATGTGGGGCGCCACTTTCAAGCCCGCTTCGACGGCTTTCTTGGCCAGCAAGCCGGCCGCCAGCATCACGCTCGGGTTCGAGGTGTTGGTGCACGAAGTGATGGCGGCGATCAGCACGTCGCCGTTCATGACCTTGACCTTGTTCGTGGTTTCATATACGGCGTTCAAGTCGGCCGGGTTCTTGTTGAAGCCGTTTTCCGAGGTCGGCTTGGCGAACAGTTCGGCGAAGTTGGCCTTGACGTTGCCGATTTCGATGCGATCCTGGGGCCGTTTCGGGCCGGCCAGCGATGGCGCCACCGTGGTCAGGTCGAGGGCGACGACGCGGGTGTAGTCGATATCGCCGGCTTTCGGGATGCCGTACAGGTTTTGCGCCTTGAAGTAAGACTCGAAGGCGGCGATTTCAGCCTTGCTGCGGCCCGTGCCCTGGAAGTATTCGATGGTGGCATCGTCGACCGGGAAGAAACCCATGGTGGCGCCGTATTCCGGGGCCATGTTGGCGATGGTGGCGCGGTCGGTCAGCGACAGCGATTCCGTGCCTTCGCCAAAGAATTCGACGAATTTGCCGACGACTTTTTCCTTGCGCAGCAATTCCGTGATGGTCAGCACCAGATCGGTGGCGGTGCAGCCTTCGCGCAGCGCGCCGGTCAGGTTGACGCCGATCACGTCCGGAGTCAGGAAGTAGACCGGCTGGCCCAGCATGCCGGCTTCCGCCTCGATGCCGCCCACGCCCCAGCCGACCACGCCGATGCCGTTGATCATGGTGGTGTGCGAGTCGGTGCCGACCAGGGTGTCGGGATAGTAGATCTCGTCTTTCTTGTCCTTCATCTTGTGCACGCCGCGCGCCAGGTATTCCAGATTCACCTGATGCACGATGCCGAAGCCGGGCGGCACGACGCCAAAGGTGTCGAAGGCTTGCATGCCCCATTTCATGAACTGGTAACGCTCGTTATTGCGCGAGAATTCCAGCTTCATGTTCAGGTCGAGCGCCTTCTTTTCGCGGTAGTGATCGATGGTGACCGAGTGGTCGACCACCAGATCGACCGGCACCAGCGGTTCGATGTTTTTCGGGTTCAGCCCCATCTTGTTGGCGACGTTGCGCATGGCGGCCAGGTCGGCCAGCAGCGGCACGCCGGTGAAGTCTTGCAGCACGACGCGCGACACTACGAACGGGATCTCGTCGCTGCGCTCGGCGGTCGGGCCCCAGCTCGCCAATTGCTTGACGTGTTCTTCGGTGACTTTTTTGCCGTCGCAATTGCGCAGCACGGATTCGAGCACGATGCGAATCGACACTGGCAGGCGGGAAATGTTAATGCCCAGGCTTTTTTCCAGCGCAGGGAGCGAGTACAGCTTGCCCTTTTTGCTATCCGAAATCTTGAAATCCTTGAGCGTGTTCAGAGTGTTGCGGGACATGACCTCTCCTTGTTGGGTATCGTCTATTTTTGGGTGTTGTTGGTATGTATATCAAACGGTCTTGCCGCGCCCGTGGGGCGCGTTTTACTGCAATGCGGTGTCAGCCTTTGACGTCGGCGGCCGGCGCGGTCGCCGCAGCCGCAGCCGCGGGGACTACGGCCGGCTTGGCTTGCTCGGCATCCTTGCATTCATTGGCCAACTGGTGGTTGTGCTTGGAGTCCAGCAACATGCCCTTGGCCGGGATGCCGATCCAGATCAAACCATACAGGTGGTTTTCAAAACGCTGGGCGCCCGTGGTGGTGCCGATGCGCGACAGGCGGTGGATGCGTTTTTGCCAGCGCAGCGCGATGTGCTGGTCGTCGGTCGTGTTGCTGTAAATGGTGATCTTGTTGCCGAGTTCGCAGTTATAGTCGGTGCTGGTGGCGCCGGTCGTGTCCGGTTCGTCCGCTTCCTCGTTCGCTTCGGCCGTCTTGACGGGCGCGACCACCTTGGCTTTGGCTTTGGTTTTGGCCTTGGCCTTGGCCTTGACTTTCTTGGTCTTCACGGGTTTCTTGGCGACGGCATCGTCGGCGTGGACGGCGGGCGCCAGGGTCAGGGTCAGGGCGCTCAGGGCGACGCTGCAGGCAATGGCTAATTTCGAGATCGACATCGTATGTTTCCAGTCTTTGGCTATGGGGCTATGGGGCTAGGTGTTCAGGAGGGTGGCGGCCGCTTCGGGCAGGGCCAGGCCCGCCAGCTTGGCGCGCTGCAATACGGTCCAGTAATAACGGTAACTGGCACGGTCGTGCAAACGGCCGTTCTGGGCGATCGGACCCCACTGGGCCCGGGCCGCTTCCTGCAAAATATTGCTCGCCTCGTTCACTTCCGAGGCGCGCGGCGTGAAAGCCTTGATCACCGGCTTGATCTGGTCGGGATGAATGCTCCACATGCGGGTAAAGCCGAATTCGGCCGCCGCGCGCTGGGCGTCGTTGGCGACCACGGCCGAATCCTTGATTTCCGTCGTCACATTGTGCGAGGGCACCTTGCCGTGGGCGTGGCAGGCGGCGGCGATTTCCAGCTTGGCGCGCACCACCAGCGGGTGCAGGAACTGGCCCGGGGTGCGCATGGCGTTGGCGGGAATGGCGCCGTAGTGGGCCGAGACGAAATCCATGATGCCGAAGGACAGGCATTCGACCTGGGGCAGGGCGGCGATGGCGTGGGCGTCGCGCAGGGCGCCGTGGGTTTCGATCAGCACGTGCAC
>DMYQ01000035.1:2385-8081 GCA_003482555.1 Janthinobacterium sp. | reverse complement strand
AGACGTCTTGCACGCCGTTCACCTTGGGCACCACCAGATAGGCGAGCTTGAGGGCGGCGCCGCAGATGATTTCCACGTCGCGGGCGAAAAACGGGCTGTCGACATCGTGCACGCGCGCGCCTATGCGCTTGAACTGGTTGTCCTCGCTATTCACGAGGGCGGCCACCAGTTGCGCGTGGGCTTCTTCGTTGCCGGCGCTGGCGCCGTCTTCGCAGTCGAAAGTGATGTCGAACAGGGGGCCAAGCTCTTGTTGCAAAGCAATCGATTTACGCATCAGCTCTTCGGAGCCGGCGTAGTGGTCGCATGCGGCGAGCAGCAGCGGCTGGCGTTTGCCTTGGAATAAAACCTCGGAAGGGTGCATGCTGGACGCAGTCTGAATGTGAGGGGTGGACGGCGGAGCGGCCGCACCGCCGTCGGCGGTGCGGCGCGGGCGGCGCGACGGTGGTTTGGTATTGTCCACGCTTGCGCCGTTTTTTTAACCCAGCAGGTGCTTGACGCCGTTTTGCTCTTCGAGCAATTCGTTCAGGGTGACGTTGATGCGCTCTTGCGAGAAAGCGTCGACGCTCAAGCCCTGGACGATGGTGTATTCGCCCTTGTCGGTGATGACCGGGAAGCCGAAGATGACGCCTTCCGGAATGCCGTAGGAACCGTCCGAAGGGATGCCCATCGTGGTCCACTTGCCGGCGGTGCCGAGGACCCAGTCATGCACGTGGTCGATGGCGGCGTTGGCGGCCGAAGCGGCCGACGACAGGCCGCGCGCTTCGATGATGGCGGCGCCGCGCTTGCCGACGGTCGGCAGGAAGGTGTTGCGGTTCCAGTCGTCGTCGTTGATCGTGTCCTTGACGGAAGCGCCGTCGATTTCCGCGTAGCGGTAGTCGGCGTACATGGTCGGCGAGTGATTACCCCAGACGAAGAGTTTTTCGATGGAAGCGACCGGCTTGCCCGTCTTGGCGGCGATTTGTGACAGGGCGCGGTTGTGATCGAGGCGCAGCATGGCGGTGAAATTCTTGGCCGGCAGCGAAGGCGCCGATTTCATGGCGATGTAGGCATTGGTGTTGGCTGGATTGCCGACCACCAGCACCTTGACGTTGCGCGAGGCGACGGCGTCGAGCGCCTTGCCCTGCACCGTGAAGATCTGGGCGTTCGCTTCGAGCAAGTCGGCGCGTTCCATGCCGGGGCCGCGCGGACGGGCGCCGACCAGCAGGGCGACGTCGATATCCTTGAAGGCGGTCATCGGATCGGCGTGCGCGGTCATGCCGGCCAGCAGCGGGAAGGCGCAGTCGTCGATTTCCATCATGACGCCCTTGAGGGCTTTCTGGGCTTTTTCGTCCGCGATTTCCAGCAGTTGCAGGATGACGGGTTGGTCTTTGCCGAGCATGTCGCCGTTGGCGATGCGGAACAACAGCGCGTAACCGATCTGACCGGCGGCGCCGGACACTGCAACACGCATTGGGGTTTTAGCCATGATGAATCTCCAAAGTGGGAAAGAAAACGATCTTGAAGCTGAGCCTACGCTTATCCGGTAAAACCGTAATGATACCAAAACCGGCGGACGGTGCCGTTTTGAAGCCGCCGACGAGGTGTGGCCGGCGAAGTGGCACGGCCAGGCATCGCCGAAGTGCCACCGGCCAGGCGCCGCCGATTATCGGTAAAATACGGTGATTGAATCTGATCAGGTCGAGTTTAGGCCGCTCTTCAGCTTCTGTCAATCATATCTTATGTCTTATATAAGACATATAAGTTAACGGATTTACTGGACGCGGCGGGGGTTTTGTGTTGAAATCTCGACCTATGAATCCTGTCCCGTCCAATCCGACCTTGAGTGCCAGCGCCGCCAGCGGGGCGGTCGGTTCGACGGCGTCCGCCGCTCCCACCTTCAGTCCGCTGTACCAGCAAATCAAGGCCTTGATCACCCGCAGCCTGCAGTCGGGCGAGTGGAGGCCCGGCGAATTGATCCCCAGCGAAGTGGAACTGGCCGGCCGCTTCAAGGTCAGCCAGGGCACGGTGCGCAAGGCGATCGACGAGCTGGCCGCCGAAAATCTGGTCATGCGGCGCCAAGGCAAGGGCACCTTCGTTTCCACCCACCACGAGGCGCGCGCCCATTTCCGCTTCCTGCGCCTGGTGCCCGACGAGGGCGTGCCGCACTATCCCGAAAGCAAATTCATCGAAGTCAAGCGGGTGCGCGCGCCGGCCGACGTGGCGCGCCTGATCGACTTGAAGTCGGGCGACGCCGTCATCTTCATCAAGCGCGTGCAATCCTTCGACGGCCTGCCCACCGTGCTCGAGGAGCTGTGGCTGCCGGGCCTGATCTTCAAGGGCTTGACGGCCGAGCGCCTGGTCGAATACAAGGGCCCCATGTACGGCTTGTTCGAAACCGAGTTCGGCACCCGCATGATACGCGCCTCCGAGCAAATCCGCGCCGTGTGCGCCGACCCCGGCGCCGCGCAACTATTGAACATCGCGTCCGGCACGCCTTTGCTGGCGTCCGAACGCGTCTCATTCACCTACGGCGACAAGCCGGTCGAGCTGCGCCGCGGCCTGTATTTGACCGCGCATCACCATTATCAAAATGAGTTAAGTTAAGGGTAAGTTCCTGGAGACGACCGCGCGGCGCCGGTGCCGGCTGTGGCGATAACAACACGATGAACCACGGAAAGTGGCGATCTGGGTGCGTGGTTAAGCACTATTTTTTTATATGTAAGAATAGATATTGGTCTCCGTTGCGAAAATCGGCGAAAATCGCAGCTTCAATATTTGTTCAAGCTCAAGGGGAGGTTTTGTTATGTCTGAAGCCGTACGAGAAGTACCAAAAAAAGCACGGCCGCAATTCACGAATATTCACGTCACTGAATTGTCCAACTACCGCTTGCCGTTGGCGGCGCTGGTGTCCATCTTGCACCGGATTTCCGGATTCCTGATGTTCGCGCTGCTGCCCTTCGTGCTCTACATGATGGAATTGAGCATACGCTCGGAAATTTCCTTCGCCCGCTTCCAGGGCGTCGCCTCCCTGTGGTACGTCAAGCTGGTCCTGCTGGCCCTGGTCTGGGGTTACATGCAACATTTTTGCGCCGGCGTGCGCCACCTGTTCATGGATGTCCACTGCGCGATCGAAAAAGACTCGGCCCGCAAGACGGCAAGCGCTGTCCTGATCGTCAGCCTGGGCCTGACCGCCCTGGTCGGCCTGAAACTGTTTGGAGTATTTTGATGGCTAACAATAAAATCGGGCCGAAGCGCCTCGTCGTCGGCGCCCACTACGGCTTCAGGGACTGGCTGGCGCAACGCGTCACCGCCATCGTCATGGTGCTTTACACGGTCACCCTGTTGGTTTCTTTTCTCACTGGCAACAACTTCAACTATGAAGCTTGGGCCGGTTTGTTCGCGCAGCAGTGGTTCAAACTATTCAGCCTGGTAACTTTCCTCGGATTGTTTTACCACGCCTGGGTCGGCATGCGTGATATCTGGATGGACTACGTGAAACCAGTCGGCGTCCGTCTCACCTTGCAAATTGCCACGCTGCTGTGGTTGATCGCCTGTGCCGCCTGGACGGTGCAGATACTCTGGAGTGTGTAATCGTGGCAGTCATTAAATCCGCAATACCAACCCGCCGCTTTGACGCGGTCATCGTCGGCGCCGGCGGCTCCGGCATGCGCGCGTCCCTGCAACTGGCGGAAGCCGGCCTGAACGTGGCCGTGCTGTCGAAAGTATTCCCGACCCGCTCGCACACCGTGGCGGCCCAGGGCGGCATCGGCGCCTCGCTCGGCAACATGGCCGAGGACAACTGGTTCTGGCACATGTTCGACACCGTCAAGGGCGGCGACTATCTGGGCGACCAGGACGCCATCGAATTCATGTGCCGCGAAGCGCCGAAAGTCGTGTACGAGCTGGAACACTTCGGCATGCCTTTCGACCGCAACCCGGACGGCACGATTTATCAGCGCCCCTTCGGCGGCCACACCGCCAACTTCGGTGAAAAAGCCGTGCAGCGCGCCTGCGCCGCGGCCGACCGCACCGGTCACGCCCTGCTGCACACCCTGTATCAGCGCAATGTGCGCGCGCGCACCCACTTCTTTGTCGAGTGGATGGCGATCGACATCATCCGCGACGCCGACGGCGACGTCGTCGGCGTGGTGGCGCTGGAAATGGAAACGGGCGAATGCATGATCCTGGAAGCGAAGACCACGGTCTTCGCCACCGGCGGCGCGGGGCGCATTTTCGCCGCCTCGACGAATGCCTTCATCAACACCGGCGACGGCACCGGCATGGCGGCGCGCGCCGGCCTGCCCCTGCAAGACATGGAATTCTGGCAGTTCCACCCGACCGGCGTGGCCGGCGCGGGCGTCCTGATCACCGAAGGCGTGCGCGGCGAAGGCGGCATCCTGATCAATAGCCAGGGCGAGCGTTTCATGGAGCGTTACGCGCCCCAGTACAAGGATCTGGCACCGCGCGACTTCGTGTCGCGTTCGATGGACCAGGAAATCAAGGAAGGCCGCGGCTGCGGTCCGAACAAGGATCACGTGCTGCTCGACTTGCGCCATATCGGCGCCGAGACGATCCAGAAACGCTTGCCGTCGATCCTGGAAATCGGCCACAAGTTCGCCAACGTCGACGCCACCAAGGAACCGATCCCGGTCGTGCCGACGATTCACTACCAGATGGGCGGCATTCCGACCAATATCCACGGCCAGGTCGTCGCGCCCAAGGATGGCAACCCGGTCGCCGTCGTCAACGGCATGTACGCCATCGGCGAATGCGCCTGCGTCTCGGTACACGGCGCCAACCGCCTGGGTACCAACTCGCTGCTCGACTTGCTGGTGTTCGGCCGCGCGGCCGGTAACCACATCGTGGCCAGCAACCTGAAACAGAAGGAAAACAAGCCGCTGCCGGCCGACGCCGCCGACTTCGCGATGGGCCGCCTGGCGCGCCTGGAAAATTCGACCGGCAGCGAAACGGTGCAGGGCGTCGCCAATGAAATCCGCGCCACGATGCAAAAGTATTGCGGCGTGTTCCGCACCGACGCCCTGCTGCAGCAAGGCTTCAAGGAAATCATGCTGCTCGACGAGCGCCGCAAGAACGTGTCGTTCAAGGACAAGTCGAAAGTCTTCAACACGGCCCGCGTGGAAGCGCTGGAGCTGGACAACCTGATCGAAACGGCGAAGGCCACCATCACCTCGGCGCTGGCGCGCAAGGAATCGCGCGGCGCCCACGCGCACAGCGACTTCGAGCAGCGCGACGATGAAAACTGGATGAAGCACACGCTGTGGTTCTCGGAAGGCAACCGCCTCGAGTACAAGCCTGTCATCACCAAGCCGCTGACGGTGGAAACCTTCAAACCGAAACCACGCACATTCTAAGGGTCGGAACATGACACGCACAGTTAAACTCAAGATCTACCGCTACGATCCGGACACGGACGCGAAGCCGTACATGCAAGACGTCACCGTCGAACTGCAAGACAGCGACAAGATGCTGCTCGACGCCCTGCAACGCATCAAGTCCGACGTCGACGATTCGCTCTCGCTGCGCCGCTCCTGCCGCGAAGGCGTGTGCGGTTCGGACGCCATGAACATCAACGGCAAGAACGGCCTGGCCTGCACCACCAATTTGAACGAGCTGACCCAGCCTATCGTGCTGCGTCCGCTGCCCGGCCTGCCCGTCATCCGCGACCTGATCGTCGACATGACGCAGTTCTTCAAGCA
>DMYQ01000035.1:0-2248 GCA_003482555.1 Janthinobacterium sp. | reverse complement strand
GACATGACGCAGTTCTTCAAGCAGTACGATTCGATCAAGCCTTTCCTGATCAACGATACGATCCCGCCTGAAAAAGAACGCCTGCAGTCGCCCACGGAAAGGGAAGAACTCGACGGCCTGTACGAGTGCATCCTGTGCGCTTGCTGCTCGACGTCCTGCCCTTCGTTCTGGTGGAATCCGGACAAGTTCGTCGGCCCGGCCGGCTTGCTGCAAGCCTACCGCTTCATCGCCGACAGCCGCGACGAAGCCACCGGCGCCCGCCTGGATAACCTGGAAGACCCGTACCGTTTGTTCCGCTGCCATTCGATCATGAATTGCGTCGACGTGTGCCCGAAAGGTTTGAACCCGAACAAGGCCATCGGCAAGATCAAGGAATTGATGGTACGCCGCGCGGTCTGATCGATCGCGTTCGTCGGGCCCGGGCGCGAGCCGGGGCCGTTGTGCCGCGCGCCCGGATCCGGGCGCGCACCGTATAGTGCAAAACAACATGACTGAATCAAGCTTGCCCACGCATCAATCCGACCCGGCCAACCGCGCCCGTTTGCGCTGGCGCTCGCGCCGCGGCCTGCTGGAAAACGATTTGATCTTGACCCGTTTTCTCGATGCGTACGAAACCGAATTGACGAACGAGGAAGTGGACGCGCTGACGCGTCTGCTCGATTTGTCGGACAATGCGTTAATGGATCTGGTACTGGCCCGGAAAGAGCCGGAGGGCGAAGTCGACCTGCCGCAAGTGCATGCACTGCTGCAGCGACTGCGCCGCGCCTAGGCGCTTCGGCACCGCCGCGCCAACGCGCCGACACGCCACCGCGGCGCGACCAGAATTTTTGAATTTTGACTCACTCCCGATAAGGAAGAGCCCATGAATACCTCAGACAATAAAGCCACCCTGTCGTTCACCGACGGCAGCCCATCGATCGACTTTCCGATCTACGAAGGCACGGTCGGCCCGGACGTCATCGACATCCGCAAGCTGTACGCCGGCACCGGCAAGTTCACCTACGACCCGGGCTTCATGTCCACGGCCGCCTGCAATTCCTCGATCACCTATATCGACGGCGACAAGGGCGAGCTGCTGTACCGCGGCTACCCGATCGAGCAGTTGGCCGTCAACGCCGACTTCATGGAAACCTGCTACCTGCTGCTGCACAGCGAACTGCCGAACGCGGAACAGAAGAGCAAGTTCGTCACCACCGTGACCCAGCACACCATGGTGCACGAGCAGATGCAGTTCTTCTTCCGCGGTTTCCGTCGCGACGCCCATCCGATGTCGGTCCTGGTCGGCACCGTCGGCGCCCTGGCCTCGTTCTACCATGATTCGCTCGACATCAACGACCCGGTTCACCGCGACGTGTCGGCCATCCGCCTGATCGCCAAGATGCCGACCCTGGTGGCGATGTCGTACAAGTACTCGATGGGCCAGCCCTTCATGTACCCGCGCAACGACCTGTCCTACAGCGCCAACTTCATGCGCATGATGTTCGGCAATCCTTGCGAAGAGTACAAGGTCAACGACGTGCTGGTGCGCGCCCTCGACCGCATCCTGATCCTGCACGCGGACCACGAGCAAAACGCGTCGACTTCGACCGTGCGCCTGGCCGGTTCTTCCGGTGCCAATCCGTTTGCCTGCATCGCCGCCGGCATCGCCTGCCTGTGGGGTCCCGCTCACGGCGGCGCCAACGAAGCGGCCTTGAACATGCTCAAGGAAATCGGCAGCGTCGACAAGATCCCCGAGTTCATCGCCAAGGTCAAGGACAAGAATTCCGGCGTCAAGCTGATGGGCTTTGGTCACCGCGTCTACAAGAACTTCGACCCGCGCGCCAAACTGATGCGCGAAACCTGCTACGAGGTGCTGGAAGAGTTGGGCCTGCAAGACGATCCGCTGTTCAAGCTGGCCATGGCGCTGGAAAAAATCGCGCTGGAAGACGAATACTTCGTGTCGCGCAAGCTGTACCCGAACGTCGATTTCTACTCCGGCATCGTGCAATCGGCGCTGGGCATCCCGGTCTCGCTGTTCACCGGTATTTTCGCGATGGCGCGCACCATCGGCTGGATCGCGCAATGGAACGAAATGATTTCGGATCCAGAGCAAAAGATCGGCCGTCCGCGTCAATTGTTCGTCGGTTCCACGACGCGCGACGTGTTGCCGCTCGACGAGCGCGCTTAAGTCTGGCGCGCCGGCCCCCGCGGCCGGAATGAAAAAAGCGAGCCCGCGTGGCTCGCTTTTTTTTTTTTTTTTTTTTGGGGG
>DMYQ01000112.1:9865-18150 GCA_003482555.1 Janthinobacterium sp. | reverse complement strand
TTCATGTCGTGGGTGCGGCGGCGATCGTCGCCCGTGTTCTTGCGCAGGTCGAGGAATTCCTCGATGTCCATGTGCCAGGTTTCCAGGTAGGCGCAGACGGCGCCCTTGCGCTTGCCGCCCTGGTTGACGGCGACGGCCGTGTCGTTGACCACTTTCAGGAACGGCACCACGCCTTGCGATTTGCCGTTGGTGCCCTTGATGTGGGCGCCCAGGGCGCGCACGGGCGTCCAGTCGTTACCCAGGCCGCCGGCGAACTTGGCCAGCAGCGCGTTTTCCTTGATGGCGTCGTAGATGCCTTCCAGGTCGTCGGAAACGGTGGTCAGGTAGCAGGACGACAGTTGCGAACGGCGCGTGCCCGAATTGAACAGGGTGGGCGTCGAACTCATGAAGTCGAAGGAAGACAGCAGGCTGTAGAACTCGATGGCGCGCGCTTCGCGGTCTTTTTCATTGAGCGACAGGCCCATCGCGACGCGCATGTAAAACGCTTGCGGCATTTCGATGCGCACTTCGTCGATGTGCAGGAAGTAACGATCGTACAGGGTTTGCAAGCCGATGTAACCGAATTGCAGGTCGCGGTCGGCCACCAGGGCTTGCGCCAGGCGGGCCAGGTCGAACTCGGCCAGGCGCGGGTCGAGCAGCTCGGCGGCGATACCCTTGGCGATATATTCAGGGAAATAGGTGACGTAGTGGGCGGCGGCGCCCGCTTGCGGCACTTCGCGGCCGAAGACTTCCTTGCGTATCGTGTGCAGCAAGATGCGCGCCGTGACCTGGCTGTAGGCCGGATCGTTTTCCATCAGCGCGCGGGCGGCCAGGATGGCGGACTTGTGCAACTCTTCGACCGGCACGCCGTCGTACAGATTCTTCACGGTTTCGGACAGGATGGCTTCCGCGTCGACGTGCTTTTCCAGGCCGACGCAGGCGGCGTTGATCAAGTCGCGCACCTGGTTCATGTCGAGCGCGCGGCGCACGCCGTTTTCCGTGACGTGCAATTGCGGCGCGGCGGCGGCGGCGGCGCCGCCCTGCTGGGCTTCTTTTTGCAGGCGACGCTCTTCCATGTGCTTGGCGCGGTACAGCACGTAGGCGCGCGCCACGTCATGCTCGCCGGAGCGCATCAGGGACAATTCCACCTGGTCTTGCACGTCTTCGATGTGGAAGGTGCCGCCGCTGGGCTGGCGCCGCACCAGGGCCGCAACGACGGCTTCGGTCAACTGTTCCACCAGCTCGCGCACGCGGGCCGAGGTCGCGCCCTGACCACCGTTGACCGCCAAAAACGCCTTCGTCATCGCGATGGCGATCTTCGACGGTTCAAACGCCACCACCGAGCCGTTGCGGCGCAGGATGCGATAGTCGCCCAGGGCGGCGCCGGAATTGGCCAGGCCGCTGTTCGCCGCCACCGGCGTGGAATTGGTGGAAATGTCTAGTGATGATTGCATTGAAGCTCCCGTTAACAGCCTGCGGTTGTGCCGCACGCGTTATTGATTTAGAACGCCCGGGGAAGCCGGGGTTCGTCAGAAAATGATTAAAACGATATACCAACGATATAGCAACGATATAGCGGCCCGTCCCGTTTCAAACCCGGCGCAACAAGCGCCACACCAACGTGAACAAGGGGAAAACAAGGCCAAATTCCAAGCCGGCCCGGAAGGCCCACGGCTTCGAACAGTTTTCAGGGAATCTCGGGGATGGCACTACATTTAGTCAAAAGCCTTAAGTTATGCACTAATTGTAGTACCCATCTGGAGCGCACGCAATAGTTTTCCTGCTTCCTAGCCAGGAAATTTTTGCGTTTTCACCATCGATTTCGGTTGACTTTTCAGAGCCGGGACGGGAAGCGCAATTGCCGGTAAGCGGGTACTAACTCCGCCCCGTCCGGCCCGCGTTTTTCCAGTGTTTCTTTGTAAAGCTTCCAATCGAAGCAAGGTCCCGGATCCGTTTTTCGCCCCGGCGCGACATGCTCGTGGCCGCACACCTCGGTCAAGGGGTAGCGCCGTTGCAGGGCCGCCGTCAGCGCCGCCAGCGCCGCGTACTGGGGCGGCTCGAAGGCCACCGTGTCGCTGCCCTCGAGCTCGATGCCGATGGAAAAATCGTTACAGCGCTCGCGTCCGCGCCAGGCCGACACGCCTGCGTGCCAGGCCCGGTCCCCGGCCGCCACGTACTGGATCACGCGGCCGTCGCGGCGCACGAAAAAATGCGCCGACACCTTCAAGCCGCGCAAGGCGGAGAAAGAGGGATCGGCATTATAGTCTACCCGGCCGGTAAACAAGTCCGACACATGCGGCCCGCCGAAGTGGCCGGCCGGCAGGCTGACGTTGTGGATCAGCAGCAACTCGGGCACGACGCCGTCCGGGCGGGCGTCGCAATGGGGGCTGGGGTAGCGCGCGGCGCCCCCGTACCAGCCGTTCCCGTCCCAGCCGTCCCCGTCCAGCCGCCGCGAGCTCACGCCTCCGGCTCCTGGATGTTCAACTTTTGCATCTGGTAGCGCAACTGGCGAAAGCTGATGCCCAGCAGTTGCGCGGCCTGGGTGCGGTTGAACTGGGTCTGCCCCAGCGCGCGCACGATAATGTCGCGCTCGACCTGGTTCAGGTAGTCGGGCAGGCTGTTCGGCAAGGCGCCGTCGCCGCCGCCAAAGGCGAACATGGGCGCCAGGCCGGCCGGCGGCCCCGTTTCAGGCGCCGCCGCCGCCGGTACGGCCGTCTCGCCCACGCGCGCGCCCTTGAGCGCCAGGTCGTCCACTTCGATGACGCCGTCGTCGGCGTAGGCCAGGGCCCGCTCGAGGATGTTTTCCAGCTCCCTCACATTGCCGGGAAAGGAATAGCCGCGCAGCGCTTCCAGCACCCGCGACCCCAGTTGCACGACCGGGCCGGCGCCGGCCAGGCGCTCGAGGATGGCGCCGACCAGCACTTCCAGGTCGTCCAGGCGTTCGCGCAGCGGCGGCAAGCCCAGTTCGATCACATTGAGGCGGTAAAACAGATCCTGGCGGAAGCGCCCGCTCTCCACGCACTGGGCCAGGTTCTGGTGGGTGGCGCTGATGATGCGCACGTCCACCGCCTCCTCGGCCGTGGCGCCGATCTTGCGCACGCGCCGTTCCTGGATCGCGCGCAGCAGCTTCACTTGCATCGCCAGCGGCAGGTCGGCCACCTCGTCAAGCATCAGGGTGCCGCCGTTGGCGGCCTGAAAAAAGCCATCGCGCTCGTCGGAGGCGCCGGTGAAGGCGCCCTTGCGGTAGCCGAAGAATTCGGCCTCCATCAGCGCCTCGGGAATGGCGCCGCAGTTGACGGCGATGAAGGGCTTGTCGAAGCGCGCGCTCTGGGCGTGGATTTCACGGGCCGCCAATTCCTTGCCGCTGCCCGATTCGCCGGTGATGGCGATGGGCGCCATGGAACGCCCCAGGCGCGCGATTTGCGCGCGCAGCGCCTGCACCACGGCCGAATCGCCCTTCAGGCGGCTGGGCACGCCGGCCCCGGCCGCGGCGGCGGCGCGGGCCGGCGCCGCCGTGTTCAAGCCCAGGGCCGACTGCACCAGCAGGCGCAATTGATCGAGTTCCACCGGTTTCGAGACGTAATCGAAGGCGCCCGCCTTGAGCGCGACAACGGCGTTGTCGGCGCTGCCGAAAGCCGTCACCACCGCGATCGGCGTGTTCTTGTGGGCGGCGCACACTTCGCGCACCAGTTCCAGGCCGAGGCCGTCCGGCAGGCGCATGTCGGTCAGCACCAGCGCGTAATCGCTGCGGCCCAGGAAGGCGCGCGCCTCGCCCAGGGTGGCGGCGCTATCGACGTCGAGCCCCATCTTCAGCAGGGTGATTTCCAGCAGCTCGCGCAAGTCGGCTTCGTCGTCGACGACCAGGATGCGGGGAGAACTCATGGTGCGGCCTTTCGCTTGCCGGGCAAGTGCATGAAGTGGGGAGCGGGGGGAGCGGGGGAAGCGGGGGCAGCGGGCGGGCCCGGACGCGGCCTCACGACGAAGCCCCGAAGGTGATCACGAAGCGGCCGCTGGCGTGCGCGCCGGCGGCGTCGAAATGGTATTCGTAGTCGAGCAGCGCGCCATTATTCAAACATAATTCACGGGCCAGGTACAAGCCCAGGCCGGTGCCCTTGCTCGACGTGGTGTAAAACGGTTCAAACAGGTGGGCCCGGACTTCCGGCGAAATGCCGGGGCCGTCGTCGCGCACATGCAATTCCATGCGCCGCGGCTGGCTGGCGACGACGACCATGTGGATGCTGCCGGGCCCGCCGCTGGCGTAGCGGGACGCGTTGTTGAGCAGGTTCAGCAGGATCTCGCGCAAATGCAGGGGGTCGAAGCGCACTTCCGGCGCGCCCACCATGTCCAGCCGCAGCACGTCGGCGGCCAGCGCGTGGGTTTCCTGGAATTCGCTGCGCAATTCGGCCAGGAAGGGCGCCAGCGCCAGCGCGCCATCCTGCACCTGCACCTTGCGCGACAGTTGCAGGATATCTTCCACCATGCGGTTCACGCGCGCCACGTTGTCGCCGACGATCTTGAGCAAGCGCTTGTGCACCGTCTCGTGCAAGTCTTCCCCCAGCAGCGCCGTGGCGTGGCCGATCGCCGACAGCGGGTTGCGCACCTCGTGCGCGATGCTGGCCGTGAGGCGCCCCATCGACGCCAGCTTCAATTGCTGCGCCTGATTCTCGATGGCCGTCACGTCTTGCAGGAAGATGACGCCGCGTTCGGCCTCCAGGCCGGCCGTGTCGACGGTGGCGAAGCGCAGCCGCAGATGGGCGGCCAGCTCGCGCCGCCCGCTCCAGGCCGCCGTCACGCCCTGCAGGGCGGCGTCGTCGTAAGGCTTGACCGTGACGAAGCTGACGCTGCGGCCGGAATCGGCCAGCCAGTCGGCGTAGGCGGCCGCGATCGGCTGCAGGGCCGGCGCCTGGGTCAGGGAAAAGTCCAGCTCCAGGCCGACCAGGCCAAGCATGCGCTGGGCCGCCGGATTGCAGGTGAACAGGCGGCCGTCGCGGCCGACCACGATGACGCCGTCGTCCATGTCGGCGACGATCAGGCGGTTGATGGCTTGCTGGATGGCGAGCGCGTTGCCGCGCTGCGCCGCCAGCGTTTCCTGACCGATCAGGCGCGCGGCCAGCCGGCTCACCACCAGCACCACGGCAAAAAACGCGGCCCCGTACAAGCCCGCCTGCAACAGGCTGCGCTCGCCGGCCAGGATGTAGACTTGATACACGCACTCGCCCAGCATGAACAGCGACACCAGGGCGGCGCAAAACATGGCCAGTTGCAGCGGCGCCAGGATGGCGGCGCCGGCCAACGGGAACAGGTAGAGGATGGCCAGGCCGCTGCGCACCCCGCCGGCGTCGATGTAGAGCAGCGAAATCACGCCCAGGTCGAGCGCCAGTTGGGCCATCAGTTGCAGCAGGAAGCGCTGGCGCCAGTAAATGGTCAGCATGGCGAAGCCGGCCGCCGCCAGCAGATACAGGGCGCAGGTTTCGCGGTAAGCCAGCTTGCCCTGGGCATACCAGTTGCCGTCGCCGGCGACCATATAGGCCAGCAGCACGATCGCAATCGCCATGCGCGTCAAGTTCAGCGTTTGCAGCGAACGCCAGAACGAGTCGCGCGACTCGGCCGGCAAGCCCGGCGGATTGCTCATCGCGGCCTAGGCCAGGCCGGCATGGGCGGCGCTGCAATAGTCGCGCCCCTTGGCCGACACCGTTTCGGAAGCCGGGTAGTGGACGCCGCAGTGGACGCAGCACAGCATCGCCTCCGCTTCGACCTCGGCCGGCGGGGCGGCCGGGCGCGCGGTCGGCCCGGGCTGGACGATGTCCTTGACCTTGCTGCGCAAGGCCATCAACACCAGGAAGGCGAGCGCCAGCCAAAACAAGATGCGTGTCATGCGATTCCCCGGTGCAAAACCACTTCCAGTACAAAACGGCTGCCCACATAGGCCAGCAACAAGGTGGCGAAACCGGCCAGCGTGAAGGTCAGCGCCGTCTTGCCGCGCCAGCCGCGGAAGCGGCGCCCCGCCAGCAGGGCGGCAAACAGCAGCCAGGACAGCAGGGTGAAGACGGATTTGTGATCCCAGCGCATGGCCTTGCCGAACAATTCCTCGGAAAACACGATGCCCGACAGGACGGTCAGGCTGAGCAGGACGAAGCCGAAACCGATCATGCGGAACAGCAGCTTTTCCATGGTCAGCAGGGCCGGCAACTGATCCAGGGCGGCGCCCAGGAAGCCGCCGCTTTCGCTGCGCGTGTGCAGGCGCGACTCTTGCAGCGCCATCAGCACGGCGTGGAAGGCGGCGATGGTCAGGGTGCTGTAGGCCAGGATGGAGATGCCGATGTGCCAGCCGAACACGGGCGATTTCCCCTCCAGCAAGATATCACTGCCGGGAAAGATCCAGGCCAGCAGCACGGCAATGGCGGCGCAGGGCATCACCAGGCGGCGCAAGCCGTCCAGGCCGAAATTGCGGTTCTCTATCCAGTAAGCGCCCACCGAGATCCAGAGCGCGGCCGACAGCATGGCGCCGAAGCCGATGCGCAGGCTGCCGGGCGCCATCACGTCGAACCACAGGGTGGCGCCGTGCACGAGCCAGGCCAGGCCGCTGACGGCCGTGATCAGGGTACCCAGGCGGGAGGGGAGAAAGGCGCACACGGCGTACAGCAAGGCGGCGGCGATAAAAAGAGTGGTCTGCATGCCCCAAGTTTACCATAGGGCCGGGGTGGCGCCCGGCCACGGGGTGGCAGAATGTCGCCGAAGGCCATGCTGACGTCGGCCGCCGCGTCGCTGTCAGGGACGGCAATGGCCAGGCTTTCATGGGCTTGCCGGATTCGGGCGGGCAAACCGTGGACCGGAGCGGCGGCGCGGCGGCCGCATGGGGTAAAATGGCGCCCATCGTCCGGCTTCACGCCGCCCCCCTTGCAAGCTATTTCCAGGTTCATCATGCTAGATAATCTTACCCAGCGGCTCGCCAAAGTCGTCAAGACCATGCGCGGCGAGGCGCGACTGACCGAAACCAACACCGCCGAGATGTTGCGCGAGGTGCGCCTGGCCCTGCTCGAGGCCGACGTCGCCCTGCCCGCCGTGCGCGAATTCATCGCCAAGGTCAAGGAAAAGGCGCTCGGCGAAGACGTGATTTCCTCGCTCACGCCGGGCCAGGCCCTCGTTGGCGTGGTGCAGCGCGAGCTGGCCGCCATCATGGGCGCCGACCTGGGCCCGGAAGCGTCGCAACTGAGCTTCGCCTGCCAGCCGCCCGCCATCATCCTGATGGCCGGTCTGCAGGGGGTCGGCAAGACCACCACCGTCGGCAAGCTGGCGAAATACCTGCGCGAAGAGAAAAAGAAAAAGGTCTTGACCGTCTCGGCCGACGTCTACCGCCCGGCCGCGATCGCCCAGCTGGAATCGGTGACGGCCCAGGTCGGCGCCGACTTCTTCCCTTCCAGCAGTAGCGACAAACCGGTCGACATCGCCCTGGCCGCCCTCGACTGGGCCAAGAAGCATTACCACGACGTGCTCATCATCGACACCGCCGGCCGCCTCGGTATCGACGAAGAGATGATGCGCGAAATCGCCGCCGTGCACGCGGCCGTGAACCCGATCGAAACCCTGTTCGTGGTCGACGCCATGCTGGGCCAGGACGCCATCAACACGGCCAAGGCCTTCAGCGACGCCCTGCCCCTGACCGGCATCGTGCTCACCAAGCTCGACGGTGACGCCCGCGGCGGCGCCGCCCTGTCGGTGCGCCACATCACCGGCAAGCCGATCAAGTTTGCCGGCGTGTCCGAAAAACTCGACGGCCTGGAAGCGTTCGACCCGACCCGCATGGCCAACCGCATCCTCGGCATGGGCGACATCCTGGCCCTGGTGGAAGAGGCGCGCAAGGGCGTCGACGTGAAAGCGGCGGCCGACCTGGCGCAAAAGATCAAGGTGGGCGGCAAGTTCGACATGAATGACTTCAAGTCGCAACTGGGGCAAATGAAGAAAATGGGCGGCATGGCCAGCCTGGTCGACAAACTGCCGGCCCAATTCCAGCAGGCGGCCGGCGGCAAGAACATGGACCAGGCCGACAAGCAGGTGCGGCGCATGGTCGGCATCATCGATTCGATGACGCCGCAGGAGCGTTCCAAGCCGGAATTGATCAAGGCCACCCGCAAGCGCCGCATCGCCGCCGGCGCCGGCGTCCAGGTGCAGGAAGTGAACCGCATGCTGACCCAGTTCGAGCAAATGCAGACGATGATGAAAAAACTCTCGGGCGGCGGCATGATGAAGATGATGCGCAGCATGAAGGGCATGATGCCGGGCATGCGCTGAGCGGCGCCCGCTGAGCG
>DMYQ01000112.1:4501-9719 GCA_003482555.1 Janthinobacterium sp. | reverse complement strand
CTGAGCGGCGCCCGCTGAGCGGCCTCCGCTAAGCGGCACCCGCCGGGCGGTCCCCAAGGCGCCGTTTTCGCCCCCGCGGACACGGCAAACGGGCGCGCCCGCCAGCCCGGGCACAGCCTCTGCGCAATCCCAGCGCAGAGGCTGTTTTTTTGCCGAAATCCAGCCCCGACGCCCCCAAGCGGTGCGGGGGCTCGCAAGGGACCGGTTTTAGGCGTGTTTTACGAGTGAAAACGTGAAAAACACTTGCATACTCGGTAAATCCCCACCAATATTAGCCGTGCGATCAATTGCGCAATTTCCCATGTGTTCGTTAAGGAGGCTCGAAGATGGCAACAGCCAAAAAAACCCCAGTAGCAGCAGCAGCGGCGGCGCCAGCTAAACCAGCGGCGGCGGCAAAACCTGCGGCAGTCAAAAAAGCAGCACCAGCAAAAGCGGCAGCAAAGCCAGCAGTGAAAAAAGCGGCGGCACCGGCAGTTCCACGCAAGCCGAACGCAGCATTCATGAAAGCAATGACCCCGTCCGCAGTCTTGGCCGCCGTCGTCGGCGCAGAGCCATTGCCGCGCACCGAAGTGACCAAAAAAGTGTGGGATTACATCAAGAAACTCGATCTGCAAGATCCGGCCAACCGCCGCATGATCAATGCCGACGACAAGCTGAAAGCTGTTTTCGGCGGCAAAGCACAAGTGTCCATGTTTGAAATGACGAAGCTGATCTCCGATCAATTTGAAATAATTTTCGCGGCCGGCTCCAGCAGCCGCTCGGAATGCCCCTGTCGCGAGCGCGACCGGGGCATTTTTTTATGCGCGCGCGCATTTGCGCAAAGCTTGGCCTTCAAAGCTTCCGCAGGTAAGCGCCGTACAGCGAGGGTTGCAGCGCTTGCAAGGCCTGGCGCCGCTCCACGATGTCGGCCTGGCGGCCCTGCTTTCCCAGGCCTGTCAGTTGCAGCAGCAGCCGCATGCCGCGCTCGGGGGCGCTGTCCTGGCCCGCCATGGCTTGCCGCAACAGGGGCGCCAGGCGGGGCTTGTCGGCCAGCACCCAGGCGGGAAACCACGCCAGATCGCACGCCAGATCGCACGCCAGATCGGCAGACGTGCCTTCGGCCTCGAAGCCGGCGTCAAAATCCTTGCGCAGCCGTGTCAACGCGCTATCCGCGAGCCGCCCGAGCAAGCGCCCGAAGCAGTCGGGCGACATCCATGCCAATTCGCACAGCAGGGGCCAGACCGCTTCCAGCCCTTGCCTGCGGTGGCGCGCTTCGATGACCCAGGCCAGGGGCGCGGGAATGCGGCGCCAGGATGCGATCGCCGTCGCGGCCCTGTCCGCCGCTTCCCAGTCGCCGCCGCGCAGCCACAGGGGTGCCGCGTGCAACTCGCGCTCACCCTCGCGAAAAGCCAGCCTTGCGGAGCGCCGCGCCAGCTCGCGCCACGCGCCGTTCAGCCATGCGGCGCCCGACTTCGCGCCGAACATGCGCCTTGCGGTCGGCTCGACGTGGTCGCTTAACTCTGCCTCGGCGGCGCGCAGCGCCTCATGGTCGGCAAACAAGGCCCCTCCCCGCTTGGCCACGGCGGCGTTCAGGATGCCGAGCGGAGCCAGAGTCTCGTCGGACGGATATTCTTCCATGAATCTGTTCAATGCCGCCCGAGCCGCGGGGGCATCGCACCGTTCCAGGGCGCTCACGACGTCGTTGCGCAGCATCACGTCACGGCTGTCATCAAAAATATTGAGTTGCATAAGCTTTCAAAAAGAAATATCAGCTTCGTCTTGCAAAGCGGCTTACGACTGGGCAAGCCGGCACCGAAGCCTGCCTCGAAAAGCGCCGACATCGGCAAGCATCGTAGCCTGATTTTACGTCTGGCGCTTGAGAAAACTCAAGCTTGGTCAAATGAAGTTTTGTGGCGGTGGATCCAGGCGTACGGGGGGGGGCAGCGCCCCTTGGCTAGCGCAGCAACTGCCCGTCCTCGCGCATGGCATCGGCGGATGCGGGGTCGGCGGGGCCGCGCAACAGGGATACCGCTTCTTCGCAATAGTCTTCGAGCGCCGCCCCTGGCATTTGGGCTTGCTTTTCAGAGCCCCCCTTTGTGCAAGGCGCAAGCTAGACGGCCGGCTTGAATTCCCAGCGCTTCCACGCAGCCAGCACCGCGTTCGGGTACTCGGGACGGCCGCGACTGCCGTTGTAGCGTCCCAGCGCCAGATACAGAACGCCGCCCTCCATGTCTATATACATGCGCAAGATCGCACAGCCGTAGCGCAAATTGGTTTGCATGCGAAACAGCTTGCTGCGGTCGCCATCGCCGATGACGTTGGTCCAGAACGGCATCACCTGCATGTAACCGCGCGCGCCCACCATCGACACCGCGTACTTGCGGTAGGCCGATTCGACCTGGATCAGGCCCAGCACCAGGCCCGGATCGAGGCCGGCACGGCGCGCCTCATACCAGGCCACGGTGAGGAACTCGGTGCGCGCCTGGACGTCGGGAAACTTGCGCCGCAGGCGCGTCGACATTTCGATCAACCAGCTCTGAAAGCGCAGGCGCGCCTGTTCGCTGGCAAAGCTCGGTTGCGGCGGCCGGTCGTCCCTGATCGCGCCCGACAACGCCAGGCGCACGGAATCGGCCATCGCCTCTTCCTTCTGGTTGCCGGCCCGGGCGCCCGCGCAAGCGAGAGCGGCGGCCAGGAACACTGTCAGCGCCCGTAACCCCGGCAAGGGCCGGGACAAGAGCCGGGGCCGGGGCCGGGGCCGGGACAAGGACAAGGACAAGCTCGCGCCGGCCCGCGTACCAAAGAAAAGCCGCTTCACAGTGCCATTTTACCCTGGATGAAGGCCACCATCTCGGCCAGGGGAACGGCGCTGGCCTCGGCGTCGCGCCGGCCCTGGTATTCCAGATTGCCTTCCTTGAGGCCGCGCTCGCCGATCACGATGCGATGCGGCACGCCGATCAATTCCCAGTCGGCGAACATGGCGCCCGGGCGCAAGCCGCGGTCGTCGATGATGACGTCGATGCCGGCCGCCTGCATGGCCGCGTACAGCTTGTCGGTCTCTTCCTTGACCAATTCGCTGCGGTCATAGCTCATCGGGCACAACACCAGCTCGAAGGGCGCGATCGAAGTCGGCCAGACGATACCCTTGGCGTCGAAATTCTGCTCGATGGCGGCGCCCAGGATGCGCGTCACGCCGATGCCATAGCAACCCATCTGCAGCGGCGCCGGCTTGCCATTTTCATCGAGGAAGGTGGCCTTCATGCTTTCCGAGTAAGAAGTGCCGAGCTGGAACACATGCCCCACTTCGATGCCGCGCTCGATCGCCAGCACGCCCTTGCCGTCCGGCGAGGCGTCACCTTCGACGACGTTGCGCAAGTCCGCCAGCAGGGTCGGTTCGGCCATGTCGCGGCCCCAGTTCGCGCCCGTGTAGTGGAAATCGGCTTCGTTGGCGCCGCACACGAAGTCGCTCATGTTGGCGACCGTGCGGTCGGCAACAACGGTGACGGCGGCCCTGGTGCCGATCGGGCCCAGATAACCGGGCACGCAGCCATACACTTCCAGCAACTCGGCCTCGGTCGAAAAGCGATGTCCGGCCAGGCCGGCGATCTTGCCCACCTTCACTTCGTTGAGTTCGTGGTCGCCGCGTAGCAACAGCATCCAGTACTGTTTCGCGATCTTGCCGTCGGTCTCGGTTTCCACCGTCAGCGCGATGGTCTTGACGGTGCGCTCGAGCGGCAGGCCGAGCAGGGCCGCCACGGTTTCGCACTTGACCGTGCCCGGGGTAGCGGTCTTCGTCAGGGCGGCGCCGGGCGCGGCCCGTTCGGCGCAAACGGGCAAGGCTTCGGCCGCTTCCATATTGGCCGCGTAATCCGAGGTCGGGCAATACACCAGGGCGTCTTCGCCGGTGCTGGCGATAACGTGGAATTCATGCGAACCGGAACCGCCGATGGCGCCGTTGTCGGCCGCCACCGCGCGGAACTTCAAGCCGAAGCGGGTGAAGATCTTGACGTAGACGTCGAACATGACTTGGTAAGACTTTTGCAGGCCGGCCACGTCGCGGTCGAAGGAATAGGCATCCTTCATGGTGAACTCGCGCCCGCGCATGAGGCCGAAACGGGGCCGGCGCTCGTCGCGGAACTTGGTCTGGATGTGGTAAAAATTGAGCGGCAACTGGCGGTAAGACTTGATTTCGGTGCGCACCACGTCGGTGATCACTTCTTCCGAGGTGGGCTGGATCGCGTACTCGCGGCCGTGCCTATCCTTGACGCGCATCAGTTCGGCGCCCATCTTGTCCCAGCGGCCAGTCTCTTGCCACAGCTCGGCCGGTTGCACCAGGGGCATCAGCAGCTCGATGCCGCTCGCCTTGTTCATCTCGTCGCGCACGATGGCTTCGACCTTGCGGATGACGCGCAAGCCCATCGGCATGTAGGTGTAAATGCCGGAGCCGAGGCGCTTGATCATGCCTGCGCGCATCATCAACTGGTGGCTGACGATTTCGGCGTCGGAGGGGGCTTCTTTGAGCGTGGATATAAAAAATCGTGAGGCGCGCATAACGGTGAATTCTTTTTAAAAAGAGAGGGTTATAATCAACCTAATTTTAAAGGATTAGCTGGCTGATGCGTCCATACTTTATGAAAATGCGTTCAATTGGTGCGATTCCGACAGTTTTCCCACCAGGAAGACGGTCTCGGCATGCGGAGTTGTGGGCAAAAATGTAAAAAGGACACTCGGCCGCAGAAAGTTTGAGGTGCACTATGCTCGACCGTGAAGGGTTCCGGCCCAACGTCGGCATCATCCTGCTAAACGCCCAGAATGAGGTGTGGTGGGGAAAGCGGGTGCGCGAGCACTCTTGGCAGTTTCCGCAAGGCGGCATCAAGTACGGGGAAACCCCCGAACAAGCCATGTTTCGCGAACTTGAAGAGGAGATAGGATTACGGCAAGAACACGTCAAGATCGTCGGCCGCACGCGCGACTGGCTGCGCTATGAAGTGCCCGACCACTTCATCAAGCGGGAAATCCGCGGCCATTATCGGGGCCAGAAGCAGATTTGGTTCTTGCTGCGCATGTGTGCGCGCGACAACGACGTGAATCTACGCCTGACCGACCACCCCGAGTTTGACGCCTGGCGCTGGCACGAGTACTGGGTGCCGCTCGACGTGGTCATCGAGTTCAAGCGCGACGTCTACCAGCGCGCGCTGCAGGAATTGTCGCGTTTTCTGACCTGGCCGGTGCATGGCAGTCC
>DMYQ01000112.1:3098-4377 GCA_003482555.1 Janthinobacterium sp. | reverse complement strand
GAACCGTGCGAACCCTGCGAACCCTGCGAAGGGACGCCGCCGGCGCTGCTGCCGCACAAATAACAAGGAAAGTCGCGCGGCCAAGGTAACAAGCTAAGCAGCCGCAACGCAAAACGGGCATCCTCGGATGCCCGTTTTGCGTTTTGCTCCCGCTTGCTACCGCACATCCATCAAACGATCTTGCACGCCTCGTCGAAGGACAGGCGCGGCGCCCGCGGGCGCACCTTGGCGACGTCGCCGTAACCGAGGCTGCAGACGAAATTGGCCTTGATCGTGGTGCCGGCAAAAAATTCCGCGTCCACGCGCTCGGCGTCGAAGCCCGACATCGGGCCGCAATCGAGGCCGATGGCGCGCGCCGCCAGGATCAGGTAACCGCCCTGCAGCGAGGAGTTGCGGAAGGTGGTGGCGTCCGACAAGACTTGATTGCCGCTGAACCAGGCGCGCGCATCCATGTGCGGCGCCAGTTGCGCCAGCTTGTCGTAAAACGCCATGTCCATGCCGATGATGGCCGTCACCGGCGCCTGCAAGACCTTGTCGGCGTTGCCGGCCGCCATGCAGGCGCCCAGCTTCGCCTTTTCCGGCGCCGACTTGACGAAGACGATGCGGGCCGGCGAGCTGTTGACCGAGGTCGGCGCCCACTTCATCAAGTCGAACAGATGCGCCAGCTGGGAGTCGCTGACGGGACGGTCGAGCCAGCCGTTGTGGGTACGGGCGGCGTAAAACAGGGTATCGAGGGCGCTATCGTTGAGCATGGGCATTCTCCGTGAGTGAAAAGACAAGCTAGCCTCACAGAGTACACAGTTTGCGCACGCGGTACAATGGCGCCTGTCCCACTTCACCGACCCGCCGATGTTTACTCCCTCCTCCGACGATGTGCGCCGTTTTTTCTGCGATATTTACCGCAAACACCGGGCCAAGGAAATTCTCAGCCCGCTGGAAGCGATCGCGCTCGACTGGATCGTCCAGCACCCCGAATACGAAGCCGAACTGGACGACGTGGACGCGGCCCTGGCGCGCGACTACGCGCAGGAAGGCGGCCAGGCCAATCCCTTTCTGCACTTGTCGATGCACTTGACTATCGCCGAACAGGTCGCCGTCGACCGCCCGAGCGGCATCCGCGCCGCCTGCCAGAACCTGAGCCAGCGCCTGGACTCGGAACATGCCGCCCACCACCAGATCATGGAATGCCTGGGCCAGATGATCTGGAACTCGCAGCGGGCCGGCCTGCCGCCGGACGGCGAAGCTTACATCGAGTGCGTGCGCCGGCGCTGAGATTGAG
>DMYQ01000112.1:0-3011 GCA_003482555.1 Janthinobacterium sp. | reverse complement strand
GTTGAGGTTGACGCCGAGACCGGGACATCCCCGGCCGGATGTAAAAAAAGCCACGCGAAGGTGGCTTTTTTTTACATCCGGCGGGACGATCTCAACGGTGCGCGGCCAGGGTGGTCGGCAGGCTGCTCAGATACGCGGCCAAATCCTTGATGTCCTGGCTGCTCAAAGGCTTGACCTGGCCACCCATGATCGGGTTGTTGCGGCCGTTTGGCGCGTCGCCGCGCTTGTAGGCGGTCAGCGCGTGTTCCAGGTAATCCTTGTGCTGGCCGGCCAGTTTCGGATAGGAAGGATCGATCGGCGAACCGAGATCCTTGCCGTGGCAGGCGGCGCAGCTGTATTTTTCAGCCAGGGCCTTGCCGGCGTCGACATTGCCGCTGGCGGCGGCGCCAAACGAGACCACGGAGCACAACAGGGCGGTGATAATTTTTTTCATTGGACTGTTCCCTTATTTCGGCTGAACGGATTGTTGCGAGTAATAAGCCGCAACGTCAGCGATGTCTTGATCGGACAGGCTGGCCGCGATGCCGTGCATGGTCGGGTGCTTGCGATCGCCCTTTTGATAGGCTTTCAAGGCGTTTTCGATGTACTTGGCGGACTGGCCGCCTATCATCGGCACCTGGAACACTTCCGGGAACGAGGCCTTGTACCCGGGGATGCCGTGGCAACCGATACACATTTCAACCTTGGCTGGGGCGGCCTTGGCGTTTCCAACGATGTCCGCCGCGACGGCGACATCGGCCAGGCCGGCGAGCACGAGAAGTGCGAAGATTTTTTTCATGGTGGCAAAGGTAGTCAATGGTAATCGGGGATACGGCGTAAGTGTATGGTCACGAATGGTCAATTTCGCACTATCAACCTGCGATTTTAACCCAAGACGTTCCCGCAAGTCCACTTTGAATGTTTGACATGTGCACCCCTGTCCGAGGCGGCGCTCTACACGGGGGGCGGACAAACTCCCTTATACTTGGTGTAATTCCACTTTGATCGACAAGCTCATGCAAGCACATCAAGGCCCAGGCCACCGATTCCAGGGCAGCGACAGTTACGTCGCCACCACCGACTTGAAACTGGCGGTGAACGCCGCGCTGACCCTGCAGCGTCCGCTGCTCATCAAGGGCGAGCCGGGCACCGGCAAGACCATGCTGGCCGAGGAAGTGGCGGCGGCGCTGGGCATGCCGCTGATGCAGTGGCACATCAAGTCGACCACCAAGGCCCAGCAGGGCTTGTACGAATACGACGCCGTCTCGCGCCTGCGCGACTCGCAACTGGGCGACGAGCGCGTGCGCGACATCCACAACTACATCGTCAAGGGCGTGCTGTGGCAGGCGTTCACGGCGCCGGAACCGGTGGTGTTGCTGATCGACGAGATCGACAAGGCCGACATCGAATTCCCGAACGACTTGCTGCGCGAGCTGGACCGGATGGAATTCTATGTCTATGAAACGCGCGAAATGGTGGTGGCCACCCACAGGCCGCTGGTGATCATTACCTCCAACAATGAAAAAGAGTTGCCGGACGCCTTCTTGCGGCGCTGCTTCTTCCACTACATCAAGTTCCCGGACAAGGAAACGATGGAGCGCATCGTCGCCGTCCACTATCCGCACCTGAAGCAGGAATTGCTGGCCCAGGCCCTGCAAACCTTTTACGAGGTGCGCGACGTGGCCGGCTTGAAGAAGAAGCCGTCGACCTCGGAATTTCTCGACTGGCTCAAGCTGCTGCTGGTGGCCGACATCCCGGCCGAGGCCCTGCGCAGCAAGGATACCAAGGCCATCGTGCCGCCGCTGCACGGCGCGCTGCTGAAAAATGAACAGGATGTGCAACTGTTCGAGCGCCTCGTGCACATGTCGCGGGCCATACGCTGATGGAAGACCTCGGCCAGCCCCGATTGGAATTGAACGGCGTGCGCCTGGAAATGCTGGCGCCCCACCACGCCGCCGGCCTGCGCGCGGCCGCCGCGGACGGCGAGCTGTGGCGCCTGCGCGTCACCTCGGTGCCGGAGCCGGAGCAAGTCGACCAGTACATCTTCAAGGCCGTCGAAATGCGCCCGCAGCGCCTCGCCTTCGCCGTGCTCGACGCGGCCAGCGGCGCCGTGCTGGGCACCAGCAGCTACCACGACATCGTGCCGGAGCTGGATCGGATGGAGATTGGCTACACCTGGTACGCCAGGAGCCACCAGCGCAGCCACGTCAACACGACGTGCAAGTTGATGCTGCTGACCCATGCCTTCGAGACCCTGGGCTGCGCCATCGTCGGCTTTCGCACCGATAATTTCAATTTCGCGTCGCAGGCGGCCATCCTGCGCCTGGGCGCCAAGCTGGACGGCGTGCTGCGCCACCACGCCCTGCGCCGCGACAATACCGTGCGCGACACTTATATGTATAGCATCACGCGCGGCGAGTGGCCGGAGATCAAGGCGCAACTGCAATACAAGTTGAAGCGGGACTAGCATGCTGATCGATTTTTTCTTCACGCTCAAGGATGCCAAGATTCCCGTCTCGATCAAGGAATTCCTGACCCTGCTCGAAGCGCTGCAAAAAAATATCATCGACGCGTCGATGGACGACTTTTACTATCTGGCGCGCCTGACCATGGTCAAGGATGAAGCCCATTTCGACAAGTTCGACCGCGCCTTCGCCCAGTATTTCAAGGGCATCCACGCCGCCTTCGAGAGCAACGCCTCGATTCCGCTCGACTGGCTGGTCAAGCGCATGGAGCGCGAACTGTCCGACGAGCAAAAGGCGCAGCTGGAAAAATTCGGCTACGACAAGCTGATGGACAGGCTTAAGGAATTGCTCGAAGAACAGAAAGAGCGCCACGAGGGCGGCAGCAAGTGGATAGGCAGCGGCGGCACCTCGCCCTTCGGCAACGGCGGCACCAATCCGGAAGGCATACGCATAGGCGGCCAGGGCGGCAAGCGCACGGCCGTCAAGGTGTGGGAAGCGCGCGCCTACAAGGATTACGATGCCGAGCGCGAATTGGGCACGCGCAACATCAAGGTGGCGCTGCGGCGC
>DMYQ01000280.1:1805-5164 GCA_003482555.1 Janthinobacterium sp. | reverse complement strand
CGGGCGAGTAGAGGACTTTCACCTCCAAGTAAGTGCGCCCTCGCCGGGCGCACCACAAAAAAAAGACAGGCGAACCTGTCTTTTTTTTTCATCCGTGCGGGCGCGCGGCCCGCGCCGGATTATTTACCTGCCGCGGCTTTGACGTTGGCGTCGCCTTCGGCCTTGACTTCGCCGGTTTTGCTGGCGGCGAGGTCTTTTTTAGCGGCGGCGTCGATTTTTTTCTTGGACACTTTGGCATCGGCTTTCACCACTGCCTTGGTTTCCTTGGCGTCGGCTTTGGCATCGGTCTTGTCGGCCTTGGCTTCAGCGCCCATTTTGTCTTCGGCGTCGGCGCTGGCGACTTTTTTAGCTGCCTTGGCGTGGGTCTTGGCCGATTTGTGGTGGGCCTTGGTTTTTTTCTTGTCGGATTTGACTTCCGACTTTGCAACGCTTTCGTCCGCTTTGGCGTCCGCTTTCACTTCTTTCGTTGCAGCTTTTGCATTGGCGGTGTCGGCTTTGCCTTCGGCTTTGACGACGGCTGGCGTTTGCGCCATTGGAGCCGGAGCCGGGGTTTGAGCGAAAGCCGCGGTGGCAAACAGGGTAGCGATCAGGGTAGCGAGTAATTTATTCATTTTGTGTAACCTTTCAAGGATTGGAGGGAAGCATATTTATACTTATCAAAGGCAGGCAAAATGTCCAAAAATTGCCAGATATCGCGTCTTCTACTGCTGAAGGAACGCTACAACATGCATTCAGAATATGTCATTGGATCATCTTCTTCCGTACGGTAACGCACTTAGCGTAATAAAATTATATCGAGCATCCTCGAACATCAATGCGCGGCCGGCGCCAGGGCCGCCGCATGACGGGCCGCGATCCACTCCTCGTTGGTGGGTTCGACGCCGATGCGGAGGCGGCTGTCCGGCGCCGAGATCAGGGCCGCGTTGCCCGTATTGGCAGCGGCGTCCAGGCGCGGCCCCAGGAAAGCCAGGCCGTCGCAGATGCGGCGCCGCAGTTCGGCGCTGTGCTCGCCCACCCCGGCCGTGAACACCAGCAGCTCGAGGCCGCCCAGCACGGCCGTCAGGGCGCCGATCTCGCGCACGATGCGGCGCACGTACAGCGCCAGCGCGGCGCGCACCCGCTCGCCGGTGGCGTCGTCGCGCCTTTCCTGCGCCAGCAGCACCGGCGGCTCGGCCGATACTCCGGACACGCCCAGCAGGCCGGACTCGTGGTACAGCAAGTGGCCGACCTGCTCCAGGGTCAGCTTTTCGATCTGCATCAGGTATAGCACCGCGCCCGGGTCGAGGGCGCCGCAGCGGGTCCCCATCATCAGCCCGTCCAGCGCGGAAAAGCCCATGGTGGTGGCGACGCTGCGCAAGTCGTGCATGGCGCACAGGCTGGCGCCGCTGCCCAGGTGGGCGACGATGACGCGCCCGCGCGCCGCCGCGCCGTGGCGCTCCGCCAGCGCCACCGACATGTATTCGTACGACAGGCCGTGGAAGCCGTAGCGGCGCAAGCCCCGTTCCCACTGGGCCCAGGGCAGCGCCAGCATCTGCTCGACTTGCGGCACGGTGTGGTGGAAGGCGGTGTCGAAGCAAGCCACCTGGGTCAGGTCCGGATAGGTAGCTAGCAGCACTTCGATGGCTTCCAGCGCGAAGGGCTGGTGCAGCGGCGCCAGCGGGATATAAGTCTTCAGGTCGGCCAGCACCGCGGCGTCGATGCGCACGGGGGCGAAATACTTGCTGCCGCCATGCACGACGCGGTGGGCCACGCCGCGCAAGCCGCGCCCGTCCAGCCAGGCGGCGACGCGGGCGCGGATATGCGCCAGGGCCGCGTGGTAGGGCCGCAGCGCGTCCAAGACCAGGGGCTCGGGCGCGCCGTCGGCGCGGAAGGCCGCTTGCGGGCCGCCTATGCCGTCGACCTTGCCGCTCCATTCGGCCTGCCGCGGCGGCGTCGCGCCGGCGCAGTCGAAGAGGGCGAACTTGATGCTCGACGAGCCGCAGTTCAAGACCAGGATCAGGGCGCCGGGCGCTTGTGGGGAGCTCGCTTTCATGGTGGGCAGTTGCGGTAGTGGTGGGCCAGCATCAGGGCCACGGCGCAAGAGGCGATGCGGCTGGCGCGCGAATCGGCGCGGCTGGTCAGCACGATCGGCACCCTGGCGCCCAGCACGATGCCGGCGCTGGCGGCGTCGCCCATGTATTCGAGCTGCTTGGCCAGCATATTGCCGCTCTCCAGATCCGGCACCACCAGCACGTCGGCGCGCCCGGCCACTTCCGAGACGATGCCCTTGACGGTGGCGGCCGCCACCGAGACGGCGTTGTCGAAGGCCAGCGGGCCGTCCAGCAGGGCGCCCGTGATCTGGCCGCGGTCGGCCATCTTGCACAGGGCCGCCGCGTCCAGGGTGGCCGGCATGTTCGGGTTGATGGTCTCGACGGCGGCCAGGATCGCCACCCGCGGCAGGGCCACGCCGATGGCGTGCGCCAGGTCGATGGCGTTGCGCACGATGTCGGCCTTTTGCTCCAGGTTGGGGGCGATGTTGATGGCGGCGTCGGTGATGATGAAGGGGCGCGGATAAGCCGGCGTCTGCATCAGGAAGCAGTGGCTCAGGCGGCGCCTGGTGCGCAAGCCGGGCGTGGCCAGCACGGCCGCCATCAGCTCGTCGGTGTGCAGGCTGCCCTTCATCAGGGCCTCGACCTCGCCGGTGGCGGCCATCGCGGCGGCGCGCGCCGCCGCCGCGTGGCTGTGTTCAACGTCTTCGATGGCGATGCCGGCCAGGTCCAGCCCGGCCTGCGCGGCCAGCGCTTCCAGTTTGGCGCGCGGCGCCACCAGCACCGGCACGATCAGGCCGGCGGCGCGGGCGTCCAGCGCGGCCGACAGACTGAGCTCGTCGCAGGGATGCACCACGGCGACCCGGATACTGCCCAGCGGCCGCACATGGTCGAGCAAGCGACGCATGCCGTCGGCGCTGCTCAGGCGCACCTCCGGCAGGGTGGTGCGGGGACGGGCGATGGATTCCTTCGGCGCGATCACGTCGGCCTCGCCCTCGATGACGGTGTGGCCGTCCTGGTTGACGCAGACGCAGGCCAGCCGCACCTGGCGGTGCTCGGGCTCGCGCGCGATCACGGTGACGCGGATGGTGAGCGTGTCGCCGACCCGCACCGGCAGCAGGAAGCGCAGGGTCTGCCCGCGATAGATGGTGCCCGGCCCCGGCAGGCGGGTGCCGAGCACGGCCGAGATCAGGGCCGCGCCCCACATGCCGTGCGCGATGACGCCGTGGAAGCGGGTCGAGGCGGCGAATTCGGCGTCGATATGCTGCGGATTGTCGTCGCCCGACATGACGGCGAAGAGCTGGATGTCGTCGTTGCCGAGGGTGCGCTCTA
>DMYQ01000280.1:0-1705 GCA_003482555.1 Janthinobacterium sp. | reverse complement strand
CGGGAGTCGGGATTGTTCATCATCATGGGATCAAGGTGCTCAAAGTTGAAAGGAAATGGCACGCCGCCGGCGCGGAAAAATCCCGGAGTGTCGTTTGTCATTGTGTCTTTGCCGGGTGGGCTGGAGCGCCTCCGGCCCGGCACCGCCGAACCGGAAGCGTGAGCCGGCGGGTCGGGTCATGCCCTCCGGCTAACCCGACCTCGTATGCGCAGCCGGCGGCCGCGCCGCGTAACTTATGCTTCGCTTAGCGCGCCGCATTGGCGTATCGCCTTGGCGCGCTAGCGCTTATTTGCCAAACTGTTTCAGGAAGTCGCCCATCGGATTGGCGGGCATGGCGCTGGCGACGCCGCTCATGGCTTCGCTGGCTTCCTTTTGCCAGGTCTGGACGGCAGCCGTCCAGCCCGCCACGAAGGCGGCCTGGCTGCTGGCGGCGTTGCTGGCGAAGGCTTGCAGGTCGCCCGGCTTGGCGCCCTGGGCCATGAACTGCTGGCTGCTTTCCTGTATCAGCCTGCCCGTGTTTTGCAGCAGTTCCAGATTGGCTTTGTAGAGATTCATCGGCAAATCGGTATTGATGGTCATGATGGTGTCCTTTTTGAAGAGAGGTAAAAATCCGCTTGCGCCCACGTCAAGCCATCTGGCTGATCGTCTTGCGAAAACGGGACAGTGAAACTGAAAACAGGGCGCCGCCGATCGCCAGCAACGCCAGGAATGGTTTCCATACTACGCCGATGCCGGCGCCGCGGTACAGAATTGCCTGGCTGAGTTCGACAAAATGGGTGGTCGGCGCCAGCAGCATGATGTGCTGCACCAAGGCCGGCATGCTCTCGCGCGGGGTGGTCGCGCCCGACAGCATTTGCAGCGGCAAGAGCACCAGGATCAGCAGCATGCCGAACTGCGGCATGCTGCGCGCCACCGTGGCCATGAAGATGCCCATCGAGGTGGTGGCGAACAGGTGCAGGGCGGCGCCCACCAGGAACAGGGCCACCGAACCCTCGATCGGCACGTGCAGGGCGCCGCGCACGACGAAGGTCAGCGACAGGGTGGCCGCCACCAGCACCACCAGGCCCATGGACCAGACCTTGGCCAGCATGATCTCGGCCGGGGTCACCGGCATCACCAGCAAATGTTCGATGGTGCCGTGCTCGCGCTCGCGGATCAGGGCGGCGCCGGTCAGGATGATGGAGAGCATGGTGACGTTGTTGATGATGTCCATCAGGGCGCCGAACCAGGCTTCCGTCAGGCTGGGGTTGAAGCGCGAACGCAGCACCAGTTCAACGGGAGCGACCGGCTCGGCGCGGTAGCGCTGGGCGAAGGCGCGGATTTCGCCGGCCGCGATCTGCTGGATGTAGGCGTTGCCGCTGAAGGCCTGGCTCATGCGCGTGGCGTCCACGTTCAGCTGCAGTTCGGTGTGCCGGCCAGCCAGCACGTCGCGCTGGAAGTTGGGCGGGATGTTCAGGGTGAAGGTGTAGGCGCCCGAGTTCAGTCCGGCGTCCACCTCGGCCTGGGCGATCATCACCGGCTGCGTGAACTGGGGCGGGAAGAAGGCCGCCGCGATGCGCGCCGACAGCGGCGAAGCGTCTTCGTCGACGATGGCGATGGCCGCCATGTGCAGGGTTTCCGGCTTGGCGGTGGCGGCCACGTAGACCGACACGCTGAAGGTGTAGGCGATCAGCGCCAGCATCATCGGGTCGCGGATCAGGCTCCA